>JBBQBB010000024.1:0-51635 GCA_038317095.1 Bacteroidia bacterium | reverse complement strand
AAAGATACCAGTACCCAAGTTGCCCCGCGCTGGTCTTACGGCAAAGACACCAACACATATCTAATAACCTTAATTGCCAAGAGTGATTTTGGATGTTTGGATACCACCACCCAATTCGTGCATGTTGGTCCAGATATCATTGTCTTCATACCAGATATTTTTACCCCAGACGGAGCAGGATTGCCACGCAACAATGTATTTATGATTTCGGCGCAGAATTACAAAACGGCCAATATTAGAATTTACAACCGTTGGGGAGCAAAAATGTGGGAAACAGACGACATTACAATTGGTTGGGATGGTAAAACAAGCAATCAAGACTGCCAACAAGGCGTTTATGTCTACCGCGTTGAACTTACATCATTTGAAGATAAACTCTTCAAGTTCGATGGCACCATTACTTTATTGAGATAATTAATTATAGCCTCCATAAAAAAACCGTTCTTGATTTCAAGAACGGTTTTTTTATGGGTTTAACTCAAATTCGAACAATTGCAGCACCAAAGTTGTAGAATGTTGACGCATAGTTTCTTATTAAGGCGAAGCAGCACTAGTACTAGAATTGGCAAATCCAATTCTAGTACATTTTAAATTTTACGGATGAATTGGTTTTACAAGAGTGATTTTGCTTCTTGGAGAAGTCTATCCTTATGTATAGGAACCACCCCTGTTTCTTCGCAAACCAAGCCCCCTGCCAAATTGCTTAATTCAGCCATGGTGCGCAATGGTGTATGCAACGCTATGCACAATGCTGCAATGCTAACAACCGTATCTCCTGCGCCACTCACATCGGCTATATTTCTAATGTGAGCCGGCATGTGGTGCTCCTCCGATGCTGATTTGACAAATACGCCACTTTCACTCATCGTAACCATGTATATATCTGCTTTCAAGACAGTATCTAAGATTTCTACTGCAGCTTTAAGATTTGTCAAATCTTTTAAATCTGAATCCAATTTTAACCCTTCTTTAATTTCTTTTAAATTGGGTTTAAACAGCGTGGATTCTTTATAGAGTAAAAAGTTGGCTTTTTTGGGATCTACAACCACTGGAATTTTGCGCAATTTGGCTTTTTTTATTAAGCGTTCAATATTGACCGCATTTAAAACCCCTTTGTTGTAGTCTTCCATAATTACCACATCGGTATTTTCCAATTCCCTTTCAAAATGTTGTTCAAGAATAAAGGCATCAATACTATCTAAGTCACCGGTAATTTCATGGTCTATTCTCACAATTTGGTGGTTATTGCCAATAATGCGGGTTTTGGTTGTGGTTTTTCGTTTGGCACTCCTTACAATTGCGGAATCCGATAGTCCCAAAGATTTTAGCAAATCCAAAAGATCTTGACCCTCTTTGTCTTCGCCAATACAGGAGCAAAGAACAGGTTTGGCGCCCATGGCCAATACATTAAGGGCCACATTTCCAGCTCCGCCTAAACGGGAGTCAAATTTTTGAACATCAACCACTGGCACCGGCGCTTCGGGAGAAACCCTATCTACTTTTCCTAAAATATAATTGTCTACCATAACGTCGCCAATTATTAGAACTTTTAATCCATTAAATTTTTGGAACAAGCTTTCAAAATCAAATGCACTCATGGGTTTACTAATTAAAGGGGAGTTTTTATCAAGTTAATAAAGCAAATGCCTTTTTTAACCTCTCAATGGCTAGTTTTATGCTGTTTTCGTCGGTGGCATAAGAAATGCGTATGCAGTTTTTTATTCCAAATGCTGCGCCACTAACTGTGGCAACACCAGCCTCATCCAATAAAAAAAAACACAATTCTTCTGCATTATGAATGGTTTTGCCATTGTAGGATTTGCCGAAATAATAGGAAATATCTGGGAAAACATAAAACGCACCATCTGGTGTATTGGTTTTCATACCAGGAATTTCTTTCAAAAGACCCAAAAGCAAGTCACGTCGTTTTAAAAATGAAAGACGCATGTCTTCTACAGGTTCTTGCGGCCCTTCTAAAGCGGCTATACTTGCTGCTTGCGAAACTGAACTGGCGCCGCTGGTGAATAACCCTTGCATTTTTTCGCAGGCATTTACTAGCCATTTTGGCCCAGCCAAATAGCCAATCCTCCAACCCGTCATTGCATAACCTTTCGACATTCCATTCACCACCGCAGTTCTTTCCTTCATACTCTCCATATTGGCTATGCTGCAATGGGTGCCTTTGAAATTTATTTTTTCATAAATTTCATCACTGATGATAAAAATATTAGGATATTTTCGCAATACAGATGCAATGGATTCTAGGTCCTTCTCTGACCAAACAGAACCACTCGGATTCGTTGGGGATGAAAAAATAATAAGTTTGGTCTTGGAAGTAATTGCTTTTTCAATATCAGTTGCTTTTGGAATAAAATTTTGTTCAATTCCTGCACCCACTTCCACAGTTACCCCTCCTGCATAATCTACCATAGCTGGATAACTGACCCAGTAAGGTGCAGGAACAATTACTTCGTCACCTGGATTGACGATACTAAGCACAGCATTAATAATACTATGTTTGGCACCGTTGCTTACGATAATACAATCTGGAGTATAACTTAAATTGTTTTCGCGCAAGAGTTTGCGACAAATGGCTTCTCTTAAGGCAACTGTTCCCAAAACTGGAGGGTAATGGGTTTGTCCTTCTTTCAAGGCCTCAAAAGCCGCCTTGCATATGTGCAATGGCGTATCAAAGTCGGGTTCTCCAATGCTAAGACTGATGATATCTTTCCCGCTTTCTTTAAGTTCACGGGCTTTCTTTGTCATGGCGAGAGTTTCAGACTCCACGATCTCACCGATTCGTATACTGGGCTCAAACATGTTGTAAGCCGCAAAACTACGCTATTTTTGCCAAGCGGTTTTCATCGCACGAATAAAAATGAAAGTGTTGTTTGTTGCAAATAGGGTTCCTTATCCACCTTTTAGGGGCGATAAATTGAAAATATGGAATTTGGCAAATCGTTTGTCAGTAAGCCATGAACTTGATATTATTACCATTGCGGAAAGCAAAGAAGACTTAAATTATGCCCAAAAATTAGGTGATTTTTTTGGTGAAGTTACTCTGGTTTCTTTACCCAAATGGAAAGCTTTTTTAAATACAATTGTTGGATTTATAGGCATTAAACCATTGCAAGTGGCCTATTTTAGTTCTCGAAAATTTCAAAAAAAATTAAATAAAACCATCCAATTGGGAAATTACGATGCCATCCATATTCAACATTTGCGAATGGCTCAGTTTTTTGAAAATAAGGAGACATCTAAATGCATACTCGATTTGCCCGATGCTTTTAGCTTGTATTGGTTAAGGCGCAGTGAAAATGCAAAAACTTGGTGGATGCGAAAATTTGCCAAAATGGAATACCGTCGTTTGCTGCGATATGAAAAAAAAATATTGCCTCAATTTTCTCTGAATCTGGTTTGCAGCCAAGAGGATCGACAATATTTAACCCAAAATACGGGTGCCAATATTGACGTACTGCCCAATGGGGTGGATACGGACACCTTTTACCCGCGAAAGGGTGTGCCTTATGAGCAAGGGCGAATTTTGTTTACCGGCAATATGGATTATGCTCCAAATGTAGATGCCGTTGAATATTTTTGCCATTCCATTTTTCCTGCAATTCGACAAAAAATTCCAGGTGTGAAATTGATTATTGCAGGACAAAGACCTGTTTTGTCGGTTTTAAATTTGGCGCAAAAGGACATTGAAATCACCGGGTTTGTTCCAGATTTATCCGAAGAATATGCAAAAGCCCATGTAGTGGTGGCTCCATTAAGATTTGGTGCTGGCACCCAAAATAAAGTTTTAGAATCCATGGCAATGGGGATTCCCGTGGTTTGCACAAAGGTAGGTTTTAAGGGTTTGGGCATTCAGAGTGGGGAAGGCGCAATTTTGGCTGAAACCCAAGAAGATTTTATCAACGCAACGATAAGGTTGATCATTGAACCGGAATACAGGGCAGAAGTAGCGTCGCTTGGTGGAGCCGCAATTCGCAAAAATTTTAGTTGGGAAGCTATTTCCAAAAAACTGGAAGCCGCTTTTAATCGCTGATTGTTTTATGATAGGGAATGTCTTTGCCAATATAACGAATCCACTCTTCTTCTGTTAAATTTCGCTTTGCCGCTTTTAACAAATTGTCTCTCAATTCTTGAATTGAAATATTTAAACTTTTTATTTCTTTGGCTTTTCCACCGGTGGTTGCAATGGCACCTGTATAATTAAACTTTGCCGAATAAATCCATTCTGCCCTTTCCATAAGTACCAGCGGCAATGCATCCGGGGCTTGCAAATCCGTCATTTTTAGGGTTTGGTCTAAACTGCTTGAAATTAAAAAACCTGCCGCATTTATATCACAAGAAGTAACTTTAGATTCATGGTGTTTGAGGTTGTTTTTCACAGTTTTAGTTTGGGTGTTAAACAAAAGCACATTGCCTTCATACGTGCCAATGGCAATGGTTTTTTCATCTGGAGATAAGCTCAACGAATTGGGTTTCCCTTTTGTTAAAATAGAAATTAACACAGGAGCTTTGTCAACTTGGAGGGTATTGAAAGAATACAAATTTCCGTTTTCGCAAACCAAATAAACCAAGTCAGACTTATGATTTGAGGCCAGTGCCATAATTTGATCAGGCAATGTATAACTGGCAATCGTGGCATTTAAATTTCCTATCTTTCTGATTTTTAACTGTTTATCTAATGATACGCTTATCAAATTGTCGTGAACCAATGACAATCCCGTAATTTCAGCGGAATGCGCCTCTTTTATTTGCGTTATCTTAGACGCAGATTCTGTAGGAGTGAAGTAAATTGAAAAATTTGGACTATTCTCCCCGCTACATACAATGTATTTTGCATCTGCATCAGAAGCAATGTTGCTCAAAATTTCTTCTTTGTGAAACAACAGGGTAGATATGTTGTCCTCTGTAACAAATACATTTCCATCATCTCCAGTACTTGCCAATTTTGAACTTTGTCCTAAATAGCAAATGCTTCGAACCAAATTAGTATGTGCCGAAATGGGTTTTATATAAATTCCAGCGGCGGATTCAGCAGATAAAAAGGCGTTTAACAATTGTGGATCCCTGGTGTTGCCGCCATTTTCTTGCAATATGCGGTATGCCTCCAATACAATCAAAGGTTTGATTTCTGCATCTTGTTCACCTTCTTTTAATTGTAAACTTTTATTGGCCAAGTTGTCTGCTAGTGCAAGCAGACGCAATCTGTTCGCCTGTTTTTCCGAAGCCAAGGCGGATATGCGCAGACTGTCGCTAATTTTTGTTTGGCGAACAGCTAAAATTCTTTCATTCTCTGCAATATTACGTTGCTCGTTGGCTTTGTGTTCTGATGCTATGGCGAGTTCTTTTTGCAAGGCAGCTTCTTTTAAATTGTTTTCTGCGATGTTTTTTTGTTTTTCCGCCTCTTTTTTCTGCACTTCTGCAATGGCAAGATTACCCTGGGCAATGGAAGTTTGTTTGGTCGCTATTGCAGATTGTTCAAGTGCCAATTTGCCTTGGCTTTCTGCTTCTTTTTGTTGAATTAAGGCCAAACCTGCGTTTACTTCCGCCGCATTCCTTTCTCTAAAAGCCCACAATGATAGAACCCCACTTGTTGCCAAAAAGGAAGCTATAGCTGCCCTAGAAATAAAACTGCGTCTTTTTTTTTCGGCGAGCATTCGTTTTTTTTCTGCCAAACTTTCATCCAAAAACCGCATCGATAACTCAAAATTTGGGTCATATAACAATGCCCAGTTGATATTTGGTTTTTGCTTGTCTCTCCATCCTTCAGCAATCTGCAAATCTGGGTCTCGCCACAGGCCTGTTTTTCCGTCGGTATACAATTGTGCACTCTCGGCCAATCTGCGGTAAAAACTTGACGATTCATACTCTTCGTCCACCCATGCATTTAGGCGCTTCCAATTTCGCATCAAACTTTCATGAGAAATATCGAGTATGCTGTTTTCTGAAACTTTGACCTTTTCCGTAGGCAATAAAAATCCCCTTTGCTCTTTTCTAAATGGAGCAACCGCTTTCCACAATTCCGCTTCGGAGCAACCAACTACAGTCATAATCTGTTTTACAGCAATGGGTCGCCTTATGCCTCTATTGTCTGAGGTTTTTGTGGTTATGCACTTAAAAATGCGACTTACCAGTGGCTTTTCATAATTGTTTAAACTTCCATAACCTTCTTCTGCATGGTTGTCTAAGGCGAGTTCAATTCCCCCTGTAGATAAATAGTTGTCTATATCAATGGGTTGTCCGCTATTTGCCGTAGGTTCCCAATTTTCCCAAGTGCGCATTAATGCATGCTGCAGCACAGGCAATTGTTCTTGACTGCCCCCAATATCACCAATTAATCGCTGAACCAATCGGGGAGCTATCTTGCCTCCGGCAGAATGAACTGGGCCATTAATAATTTGTTCAAGTTCATCTTTTCTTAACCGCGGAATTAGATATTGGCCATTATTCATAGCTTCTGGAAGACCAAAGAATATATCGCAGTCTCCAATAAAATCGCTACGGAGGGTAAGCATTACATAAATACCAATTTCGCGTTGGTTATAAGCTTCCAACAAGAGATCTATAAAATGGGTTCTGTTTTTAAAACTTTCTGATTCGGAATTTTTATTTGTCGATTCAGATTCCAAGGATTCTTGAAATCGAAAAATTTCCTCGAACTGATCTACAAGGATAAATAATTTTTTTCCTTGAGGTAGATATTTGCGGGTGAATTCTGCAATTCCAAACACGCTGGCTTTCAAAGTGTTTAACAAAGAGGCTGAGTCGGTAACTCCGGGATCTAATTTTTCACTGAGAGCTTTAGCAAGTTCAAACATTGGGTCGGCTCCCGGTCTAAAACGAGTAAGAATCCAATCTGGATCTTTTGCCAAGGTGGGAATAATTCCTGCTTTTACAAGGGATGACTTTCCTGAACCAGATGACCCGACAAGTGCTACAAAATGGTGGGTTTCTAATTTGTTGAAAATTTCGCTTAAATGTTTGGTCCTTCCAAAAAATAGATGACTTTCGTTTTCTTCAAAAGCCCTAAGTCCTGGAAAAGGATTGGATAAACTTGAATTTGGGGAATTCATTTTGGGAAAATGGTAGAAATATTTGGCAATTTAATTTTTTTTTCGTTAAATGCAATAAAATTATGAATATCATTCTTCTCATTCTAGGTGCCACTTTGGTTGTAGTTGCAATTTTCATGATCATCCGGTCGCAAAAAACCGCCCGCGAATTGTCTGAAAAGACGCAAAGGGCTGTGTCAGACGAAACTTTTATTCCCATAGAATTTCATGGTACAGAGCCATTTTTAAGTTTGGCAACCCATTTTAATATATTGTTATCAAAACTACGGAATTTAAAATCAAAGAGCCAAAGTTTAACTGAGGTAACTGAACAAAAAGACAAACTTACCGAAAAAGTGAGACAAGCGGAGAGCAGCAGTTCGGAAGTAAGACTGTTTACTGAAATGGGTCGGCAGATAACCCAAGCACTCAATGTTGAAAGCATAACCAGTTTGTTGTATAAGCATATTGAGGCTACGTGTGATTTAGCAGAGTTGGAGTTATGGGTTCGAGAAAGCGGCAAATTATACAATTGTAACAAGGATAAAAATGTGCAAAGTGTCCCTTTCCAAATTGGAGAAAATAGCATTCAGAAATGGGTGATTGTGCAACATAGAATTGCCAAAATAGGCGATAATGCCAAAGATTTTTCTAGGTATGTATATGAGCAAGTAAGAACTTCGAATGGCAATATACCTGCCTCCGTAACCTGTGTTGAATTGTATTTGGGAGAATTAAACTTGGGGACACTAACGCTGTATAGTTATAATATAGAGGCGTTTTCTGATCATTTGACAGACTTTTTTCAAAGTTTAGCTAGTTATACAGCAGTTGCCTTGGTAAACGCTAAAGTGTTAAATGATTTGGAAGCTCAAAAGGATTTGGTTGAGCTAGAAAAAGGAAAGTCGGATGCATTGTTGTTGAATATTTTACCCAAAGAAACTGCGGAAGAATTGAAAGAAACAGGTAAAGCCAAGCCGCGTAGATATGAAAGTGTAACGGTTTTATTTACAGATTTTAAAAATTTCACCAATGTTGCCGAAGGCATTGAGCCAGAGGTATTGATTGCCGAACTAGATTATTGTTTTCGCAATTTTGATGAAATTGCCATAAAATACGGTGTAGAAAAAATAAAAACCATAGGCGATGCATGGCTGGGAGTATGCGGTTTGCCAGTGCACTATGACGATCATGCGTTGCGTGCGGCAAATGCAGCAATAGAAATCCGAGATTTTTTAAAACAAGCCAATTCAGGTCGGGGAAATGATGAAAAATTAAATTTTAATGCACGCATTGGATTGCACTCTGGGGCTTTAGTTGCAGGGGTTGTAGGTAAAACCAAATTTGCTTTTGATATCTGGGGAGACACGGTAAACACCGCCGCAAGAATGGAACAATCTGGAGAAGTTGGAAAGGTAAATGTGAGTGGCAGCGCTTGGAATTTGATTGAAACTGCTTTTAACGGCGAATACAGAGGGAAAGTTGAAGCCAAAAATAAAGGCGCTATGGATATGTATTTTATAGAAAGAAAATAAGACAAACCATCTTGCTTTGGGCAGTTCTATTTTGGATAATTTTACCCCTAAAAGAAGATAATGAAATATTCAAATTTTTCCAAGGATTATATACAAACAACACTTATTTTTAATGAATGGTCATTTTTCCATATGAAAATTAAATAAAATAGATGAAAATTAAACAAATTGTATTTTTTTTTAAAAATTGTTTCCCTGTAATTCATTCAATATCTGAAGAAGGCGGTTTTTGCTCAACCTAGAAATGTCGATTTTAGAACCATCTTTCATAATAACGGTTCCATCTCCATCGTCTTTTAAAATCTCCTTAATGTTTTGGATATTGATAATGACACTGCGATTCAGCAGTACAAAGTTTCTTTTCGGTTCCAGCAGAGTTTTGTAATATCCCAAAGCCTTGCTGCTGCTTATTTTTCTGCCACCAGAGGTCATGATGGTTGTATAAGGCCCATCTGCATCAAAGTAGTGGATGTTTTCCAGCTCCAGCAAATAGGCTTTGTCGTGCCTGTTTACAATGATACGATCAAAATTTACAATGGTGTTTTGGTTCTGTTCGTGTTCTTGAAAGTTTTTAAAATGCTTAAAAATCCCTTTAAATTCTTGAATATCTAAGGGATTGCTTAAAAAATCAAGCATGCCCTTGTGCATAGCGGATACTGCTTTAGAAGGGTCTTTGCTAATAACCACAGTGCGCTGGGCAAATTTTTCAGGCACCAAATGAAGTAAGTCTGGCTCTTTACCTTCGGGATCATCAATATCCATCAACAACAAATCCAAAGTCAAATGGTTTAGCAATTCCAAGTTTTTATCCGGATTGTCTATTACAGCAATCAGAATCACTTCTTTGAATTGCTCGGCCACCATGTTGGTGATGTTTTCACTCGTTTCGCGGTTTAAACCAATATAAGCTGCTTGTATAGGCATGTATTTTAGGTAGTTGGTGTCAAATATAGGGAAATTGAAGTTGATTGCAAATCTCGGAATCTTACTTTTTTGTCGAATCAATTTCGAATCTAAGCTTTAATCCTTGTTTTTCAACGCTGTAGCCTGCAATAGAAATAAAAATAGGATGAAAAAAAGTTTGACTGTAAAAAGTTAGTAAAAAAAATTGACCTTGGTCACTTTTTATTTAGAAAGATTCTAAATAACTTTGCCGCATGATTTCAAAAAAGTTGGGTTCTTCAATTTTAAAATCAGCGCTGACAATTGCCATGGTTACAGTGATTTTTCAGAATTGTAAAAAAACATTTCCAAAACCCGTTCAGGACGATGAAACCTTGGATGGCCCAATTGCTGGTTTAACTGCCTCAGAGAACAAGGCTTTTTTGGAAGGTGCGGCGCATTTCGATCAAATTTTTACAGCTTCTACTGGCTTGGGCCCAATTTATGTTCAAAGTTCATGTGCCACTTGCCACGCTGCTGCGGGCAAGGGTCATTTGTCTACAGGGTTAATACGATTTAATAAAAAGATACCAGGAGGTTATGATCCTATGACCGCAATGGGAGGGCCGCAGTTACAAAATTTATCGCTTCCGGGATATCCTGCAGAAAGCTTACCTATGGGATATACTGGACTGACCAAATTTGTTGCACCCGCAATAACGGGTTTGGGTTATTTGGAGGCTGTTGAGGACTCAACATTGTTGGTATTGTCCGATCCCTTGGATAAAGATGGCGATGGAATATCGGGTCAGCCGAACTGGATTGCAGCACCCGATTATTTTGAAGCATTGCCTTGGCATGTAAAAGACATTAGAGGCTACTACATCGGCAGGTTCGGGCGCAAAGCGGGAAATTTAAATATGTTAATGCAAAGCGTGAATGCGTTGCATGAAGACATGGGTATTACGACCGATTTTCATTCGTATGATTTGTATAATTATTTGGTAGGAAAAGGCTCCGGGGACAATGTACCTGAGCCAGAATTACCAAGTTCTAGTGTGCATTCATTGGTTTACTATCTTCAAACTTTTAAATCACCGATTCAGCGAAATACCCAAAATGCAGATGTCCTAAAAGGCTTTCAATTGTTTGAACAAATTGGTTGCAACAAATGCCATACTTCTACAATACAAACGGGGTATCATCCTTTATCAGTTTTGGCAAACAAAACGATCCACCCTTATACCGATTTGTTAATGCACGACATGGGCCCAGGCTTGGATGATGGATATGCAGAAGGAAATTTGGAAAGTTTTGAATGGCGCACAACTCCACTTTGGGGGCTGGGTCTGTCAAAAGTTTCCCAAGGGGGCAAATATTTTTTAATGCACGATGGAAGGGCACATTCCATAAATGATGCGATTCTGCTGCACGGCGGTGAATCGAAAAAAAGCAGCGATGGCTATGCTGCGCTTTGTTCTGGTGATAAGGCCAATTTAATTACTTTTCTAGAAAGCCTTTAATGGAAAGAAAGGAATTTATTAGAACATGCTCAGGACTTTGTTTGGCTAGTATAGGCAGCTCTGTGCTTTTACAAGCCTGCGCATCCGCCAACTATTATGCAAAACATTTAGAAACCACAGAAATTATTACAGTAAATAAATTGGAATTTGTCGGCACAAGAAAGGGGCAGCCCTATTTGCGGGAATCTGTTCTTGTGTCGACAGAAAATTTACCTACACCCATTTGCTTGTTTAAACACACAGATACTGATTATTCTGCGCTATTGATGCTTTGCACACACCAAGGTTGCGAGTTAACTGTGGCAGGTCATATGTTAAATTGCCCTTGTCATGGCAGCGATTTCGACAATAGAGGGGTAGTGCAAAATCCACCTGCAGATAAAAACCTAACAAACTATAAAACTACATTTGATGAAAAAAATATCTATATTCACCTTACTTAATTGTTGTATTTTTTTGACAATCGGTCATTTAAGTGCACAAAGGGATACTTCCAAGAACAAATTTCAAGATACGGTTAAAATTAAAATGAATACCGATGCGGTATACAACCGACCCTTTATGGTTATGGGTAAGTTGCCCGTAAGTTTGGGTGGTTATTTGGAAGCCAATTCTATTTTGTCCAACACCGATGGGGTAACAGAAGGACTTTCTTTTCAAATGCGCAGAATGACCATTTTTATGGCAGCGAGCATAGCACGTAAAATTCGATTTTTAAGTGAATTGGAGTTTGAGGATGGTGCGAAAGAAATTTCCTTAGAATATGCAGCTTTGGATATCGAATTGCATCCGATGCTTACTTTAAGAGGGGGAATTATCTTAAACCCAATTGGTGCGTTCAACCAAAACCATGATGGACCGAGATGGGAAATTATTGACAGGCCAATTTCTGCTACCCAAATGTTGCCAGCAACATGGAGCAATGCCGGTTTTGGCGTATGGGGAAAGAGATTCAAAAACAATTGGGGCTTTTCCTATGAATTTTATGTGAGCAACGGTTTTGACGGAAAAATCATTGACAACGACAAGGGGAGAACTGCTTTGGCGGAATCAAAAGAAAATATAGATAGATTTGAGGAAAATGAAACAGGACCCTTATCCACAGGTAGGATTGCTGTGCGAAATAAAAATATAGGCGAAATTGGGTTTTCTGGCATGCACGGTATTTACAACAAATACAGAGAGGATGGATTGCAAATTGACAATAAAAGAACCACGACGGTATTTGCAATAGATTGGAATTTAACAATACAAAAAACGAAAACCAATATTGTGGGGGAAGTTGCGAATGTTTCCGTGGAATTGCCTTTTAATTATGACCAGAATTATGGGAAACGACAAATAGGTGGGTTTGTGGATGTTGTACAACCCATATTGCGCAAGCCTATGCTGGGCTGGGCCAAAGCAGTTTTGAATGCCGCCTGTCGTTTTGAATATGTGGATTGGAACAAAGGGAAAATGCGGGAGAACGGAATGAATATATTCCAAGATTACAAGGCCATTGTGCCTGCCATTAGTTTCAGGCCAGTGCCAACTACTGTGATTCGAGTAAATTACAGATACGCACTCACCCATGATTTTTTTGGCAACCCTCCCTCTGCAACTGCAGTCTGGCAAGTTGGTTTTTCTAGTTATTTTTAGTATTTCCCTTTCAAAGATTGTTTGAAAAAGCCTAGGCTTTTATGCCCAAAACGATCTTTGAATCGGGCACAAAATAACAATTCCTGATTTTTCGTTTCTGTAAATATTATAAAACGCGCGTTGATATTATGACAGTATCCCAATAAGTGTGTAAAATGCTTTTTTATGGTTTCATTTTAAGGTATCCAAATATAAGGTTAAATTGATTTAGGATTATTCCCCAATTTCTGATGGCATAGTCCATTTTTTTGTAGCCTCTTTAATAGCAAGAAATACTGATTTAAGAATGGCGTCGTCAGTGGGATAGGACATTTTGTTTTTGGTGTATTTCCTAATTTTACCATCATAGCAGTATATAGAAAGAATCCATTCTTAATAAAATCATTTGTAAAGCCGCCATAATCAATGTGGTCATCAGAAGTAAAAATTATATCTCGTATTTCATCGAAGGATTTACCATTCATATAGCCAGAAACGGAATAATTTTTTTTTGCCATTTAAGATTTCCGTTTTTATCTAGCAAGACAATATATGAAGCAGATCCATTATGGCTATGCAGTGAATCTTTATTTTGCACAAAACCTTTTGACCAACCTCCCAACAATATGTCCCCAGTTTCAGATTCTTTAACTGCATTAATCTTTTCGTCAAATGGACTGCCGAATGTTATTTCCCAGATCAGTTTGTTATTGCGGTTAAATTTCTGCACACGAATATCAACATATTTTCCAAAATTTACATCTGTAATTCCTATATATCCTGAGTCTTTCAGGGGAAAAATTCTGCGGTCTAACACAACTGCATTGGACAAACTCACATTTTGGTAAGAACTGTTTTCAGCGCCAGAAGGTAGTGTTTTCTTGCAGCTCACTAAAAATACAAAACTTAAACCAAACAAAATTTAATAAAGTTGTTCAATTTCATTCAATGGTTTCGCCTCTCTCATTGGTTTTTAGCAAAACAAAGTCATGTGTAGATTTTAATGAAAAATAGGAAATGGCTATGATTATTTTATTGTCATGGTTGATGCAGTTGGCCATGCTCCATATGTTGTAAAAAGCGGGTATGGCCAAATTGTATTCTTGGAACGGTCTAAGATTGGAATAAAACACCATCAATTTTACGTGGTTTGTATTTGTTGAAATAGCGGGTGTGCAAAAGCTTTCCTTGTTTAACGGAGTACAATTTCTATCTTCAAATGCAGCCATAAATGCTTCGAATCGCAATTGGGCGCCCATAATATTTTGACCGACAATTTTACCTGAAATGGTATCAAAATTATTAAATTGATATATGCCAGAAACGTTGGTTATTGTCAATAACCTAGATTGATTTAAACCGACATACACAATTTTATTGTCAGTACTAAATCGTTCTGAATTTAGAAATACCATTTGACCATTTTTGTTAATTTTTCCCATAAAAATATCATACGAAAAAGTGGAAGAAATAGGAAGAAAAGCATTTCCAAAAACGAATATGTTTCCATCCTCGGATTCCGAAATCCGCGAACTTTGAGTTCCAGAGACTGTGCCTCTAGGCGTCGAAAAGGAAGGCACTTTGTAGTCCCAGATGGTATTCAAATCAGCAGTAAGTCGGCTTATTCCTGTTGTGGTAACACTGTAATTGTTGCCTGTGGGTAAATAGCTAGAAGCAACCAAAATATTGCCATTTTTAGCAAATTTCAAATCCGTTACTAACAAATAGGATGTTTTGTTTTTAAATTTAAATGAGGCTTGGGAAATGACCTTTAAGTTGGCATCGCAATTGTATAATATGGCTGGAGTTCCTCCGTAATTGTAAAGCAACCAACCGTTCGTATTGGGATTGTAAACAGCATTGATGGATTGCAATCCATTGGTGAATTCATGTTTGTTAATTAAATTCAATTGTGGATCGTACTTGTGGAGAAACACCCCTTTAAAATAACCAGTGGCAGAATCTCTGATCGGCCCCCACACATTGATGATTCCATCCGTACCTTCAATTACATGCGTTGCTGATATTGCAGATTTAGCATAAATCTTTACCCCAACTTTTTTGTTAGAGACTTTCTTGCAATGGGTAAATGCCAATACTAGGAATAAAGAAATTGAAATTAAATAGTTTAATTTTCCCATGGTTTGCCAGTATAGTCTGTAATGTACAATTCTATTTTATTTGTGTTTTCAATTGAAATAAGCATTCTATTCTTTTTTAATTTTAAAATACGGTTAGCCTTGATTCCGTAGTTAATTGAAAATTCAATTTGTCCGTCGAGTATGGATTTAACAGTGCCATTTTCATTGGCACATGTAATACTGAGATCTGCATTTACTTTGATTGCATTGTAGGTTACGGGTAAGTCAATATTTTTAATATAATATGAATAATTGTCTGAGTTGTATTCATACGATAACAAATAATTGTAACCAAAATAACCCTCATAGTAGTTCACTAAGCTTGGACCGATCCTAATCATTTCTTCGTAAACTATAGCTGCATTTGAGCTTATAAAGGGCCATGTGCAAACACCAAATTGGATATTATTTCCGCTTATTTGCGTTGGATTGATTTGAAAAAAACTAGAAATTTTGGGAGTTTTTAGAAATTGGTACCCTTCGAAAGTTAAATTGTGGTTTGGGTTCTCCGTGAGTGTATTGATAATATTCACTGTATCTACAAGGTATTCTTTTGTTTTCATACCCATCTCATCCAATATTACTACCCAGCCCGTTTGGCTATATATCCCCGATTTTATGACATTCCTGGTGGTGCCACAAAATGCATATTTACGGTTCGGCAAAACAATTATGTTTTTTAATAGGTCGTATCCAATTCCAAGGTTATTCCCAAGGCAGTAATGGTTTTTTTCCCATAATGTAGTTCCATTTTTGTTGCAACAATAAATATACGCGTCTGAGGATAATGTCCCATTGGATAGAGAGTCATAAATTCTGCCGTATCCGACGGTATTGCCCGCGGCAATTACATTTTCGGCAGAATCAATTACTATTTGTACAAATGTTTCATCGTATTTGCTTCCAAAAACTTTTTGCCAAACCTGTTGGTTGTTCGCATCCATCTTTATCAACCAGCCATCTTTATTTCCATGTATTAAAGTTTCAGCCAAAATGTAATATCCTCCATCTGCCGTGGGTTCAATATCTCGAAGGGCAACCCCGTAATTGTTTGAAATTACTTGGAATGCGCCATTTCTAACCGGGGTTGGAATGGTTTTTTTACAACCCAAATTTAGAAGGCAGATGAATAACAAGCCAATTGGATATTTAAAAATAGGCTTCACTGAATGCATTATTTTGATTTATTTACAGAATATTGAATGGGGAATTGGTAACCAAAAGTAAACGCAGAATATACTGGACTAAAATCTGGGTCAATGTATTGGGTGCTTAATAAAAATGGAATATTATCGTATCTTTTGGTAGAAATCATAATGTTTGAAAAAGTGTAATTGTATGCAGCTCTAAATGAAAAATATCCGGCGCCGACTTTTTTGCTAAAACCAATTTGTGCTTTTCCAGAAAGCCATGCAGAGCTTCTGTAAGGTGTCGTTTTTGTGCTGCTTTGTATGGATGATTTATCCGATAGATTGGTGGATAATATATTGCCATAACTGTTGATCAAAATTGTTTCTTGCAGTCCGCATTCCAACAGAAGTTTAAACGTTTTTATTGAATAATAATACCGATAGGAAACTGGAATGCCAATGCACAACATGTTTTCTTTATAGGCTTGTTTCCACCCGCCTACATTTTCCATTTCTCTTTTATAGTTAAATGTATAAAACTGTGGCTCAATGACAAGGGAGGTTTTTTTCTTGAAACGATATTCTAACAATCCACCCATTTGGTAGCCTAAAACTGGAATGTAAATTGAAGCTGAATAGGTGGTGCTGTAATTTTTTATTACCCGAATTTGATTCACACTGGCGCCTGCAATCAAGCCCAATTCCATTTTATTTCGAACCTCGAATTTGTTTAGCATTTGCCTAAAATTTACTGGATCAATATTTGGGAAATCTTTATAGTTTGGCTTGGATTTAAGCATTTTAATCATGTAAACTTCAGCCTTTGGTTCGTTGCCGTTATTTAAATAGCACAAAACAAGCAGCCGATAGGCTTCTGTGCTTTCGGTTGTGTTAAAGCCGCCATCTTTTGCGCAGGGTTGCAATAAGGCAATTGCCGCGGTTATTTTGCCTGTTTCATATAATCGATTTGCTTCATATAAAGCGTTTGCACAAGTTGTTGCATTTTGAGTATACGCAATTTGGCCAAATAATAAAAAGATTAAAAGAGATAGGTTTTTCATTTTACAGTTTTATAATTGATATAATAATTGTATCCAATGGAGAATGCTATATTCCTTAATTTAATATCGTCATCCAAATAATACATATCGTAAAGCAGGTTTAAGTAATCATATCTAACAGCCCCTTTTGTAATGTTGGTTAATCCATGGTAGTAGGATACATCAAAGTGGATGTGCCCTTGCTTTACTTTGTATACAATGCCAGTGCCCGCTACAACACCCCATTGCAGTGTATTTCGTCTGGCGGAAGAGTTGAACCTTGCGTATTGCAGAGATTCGGAATTTGCACTGTTTGTTCTTGAAAAATCATTAAAGGAGTTTAACAATATGGAAGAATATCCGCCAGCTTTTACATAGTATCTAAATCTTTTATTGGGACGAAATGTATAACGCAACATTAAGGGGATATCCAAACTGCGAAAACTTTCTTTGATACCGATATTTAAGGTAGAAAGAGTATAACTCATTTCATAGGTTTTTGAATTTGCTATAATATTGGCCTCAATAGCAAGTTTGTTGTTGATATTATATGCAGCAAGTAAACCCATCTGATAACTGCTTCCATTTTTGTATTTTTTTGTGTATTCTGCGGGTATATATGAGCCAGTAACTTCAGGAATGGTAATATTACCACCAATCGTAAAAGCCAATCCAACCGTGAATTTTGGAATAATATTGATTTGGTGAATCATTAAAATAAAAACTTTTGGGTCTTTTAAAACATTGGGTTGGTAAAGGGGATTTAAATTTAACATTTTCTTTGCATAAACCTTGGCGCTGTCTGGATTATTTAACAATATGTATGCTATAGAGGTAATTCTTAATGCTTGCCAGCGTTCACTATTGCCTATACCTGCGCAGTTTCTCACAGCTTGAATGGATTCATTGAATTGACCATTGTCAATCATTTTACTCGCTGACTCTATTTTTTCTTGGCAATTTTGAGATTTCAAAAATCCCAAGTTTGAAAAAAATAAAAGATAAAAAAGTCCAATTTTTATATTCATAGGATTAGATTCCTGCTTAAATTGGTTTGGATAATTTTAGAGGTAGATTTTGAACGAAAATTCGCTTTTAAAACTACAAAATGAAAGGCCGGGTAGCATGTTTTCATAAAAATAGGTTGGTATAATCGCAGGCAATATACTTAAAAAAATTAAATGTCAAAAAAAAATATTGTTTGTTGGATTTTGGGTAAGAAATTTTCTGGCAGTACATTCGCTTTATGAAATTGAAGATTTTTCTTGGTATTTTTATTTGCCTAAATGGTCAACTGTTTGCCCAGAAAGGATTAGATAGCATTCCTTCATCCTTTTTAAACGCGTTTAAATTTCGCAATATTGGCCCGGCGTGCACGGGAGGTAGAATAGTAGATTTGGCCGTAAATCCTAAAAATACGAGTGAGTATTATGTTGCGGCTGCCTATGGAGGAGTTTGGAAAACCAGCAATGCTGGAACCAGTTTTAATCCCATATTTGATGCATACGGCACCCAAAGTATTGGTTGTCTTCGCCTGGACCCAAACAATGCCAATACCTTATGGGTTGGCAGCGGTGAAAACAACAACCAGCGCAGTGTGGGCTATGGAAACGGGGTGTACTTAAGTACCGATGGAGGTAAAAGTTTTTCCAATATGGGGCTCAAGAGTAGCGAGCATATCGGCATGATTCAGGTAGATCCAAGAAATAGCAATGTGGTATATGTTGCCGCTTATGGTCCACTATGGAAAGATGGGGGTGAAAGGGGTTTGTATAAAACTGAGGATGGCGGAAAAACTTGGAATCGCATTCAGTTTGTAAGCGATAAAACAGGTTGCAATGAGGTTATTCTTGACCCTTCGAATCCAGATATTGTATATGCTAGTTTTCACCAAAGACGTAGGCATGAATGGACTTATTTAGGCGGTGGACCTGAAAGCGCATTGTATAAAAGTACGGATGCAGGAAAGACATGGAAAAAGTTGAGTAGCGGATTGCCAGGAGGCGATGTTGGCCGAATTTCCGTGACCATTTCGGAAGCAGCGCCTGATAGAGTTTATGCCATGGTAGAAGCCCAAGAAGGCAAAGGGGGCATGTTTGTAAGTTACGACAAAGGCGAAAGTTGGAATAAGTTGAATGATATTTATACTGCTGGCAATTACTACTGTGAAATCACTGCCGATCCTCAAAATGCAGACCGGGTTTTTATATTGGATACTTGGTTGAAATGGACCAAAGATGGCGGAAAAACTGTATCGCCAGTGGGCGAAAAATGGAAACATGTGGACAATCATGTGGTGTGGGTAAATCCCTCAGACGGCAAACATTTGCGCGTGGGATGTGATGGTGGATTGTATGAAACTTTTGACAATGGCAGCAATTGGAAGTTCTTGGATAATTTGCCATTGACCCAGTTTTATAGGGTAACTGTAGATAATGCTTTGCCTTTTTACAATATTTACGGTGGCACACAAGACAACAACACATTGGGCGGTCCGGCTTCCAATGGCTCTGCAAATGGCATACCCAATAGCGATTGGTTCATCACAGTTGGTGGCGATGGATTTAAAAGTCAGGTAGACCCAAATGACCCCAATATCGTTTATAGCCAATGGCAATATGGCGGTTTAATTCGCTTTGATCGTAAAACGGGTGAGCAAATAGATATCAAGCCACAACCAGCGCCTGGTGTAAAAACGGATCGGTGGAATTGGGATGCCCCATTGTTAATAAGCAGCCACAATGCTGCCCGCTTGTATTTTGCAGGTGATAAAGTATACCGAAGCGACAATAGGGGGAATGGTTGGAAAGCGATAAGTGGAGATTTAAGCAGGGGCGTTGATCGCAACAAATTGCCTGTCATGGGCAGAGTTTGGAGTATAGATGCGGTTGCAAAAAACCAGAGTACAAGTATCTATGGCAATGTGATGTTTTTGGCTGAGAGTGCGCTGGATGAAAATTTATTGATTGCAGGAACCGACGATGGGTTGATACAAATTACAACGGATGGTGGAAAAACTTGGAGCAAGCAAACGAAATTCGCCAACGTGCCAGATATGACATTGGTGAGCAGCATATTGGCTTCCCAGTTCGATAAAAATACAATGTATGCCACGTTTGACAACCACCGCAATGGAGATTTTAAACCGTATGTGGTAAAAAGTATGGATGGTGGAAAAACATGGATGGACATTGCAAGCAATTTGCCAGCAAATGGCAGTGTAAAAACCCTTGTAGAAGATTATGTAAACAAAGATTTGCTATTTTTAGGAACCGAATTTGGAATGTATGCAAGCATGAATGGCGGAAAAAAATGGACACTTTGGAATGCAGGTTTACCACCAATCGCCATCAAAGAAATTGCCATTCAAAAAAGAGAAAATGATTTGGCTTTGGCTACATTTGGACGTGGGTTTGCAATATTGGATAATTACGCACCATTGCGCGAATTGAGCAAAGAAAATATGGATAAGAATTTGCATATTTTTAGTATTAAAAATTCAAAAATATTCATTCCAAAAACGCCATTTGGGGGCAGGGACAAAGGCAACAAAGGCGCAGATTGGTACAATGCACCCAATCCTGAAAGCGGCGCTGTAATTTGGTTCCATTTAAAAAATGATTATAAAACATTAAAAGAAACTAGACAGGAAAAAGAAAAAGAATTGCAAAAAAATAGCAAAAATACCTACTGGCCTAGTGCGGATAGTATTCGATTGGAAGCCAAAGAAGAAGCTGCATTCCTTTTGTTTGTGATTAAAGATATTGCGGGTAGAGAAGTGCGCAGACTGAAATCAACTGCAAAAAAAGGAATCACCAAGTTGGTTTGGGATTTGCGGTATGCAAGTTCAACTCCACTAAACCGCAGTTCTCCGGATTTAAGCGATCCGTATACAGAGCCAGACGATGGTCCATTTGTTTCACCTGGCGATTACACTGTTTCTGTATTTTTAGTTCAAAATGGTGCAACAACGGCTATGGAGGGCAGCCAAACTTTGCACACCGAATATATGCAAACCCCCATGTTGGAAAGTTTAAATGCCGCGGAAAGACACCAAGCAATTTTGAATTTTACAGAATTACGCAGAAATGTTTCTGCTGCTGCAGATTATTTGGGCGGTATTTCGGGCAGTATTTCGACGATAAAAAAGGCGATTTTTACAACAGGATTGGGCAATGAATTTACCCAAAAAGTAGCCAGTGTTTTACAGAAAACTACGGCATTGAATATTTTGCTAAATGGCGATGGCGTTTTGGCTTCTCATGAGTTTGAAACCGAACCTGGATTGTATGGCAGAATAGAAAATGCATGGTATGGGGTTGTAGGAACAACGAATGGACCAACCCAAACACATGTGGAGCAATACGATTTTGCCAAATCTCAATTTTTAGATTGGGTAGGCAAAGCCAAAGAGTTGGATGCAGAATATGCAGCATTGTGCGCTTGGTTGGATGAAGCCAAAGTTTCTTATACCCCAGGAAGAAAATTCTTTCTAAAGTAAAAATATTTCAAATATTTGATGGTAAAAAATTTCCTTTTTATTACATTTCTGTTGTTCTTTTTTCAAGCACAATCTGCACATCGGGTGCGGTTTGATCTAAAGGAATTAGAATGGAATGGAGTACTGAAAAAATACGGTACATTGAAAAGAATAGAGGTGTATTTCGAATTAAATTCTGGACCGCAATTGCTAGATTCTTTCCCCGGAAATGCCCTATACGTTAAATTTATTTATGTGCCTGTTTATTCTGATAAAGGCAACGAACCTGGCTTTTACGCCGATGTATACGACAGAAATTCAAGTTTTCCCCCATTGCGTTTGAAAACAATTTACGAAGAGAAAAAATACGACGCCGGAATTAAGGAGAAGGACAAAGATGGAACACGACGCTGGGCAGGTGAATTGCGATATTTTCCAGATACAAGCATTAAATCAATTAAACCCGCATGGCGCAGCGACCATTTTACATTGATGATTGACCATTTTCAGGCATGGAAAAATGTGAAAGTTGGAAACAAGAAAACCATCAAAGGGAAGAATTTGCATAGGCTATATTTTGAAGGGCAAACAGGAAAGCTGTCTGAACCCAAAAATGCGGGAAAATTTAAAAAGGAAAGAATCACATTGGTTATGGACCCAGTGCGTTACAAGTGGGGTGATGAAGTTTGGATTATGATTCATTTGCGGTTGTATCTTACCCAAAAAGACGGCAAAAAAATTGAAATATTGGCCCAACCCTTTGATAGTAGAAATAAAGATATTCAATACGGAGAAGTAGTGAAAGTAAATGCGTATGAAAGGCTAGATAAGCATGGGGTATACCATATGCTTACTAGGGGAATTTATATTATACCTTATTGAGTTAACTTTTTTTGCTTTTTGGTTTCTCATTCTATTGCAAAAAAAACAAGACGAGCTGAGCTGCAAGATACGTAAAAAGAATCCTCTTGGACTGGCTTTTTATGCCTTGTTAGGTACTTCTCTATGTCTGGGAATAATTTGTATCCATAAAATTTTGAATACAATCTGGACATAACAGTAGGTCATTTAGTATTGACTGTGGCAGAATGGAACGCCTTGCCCACGCTGGGAAAGAATGGATTTATTACCCAGCAATAGAAATTTATTTCATTTTGCGACAGAGAATAATAGGCTTATCCTTTCCGCCGTGGTGGAGTCGGTCAAGTGTTTTATTATACCATAGCAAGTAACTTCAAAGTTGTAATGTGTCGGGCAATCAAAGATTAGGTTTAACAATGAAATCTTTTAGCATCACAAAGTGGCAGATGCCAATAAAAAGTGATGCAAACACAAGTGAAATATTGTTTTCTAGAAAAAAACCGGATTATTTTTTATTTTTAAAATATTTTCTAAATAAAAAATTACTTTGTAAAGCTTTTAAATCTTCATTTAAAGTAACAGAACCTTTTTCTAGATTTTGAATGAGCAATTTTAATTCTGCGCCACTTTTTTCGTCACGTAAAATAACACCCAAAGGGGTATTTGGATTGGCCGCAGCGATTTTAAGTTCGGCAACTGTAGCTTGTGCATCTGTGGCCATTGTTTCCAGCTCACGTACCGATTTTTTCAATGAATTAAATATAGTGGTATCTGTTACAATGTCGTTGGCAAGTGTGCCTTTTTTATTTAGATTTTTCCCAAAATCGGACAAGGATCCCAACAAGTTTTGCGCTTGTAAAGAAGCTGCATTCAAAGCATCCGTGGTTGATTTTAAATTTTGATACACAGATTCATCATTGATGAGTTTGCCTATTGTACCTTCACCTGTCGCAAGTTTTTTTGCAATGTTTTTAAGGTCTTTGGTTATGGCTAGTAAATTGGTGTTGTTTTCCTGTAAAACAGCCATCATGTCTTCGGTACCAACCGTCATCTCAGTGGCTAGCTGATCGCCTACCTCAGCTTCACCCGCCTTGGCAGTTCCGCCATAGATAATAAGAATTTTATTGCCAATTAATCCGTCGGTACTGATTTTTACCATCGCATCTTTTCTAATATATTGGGTATTTGCTTCTTCTATGTTCATGGTTACTTTTACCTGGTTATCGGATCGAAATTCTAGGCTATTTACAGTGCCAATTTTTACACCGGAGAACCAAATGTTGTTGCCCTTTTGTAAGCCGTTTACGTCTTTAAAAACGGTAATTAAATGCATTTTTCTAGAAAATGTAGAATGTAAATTTCCTATGCTGAGTATGCCTGCTGCAAGGAATATTAAACCCACCAGAACGAATACTCCGATGATGACTTTGCGTTTGTTGTTGGTTTCTTGCATGGTTTATTTAATGAAATTATAATGGTAAAAACTTTCTGCTTCCTTGTTTCCTTTTTCAAATACTTCTTCAAAAGTACCTGTTTTAATGAATTTCCCTTCCCACAGCAGTGCCACTTTGTCTGCCACGGCCTTGGCACAGGTTAAGTCGTGGGTAATAATAATAGAACTGGTATTGTATTTTTCTTTCACTTCCACCATCAATTCGTTGATTTCTTCACAGGTTATAGGATCTAAACCAGCGGTAGGTTCATCATACATCATAATTTCGGGTTTCATAATGAGGGTGCGGGCTATGCCAATGCGTTTTCTTTGTCCACCGGACAATTCAGCAGGCATTTGTTCCATTTTATCCAGCAATCCTACAGCTTCCAATGTTGCTTCCACGGCTGATTTGATTTCACCTTTGCCCAGATTTTTGTTATTCATACCCAGTGGAAAAGCCAAATTTCCGAATACACTCATACTGTCGTAAAGGGCGCTGCTTTGAAATGAAAATCCTATACGCAGCCGCAAAGCATCCAATTCTTTTTTGTTTTGTTCAGCCACATTTTTGTCGAACACTATGATTTCGCCTGAGTCATACTTTAACAATCCAACAATGAGTTTAATCAATACAGATTTGCCACTTCCAGATCTTCCCAAAACTGCTAGGTTTTCGCCTTTCACAAGGTCCAGATTCACTCCCTTTAGCACCTGCAAATCGCCAAAAGATTTGTACAAATCCTTTATAGAAATTACTTTTTCAATCGTCGATTCTACTTGATTCATTTCTCCCATATTATCTGAACCAATTGATTACTTGAACAATGATTATTTCTTCTACAAAAACGAGAAACATGGAAAGAACCACCGCAGAATTAGCCGCATTTCCCACACCTTGGGTTCCTTTTGATGCATTGTAACCTTTGAAAGAACCTACAATACCGATGGTGAATCCAAAAACAGTGGCCTTGATTAATGCCGCATAAATATCTAAAAACACAATGGAAGCAAAAGCAGTATTAATAAAAGCAACAAAACTTGTAGATTCATGGGAATGGATATTGATAAAAGACCCTATCATACCAATAAATGCAGAATACATCATCAACACGGGAATCATAAATGTGCAAGCCAAAACTCGTGTAACGACTAGGTATTTAAACGGGTTGATAGCCGAAACCTCCATGGCTTCTATTTGCTCTGTAACTTTCATGGAGCCCAATTCAGCACCAATATTGGAGCCTACTTTTCCCGCACATATTAAGGCAGTAACCAGTGGAGCCAAGGCGCGGATAACAGCGATGGAAATTAGGGATGGAAGCCAAGAGGTAGCCCCAAAGGAGGAAAGACTGGGTCGGCTTTGTTTGGTGAAAACAATACCTACGACAAAACCAGTTAGACTAATAAGGGGTAAGGACTGGAAACCAATGTAATAGCACTGGTTAATGAGTTCTTTAAAATGCCAAGGTCGTTGAAAAACCTCTTTCCAAAACAAAATAAAAAATTTATAGCCGTTGTATATATCGGTAAAAAATTTATCAAATCGGCGGGAGAAAGTGAATTTACCCAAAGGGGAGGTCATGGTACTATATCGAAAAATATATGGTTTTCAAGGGGTGAAGATACGCATAAAAAGTTGAAAAAGATTCTAAATGGGTTATAAATCGTTAGATTTAAATATTTTCCATAACTTTCTGGGATTTCCGGTATGAAAAACTTTCAAAAATATGCCGCCTAGCAAAACGGATTTGTGTGGCTGAATTTAAAAACTTTTGATACGTATTTTTTGGCACTCCAAAATATTCATATTCGCTGCCATTTTGGAAACTAATTTTCAGCATTTGTCCTTTGTATTCAAAATCATCGATGGCAGAATTGGTGATGGTATCGGCGTATTCTTCTTGATGTTGGGCATGTGTTTCTGGTGACAAACTCACCAAAAAATGATAGGCTTCTATGATTTTTTTGCTGTTGTTTTCCGCTTCTAATTTTTCCTCTTCTTTACCTTGAAATTTATCAGGATGCCAAACCTTCATTAAATTGCGGTAAATGATTTTTAATTCACCCAAATTTGCATCTTTTTCTATGCCAAATAGTTTTCTATATTCTGTAATACGTTTCATGTAATTATTTAAATTCTAATTAAAAGGGAACTCCTAATATTATTTGGAGCCCAAGGTTTTTTGTTGGAACCAAGCATTTTTTTGCGGGTCGGATAAAAAGGTCCAGGCTACAAAACGGCTCACCTTATTTCCTTGTCCCATTTCTACTGTTTTTACAGTTGCCGCACCAGCTTTCCTCAATTCCGTATACACTTTGCTTAAGTTAGATTGTTTGGAAACGATGCAGGTAAACCACAAGCAGGTTGTTGTGTATTGCTTGCTTTGGGCAATGTAGTTGCCAATAAACGCAATTTCACCACCTTCGCACCACAATTCGTTTCCATTGCCCCCAAAATTCAACGCAGGTTTTGGTGCTTTCGCATTTTTTAGGTTGCTGTTTTTGCGCATATTTCCCCCCAACGCTTCTTCCAAAGATGCATGGAATGGGGGATTGCACAGTACAATTTCAAATTTCTCTTTGGGCTCTATAATTCCAAATAAAATATTCTCTCGTTTTTTCTGCAAACGAATTTCTATTTTGTCTTTTAATTCAGGATTGGATTCCACAATCTTAACCGCCGACTGTACCGCTTTGGGATCTATGTCTGAACCTACAAAGGACCAGCGATATTCTGCAGCGCCAATGATTGGATAAACACAATTTGCACCCACGCCAATGTCTAAACATTTTATTTTGGGACCCATGGGCACCAAACCGTGGTTTAAAGCGCCCAACAAATCTGCCAAATAATGGATATAATCTGCCCGGCCTGGAATGGGTGGGCATAAAAACTTATCGGGGATATCCCAATATTCAATGTTGTAATAGGCTTTCAGCAAAGCCTTGTTTAAGGCTTTAACGGCAAGTGGATTGAAAAAGTCTATGGATAAATCTGCGTAGGCATTGGGCTTTACAAAGGGCGCCAATTCTGCGTTCGCAGCTATCAATACATCAAAATTATAGCGTTGCTTGTGTTTGTTGCGGGGGTGCAATTCCAGTTTTGGTTTGGCAGGATTTATAAGTGCTTTTAATTTTGATTGCATGAATATAACTGAAATGGGAACTGCAAAGGTAGGTATAAGATGGAAAATCATCGTTATCAACTGCGCCGGTTTGCCAACAAAGGAGGGGCGCTGCCATCAAAAGGGTTGTCGCTGCGGCCTATGCTTTTGGCTCCCATGCCTATGGCGCGTTTTACCGCCCCATCGCCATAGCGGTTGCGAATGCGGTCCATGGCTTGGTATAGGTTCACCATTTCTTCGCTGTCTTCAAACATGTTCATTTGCAAGCCCCCTGTTACCAAGTCGCTGTAACGCACCCCTATTAGGCGCACCAAAAGCCGGCGGTTGTAAAGTTTGCGAAATGTTTCCTTTACCGTATTGATTAAAATATGGTCGGCACTGGTGTACGGAATTTTTATTTGCTGGGTATGGGTGTTAAAATCGCTGTAACGGATTTTTACCGCCACACAAGCACATACTTTATTGCCTTTGCGCAGTTGGTAAGCCAGGTTCTCCGCCATGGCGCTAAGCAAACTTTCTAGTTTTACCACATCAATGGTGTCTTTTTCAAAGGTGCGTTCGGTGCTAATGCTTTTTCGTTCGTGAAAAGGTTCTACCAAGCTGTTGTCTATGCCGTTGCTTTTTTTCCAAATGTCTTTGCCGTGTTTGCCCAGTGTTTTTTCCATCAGTTCCAGCGGCATCTCTTGCACGGTATGGATGAGTTTGATGCCCAGTGTGCGCAGTGTTTTGTAGGTTTCGGTGCCCACACCCGGAATCTTTTGTACGCCCAAGGGCGCCAAGAAGGGCTTTTCAGTGCCATGCAATATGTGCCGTTGCCCAGCGGGTTTGGCTTCGTTGGTGGCAATTTTACTTACGGTTTTGTTGGCACTTAAACCGAATGAAATGGGCAAACCCGTTTCTTTTTGTATCCGGTCTTTTAAATTCATTGTCAGTTGCCAACAGCCAAAAAACTTGTCCATGCCCGTGAGGTCTATGTAAAACTCATCAATGCTGCTTTTTTCGTACAAAGGTACCGTGTCTGCAATAACGTCGGTAACCATGTGCGAGTAGTCGCTGTAGAGCTGACTGTCGCCGCGTATAATCATGGCTTCGGGACAGAGTTGCCGCGCCATTTTTACGGGCATGGCGCTGCGCACGCCAAATTTGCGGGCCTCGTAACTGCAACTAGCCACCACGCCGCGGTCGCCAGTGCCGCCAATAATGAGGGGTATGCCCACAAAGGCAGTGTTTCGCAAGCGTTCTACGCTTACGAAGAAACTATCGAGATCCATGTGGGCTATGTTCTTTTCCATCTTAGGTATATGTTTGGGTGTAGTAAAAAGCTTCAGCTACAAGTATGTTAGGCTCGCTGACTGTAGCGCAGCGGAACGTCGGAGCAAAGCATTCATGCAGCTCGCTGACTATAGCGCAGCGGAACGTCGGATCCATGTGGGATATGTTCTTTTCCATCTTAGGTATATGTTATTGATAATATAATTATCAAATAATTGGCAATAAAAATAGCAAAAAGAAATGACAAGGGCAAGATTTGTGGGTAATTTTTTAGAAAGGGGAGGGGAATGGGAGGATTACGCAAGGAAGAGAAGTGAGACCAAAATTTGCAATTTCGCGGTATTACTTTCTTTGTCCCTGCCTTCCTGCGTCGGCAGGCAGGTTGATGCAAAGCATGAACAAAGAAAAAATGACAGTTCTTTATTGGTTTTTTCGGATACTTAGGACTTAAATTCGACTTTATATTTATAAAAACCCTTTAAAAACATTTAGGACACCATTGGTCCTCAATATACTTTAGCCTTTACCAAGAATAGATCTTTGCAATTCTATTCACAATTATATGCTGAAAAATTGCAACCAGTTGCCGTTTTGGATGCCAAAACATTATTGCAAATGGAGATCAGGTTGTAGAAAAAGGTCCTATATACGCTTTTACTTTGGGCTTACGATATGTATTTCTTAAAAAGAAGTGAAAATGCAACAATTTTACACCTGATTGGTTCAATAGCAATTGGCCTTAGCCAACGATTCTCGAAGAATAAGGACTCATTTCTGCCTAGACCATCCGGAATGAACGGTTGGTCTCAGTTTGCTTTTGATTTTCTACAGGATAGGATTTTTTCAAGCAAACAAAAGGCCAACCACGAGAGCAAACCAATTCTGAGAATGTTGTAAAACACAGACTTGGTGGGCTTTGTGAACCCTTTGTGGCCTTGGTGGGCTATTGGGTTATGGATTTAAGCCTTGTTGAAAGGTCAATGCATCACGGAAACCTAAACCCGTTCAAATACATTTCTTGTGCATTGTACCATGGGTATTCATTGTAACGGCTTAGATACAATATGCCAATATGCGTGGGTGTTACCCAACCTTTGATTTTGTATTGCACTGCCGCATCGTTTGTCCAGTAATCTACAATTCCCTTGGCCTGTGCATTGGATTCCAGTTTATGTCCTTTTCCATAACCCGCACTTTGTACAATTTGAAATTGTTTTTTTAAATAATCCATGTATTGGGTTAGGATTTTTTCGGTTTCGGATTCTTCAAGGGGCACAATAAACTTTACCGCAATGCAGCCATAACTGAATGAATCTATGGTGGTCTGGGATGTATACACTTCCGAACTGTCTTCGCTAAACGCCAAATCGAAATTGCCCATTCCCTCTGGCAAATAAGCACTGCAACCAGAGGTGAAAATGGCTGTTTTACTTAGCTCAGGCGGTGCAATTGTTTTGGGTGCAGTGGGACTTGCAGGATTCGCAGGGGTAGTAGCATCTACAGGTGCAACCGGAGCCATATCAGTTGGAGGCGTCATTGGGTCAAGCGGAGACACGATGCGCCCTTCTGGTGTAGGTGGAATGGAATCTTTTGGGGCTTGCATAACCACACCCGCAGGCGGATTGGCCGTGGTCTTTTCGGCACTCTTTTTTACTTTACAGGCCGTGGTATAAATGACACCCAATGCAATTGCCATTCTAAGGATTGTGCTGAATTTAATCTGTGTTGCCATCCACTGCAAACATCGTAAATCTAAGTTGAATATTAAGCTATGGGTCTTTATTTGTTTGCTTCTGGCAAATGCAGTTTCTTTGCAAGCATTATAGAAGCCATGTCGCAAATTTTAAATATTGATTCTCCCCGCCAAAAAGTGGTGAATGTTACGGTGGGTAAAGATGTACGCATTTTTGATTTTGTAAATATATATGGTTGCAAGCTAGGAGACGGAACCAAAATAGGTCCATTTACCGAAATTCAAAGCGGGGTTGAAATTGGCAAAAATTGTAAAATCTCGAGTCATAGTTTTATTTGTGAAGGTGTGGAGTTGGAAGATGAGGTTTTTATTGGCCATGGGGTTATGTTTATCAATGACATTTATCCGCGCAGCACCAATGCTGATGGTTCTATGAAAAATGCGGATGATTGGAAATTGGAAAAAACGCTGTTGAAGAAAAGGGTTTCCATAGGCAGCAATGCCACCATTTTGGCTGGCATTGAAATTGGTGAAGGCGCCATAGTAGGCGCTGGCAGTGTAGTTACCAAAAATGTAGAACCTTTTACCATTGTGGCTGGCAATCCAGCACGCAAACTAGGTCCAGTAAAGCCAGAGGCGCTTTAAATATTTTATGAAAACCTGGACCATAGGCATTATGTGTTATAACGAATCGGGCAACATTGCGCGGGTTCTGCAAGATGTATATGCTGTGGTTCCTGCTTTAAGCGCTGAACATGAAGTTTTGGTTGTAGACGACGGAAGCGCGGATGATTCGGTAGAAATTGTCCATAAATTAAAAGAATCCCTATACCCAAATTTAAGAATTATCGACCAAAAAGTAAACCAAGGTATAGGAGCAACACTGCGTGCCATATATACAAATGCGAAAATGGATTTGGTGGTTGCAGTCCCCGGCGACGGGCAGTTCGACATGAAAGAATTGTTGCAAATTCCGCAACCTGGCGACCGTGAAATATTGAATTTTTACCGCGTAGAAAATACTTCTTATTCCATATTTAGAAACGGATTGAGCTGGATTAACCAAAAGTTAAATCGCTGGTTTTTGCGCTTTGATTTGCCCGATGTGAATTGGATTTTGGTTTTTCCGTCTAAAGAAATTCAAAGATTGTCGCTGTCCATACAAAGCAGTTTGGTAGGCAGTGAAATTTGCGGAAAATTAAGCGTGCAAGGATTTCATTTTAGAACCCTAAAATCGCACTATTTACCCCGAATAGCTGGCAAGAGCAGGGGAGCATCCTTTAAAATAGTGTTTAACGCCGCCAGCGAAATGTTAAAATTGATTTGGGTAATTACTGTTTTTCGTTACCGCAACAAACGTTGATTTTGTATCTTCGCGGCAACAATGAAAGTTCCATTTTTTGACTTAGGCAGACAATACGATCAAATTAAAACACCTGTGCATGCTGCATTAAATGCGGTGATGGCTAAAACTGCTTTTAGCGGTGGACCTTTTGTAGACGATTTAGAAAAAAACCTTGCCCAGTGGTCGGGCAGCGAATATGCAATTTGTTTAAACAGCGGAACCAGTGCTTTGCATTTGGCCATGTTGGTTTTGGGCATTGGTCCAGGTGATGAGGTAATTATTCCCACAAATACTTTTATAGCCAGTGCCTGGGGCGTAAGTTATGTGGGTGCTACGCCCGTTTTTGTAGATTGCGACCCCAATACTTGGAATATAGATCCGCAAGCTGCTGAAAAGGCAATTACCGCTAAAACAAAAGCCATTATCGGCGTGCATTTGTATGGCCAACCTTGCAATATGGATGCTATCGATGCCATTTGTAAGAAACACAATATCCATTTTGTGGAAGACAATGCCCAAGGCATAGGTGCAACTTACCATGGCAATAAAGTTGGGTCAGTAGGTATCCTTAGCTGCACTAGTTTTTATCCTGGAAAAAATCTGGGAAGTTATGGAGAAGGGGGGGCACTTTTTACCAACGACAAAGCCATTGCCGACCATGCAAAGTCCTTGCGCAGCCACGGTGCAACTGTTCGCTATTATCATGATGAGGTAGGTTTCAATTACCGTATGGAAGGTTTTCAAGGTGCGGTTTTGAATGTAAAATTGGGCTTCATCGACGGGTGGAACCAACGCAGACAAAGCATTGCCAAACGTTATTTTTCTGAGATAAACAATACAAAAATTACTTTCCAAGCATTAGAACCAAGCGCAGAAAGCGTTTACCATTTGGCAGTAGTAACGGTCGCAGACAAAGAAGCCTTTACCCAATTTTTGGATAACCACGAAGTTGGATACGCCTTTCATTACCCAGTGCCCTGCCATTTGCAAAAAGCCTATGCTAACTTGGGTTATAAAGTGGGCGATTTCCCGCATTCAGAATACCTCGCGAGCCATTGCGTTTCATTGCCTATGTTCCCAGAAATGACAGAGGATGAAGTGAATAGGGTGATAGAGGTGATAGGAAAATATTAAAAGTTATTTCACGTCACATTTTATTCTTCAATAATGACATCCAAATTTATAGGGCTAGCTTCGAAATAATACGTTGAACTGGTGCTGGCTGTGTAATTGTTTACCCTGATAATTCCCCGTTTCCCTTTCACTGTTTTAAAAAAGTAGATGGGAATTGGCACTAGGGTATCATGAAAAGAAATCTGTGCCGCGTAGTCAATAATGCCTGTCGGCGGATAGTATTTGTCTAAGGCAGATTTGGTTTTAACGGTTGCAATACTGTCGAAATTGATATTTTTTACGGCGCCATAAATAAGGGTTTCATTTCTAACCATCCAAGAGGTGAAAAAAATATCTGCAAAGGTTGAAAATGGTTGCAAAAAGGTTCTTTCGTAAACAAAAGGCGAGCCCCAGCGAACGTAACAATAGGCAATATCCACATCCGAATCGTGCAATTTTCCGTCTGTAGTATTGTACAGAATACCGTTGGACAAATCGATGGCACCACTGCCGCTGTTGTAGCCAATGTTCAGAACTCCATTGAGACTATACGTTTTTAAGGTTTTGGGCTCTGCATCTTTATGAACGTTGTCTTTCTTTTTGGCACAAGATATAGCTTGGGTAAGACAGAAAATGAAACCGATAAATATTAAAAGGGAAAATTTGAAGTGCATTTTCATTTTACAATTATAAAGGATTTCAAGGTTAAATACAAAGCATATCAGGTTAGTGTAAACCCGCACTAGCATGACAATGCGTTTGGTATGAATTGCCAACGTTTGAATTTTATTACTCAAGACTATATAAACGTCGGTTATTGGGTGAATGAAATAATTGCAGTTTCGAAAATAAATAAATTTACATTTAGGTTTCTTTTGCTTTAAGTGAAATGTACAATTTATTGTATCTTCGTATTTCACTCTATGCAATTGCCAAAAATATTTTCACTTGCTGTCGCTTTGCTGGTAAAGGTTTGCAGTGTTTTTGGCACGCATGTAGTGGGTGGGGAAATCACCTATCAATACATAAGCGGCAACAATTACAAAATCCGTTTGGATTTGTATATAGATTGTTTGAATGGAAATCCGCAAGCCATTGCGCAGGATGCAACTGCATTTATTGGTGTTTTTGATGGTGTAAATGGCAATATATTAAACGGCTATCCTGTAGAGATTCCCAGAAGTGGCCCTCAAAAGGTTGTAAAACTCAATTATAATTGCATAAAAACATACCCCAATGCATGTGTAAACCACTATTGGTATGAAACTACCTTAAATTTACCTGCTAGAACTGGGGGGTATATTTTGTCGTTTCAACGTTGTTGCAGAAACAATTCCATAACCAATCTTGTAAATCCGCAATCTACAGGTGCGAATTATTGGACCAAGATTCCAGATTCTCGCACATTGCCAGATAAAAAACCCAATAGCAGTGCTGTTTTTAAAGAATTACCGGCCAATTTTTTATGCACCAATTATGAGTTAAAATTTGACCATGGTGCCAAAGATGCCGATGGAGACAGTTTGGCTTACGATTTTTTTCAACCCTTTGACGGTGCGGGTCAAAACCAACCCAGGCCAGACAACAAAGGAAATGGAACTTTAGCCAACCCACCTTTTGCCAATGTGGTTTATAGCGGGTCTTATAATGCACAAATTCCAATTGATGGAAATCCAATATTAAAAATCGATGCTGAAACAGGTTTGTTGACGCTTACCCCCACCAAGTCTGGTCAATTCGTGGTTGGTATTAGGGTAAGGGAGTACAGAAAAGGTGTTTTGATAAGCGAAACCAAAAGAGACTACCAGTTTAATGTGGATTTATGTGTGATTGATGTAGTTGCCAGTTATTATGCCCCCAAATTTATTTGTGGTTTTACGTATAAATTCGACAATAAAAGTACGGGTGCAACCAGATATCATTGGGATTTTGGCTTGCCGGGAAATGCAGATACTTCCAATCAAACTTATCCAACCGTAACCTATCCTGGTCCAGGTAAATATAGGGTGAGCCTGATAGCGTACAAAAACAATTGTTTGGATAGTTTCGCAAACTGGGTAACCGTTGTGTCGCCCAATGTTCCAAAACTGCCTGCCGATAGCACCATTTGCACCGGTAGATCTATAAAATATTCAAGCTCTGTAATTGGCGATTCGTATCTGTGGAGCAATGGCAGTTCTTTCAATTCCATTACTGTAAATAAGCCAGGAACCTATTGGCTTCAAGTAACAATAAGCACTTGTGCATGGCGCGATACCGTAAAATTGAATGTTGATACGAGTCGGGTTTGGATTGCGGGGGATACAACATTTTGTAGCGATGCTGTTTTTAGTAGAAAACTAACAGCTACACAAGGTATGGCTTTATATGCTTGGAATACTGGGAATACTACCAACCAAATTACAGTTTCGAGTGCAGGTAAATATTTTGTAAGTGTACTTACTAAATATGGCTGCGCATCCAGCGATTCTGCTTTGATCCAGCGATATTCTCCAGTGGTTGTTTCGTTATTGGATACGGTCGTTTGTCCCAATGCTTTGGTGACAGTGAATGCATTGAACAAAGATGCCAGAAAACTATGGAGCAACGGAGACACAACTTCCATAACCAGAGTGGTCAATCCAGGAAATTACTGGGTTAAAGTAACCAGAGGTACCTGCTCCAGTTACGATACGTTCAATTTGTCAAATTTTGGGTACGAATTTGAATTGGGTCAGGATTTGCGTTTCTGCAGTACTATTGATACGAGTCTAAATATTATAGATACAAGATTTTCGCAAATTGTATGGAACAAGGAAATTAATGGTAGAACTTATAATTTAAAGAAAGAAGGAAAAGTGATCGTTTCACTTATGAATAGCCACAATTGTCCAGAACTGGATTCCATCAATGTTTTGTTGTTCCCGAATCCTTCCTTAGATTTGGGTTCTGATACTACAGTTTGCCTTTCTATCAATCCCATGCTCACAGCCCCAGCAGGCATGCGCAGTTATCTGTGGCAAGACAAAACGACAGAAAGGGTAAAAGTTGCTGTGGAAAAAGGATTGTATTGGGTTGAAGTAACCGACATGGAAGGTTGCAGGAGCAAAGACTCTGTCATGATATTAAAAGATCCAACTCTTTTTCCGTCGATTGTGTATATGCCAAATGCGTTTACCCCAGACGGAAACGGTAGAAATGACCTTTATCCTTCCAATAAATATGTGAATATTGGTTCTTTGTACAAAGTTAAATTGTACAACCGTTGGGGAGAGAAAATAGCGGATTTTGATTCGCCAGACATCAATTGGGATGGGAAAATAGGCGGAATTGAAGCCCAAGAGGGAGTGTACGTTTACATGGTTAGTTGGATAGGTTGCGACAATGAATTTCATTCAATGAGGGGAAGTTTTCATTTGCTAAGGTAAAATTTCTTGGCATCTTTTAAATTCCTTTTATCAGGACTTCCATCTGCGCGGGGTGAGTCGAATAAAAGATTTAGCTAAGCGGCTTTACTGGGTATATGGAAACTTACTGTATCCCTTACCAAAGCTATTGGGCGTTATAAAGTTTAATAGGAGAGATACAATTGCCTAGATTCTCTGAAGTCAATAACAACTTGGCAAAGAATTGCCAAATCGTAGATGTAAAAAATTAAATAAAAAATCAAATTTGCACCTGATCCTCAATGCCATTGAAAGAATCCAATTCCAATTCTTTTTCGATGAGTTTGTTGTTCGAAACACGCCTTATCCCATCTTTTAACAATGTGGTGTTAAAATTCACCAATAGGCCCAATTTAAAATTACCCAAACGCAGTATACGAAGTAGTTTTTGCACCTGATATTCTGTAATATTTTCGCTAGAATCTATCATTACTACCACCTTCTCTGCTACCAATATATCAATGCAGATGCCATCGTTAATTTCTAGGGTTTTATAGTTTAATACAATCGGGTAGGATTCTTGTGAATTTAGATCGGCATTTTTAAATTCATACGCCAAGCATTTTTTATATACGTTTGTATTTAATCCAGGTCCAATACTTTTATGGATTTCTATCGCAAATCCAATGATTCGATGCGCGAGTTCGTTTTCTAATGTTAATGGCACAGCTTAAAATATTAAACGAGCCAAATGTAACCAAAATTTTCATAAAACAGTGTAACTTTCGTCATTTATTTGCATATTGTTCATTGAATATCAATAACTTGTAGTATTATTATTACAAATACTGTTGGAATTGAAAAACTAAAATGATTGGGAAATTTTGTGGGGCAAATTTTTAAATGAATTTTTAGAATTATTATTGTAAAGTGAAATCGGACAGAATTCTAATAAAAAATGCCACGGTTATTAATGATGGGATAAATTGGGTTGGCGATGTGCTTATAGAAGGCGAGTATATTTCGCAAATAGGACAGGGCTTAAGTGGCGAAAATGCCAAAATCATACCCGCAGATGGTTTGCTGTTGATGCCCGGTGTAATTGACGATCAAGTGCATTTTAGAGAGCCTGGGTTAACACATAAGGCGGATATTGCCACTGAAAGTATGGCTGCTTTGGCCGGCGGAATCACCAGTTTTATGGAAATGCCCAATGTAATTCCACAAACCACTACCATCAAGCACCTTGAAGAAAAAATGACAATCGGTGCTGCAAAATCTGTGGTAAATTATTCGTTTTTTCTAGGCGCTACAAATAACAATTTGGATGAATTGCGCCATATAAACCCTGAAACAACTTGTGGCGTAAAAATTTTTATGGGCAGCAGTACAGGCGACATGTTGGTAGACGACGATAATATTTTGGATAATATTTTCTCCCAAGTTCCTGCCTTAATTGCTACCCATTGCGAGTATGAGCCCCGGGTAAAGGAAAGATATGCAGATGCACTAAAACAGTTCGGAGACAATATCCCTCCAGAAATGCACCCATTTATACGAGATGAAGAAGCTTGTTATCGTTCTTCTTCCCATGCTATTGAATTGGCAAAAAAATACAATACCCGCTTGCATGTTTTACACATTACAACCGCTGCTGAAACCAATCTGTTTACCAATCAAATTCCCCTAAAACAAAAGCACATTACATCCGAAGTTTGTGTCCATCATTTGCACTTTACTTCTAATGATTACGCAAAATTGGGAAATCAAATCAAATGCAACCCAGCGATAAAAGCACCTACAAATAGAGATGCTCTTTGGAAAGCATTGTTGGATAATAGGCTGGACATTGTTGCAACCGACCATGCACCACACACCTGGGAAGAAAAGCAAAACCTTTATCCCAAAAGCCCTTCAGGGCTGCCCTTGGTGCAGCATGCCTTGCCGCTGATGCTTGAATATGTCCGCAAAGGTGTAATTTCCTATGAAAAAGTAGTGGAAAAAATGTGTCATGCTCCAGCCGATTGTTTTAAAATCAAAGACCGTGGCTATATCCGCGAAGGTTATAAAGCAGATTTGATTTTGGTGGATCCCAATGACAAATGGACGGTTAAAAAAGAAAATTTATTGTACAAATGTGGATGGAGTCCAATGGAAGGCAATACTTTTAATCATACCATCCATACTGTTTTTGTGAACGGTTGCATCAGTTGGAATCACGGATTTACAAATCAAACCAAAGCCCAACGATTGTCCTTTTTTATATGAACAACTTTTTTAAAAATTGGCATACGCAAAAATTGGGATTGTATTTCGTCATCCTATTTAATTTGGCCTTGTTGGGTGAATATTTGTACGACCCAGGTAACGCAAAATATATTGTAGGAATTTTTTGGATCCAAAGCGTGTTGCTGGGGTTCGAAAATATATTTAAAATTTTATTTGCAAAAACCGGCGAAATAATCAATGTAAACAATGTGCCTACACCTACCAATATGCGTTTGAACGCGGTTATTGCTTTTTTCTTCTGCATTCATTTTGGCGTTTTTATCCTGATTTTTGGTTTGATGGGTATTTTTAGCAAAAATATTCCTACCAGCAATATAGATAAAATTCATTTGATTTGGCCCACACTAATTGTCATGTTTATTGGTGTAATTATAGAAATTCCAGGAAAAATTATGGCAGTGCGTAAAGAATCTCCGGGCTTTGCCAGGCTAATGTTTTTGCCCTACTTAAGGTTATTACCTTTTGTGGTTCTTATTTTTGTGAAAGACATTTCACCCAACATAATGTTTCTTCTTTTTTTGGCTGTTAAAATGGGAATGGATGTAATACATTATTATTTGGCAGAAAAACCAACACATCAGCATTTATTGGACGCAATTTAATCAAACCATCCGCATCCTTTTCACATAAAAGGGCATCAGCACTTGGTGAAAATCTTGGCTCACGTCTACCGAATAAAAGTCAATTTTATACTGCATGCAACGTGTTTTTAATTCTTTGTCAAATGCATTAATTTTATCGGTATAATAGTCGCGAATTTCTGCAGGATTTAACATTAATTTTTCTCCCGATTCTAGGTCTACAAAGCGCATAGGTCTGTTAGGGAAATCCAAGGCTGTTTCTTCGGGTGCATGGCGCACGTGAAATAGAATTACCTCGTGCTTGTTAAACCGCAATTGTTGCAATGCTTGCCATATTTCCGCATCATTTTCAGAACTGTCAAACATGTCTGAAAAAACCACAATCAAACTGCGGCGGTGGGTAGTTTGGGCTATGTATTTTAACACGTTGCCTACATTGGTTTTGTTTCTAATTTGGGGCAAAGCAAGGTTGTCCCACAAGGGTTGCAGGTTGCGTAATATCTCATTAAAGTGTGATGGATTGCTTCGCATTTCCCCTTGGTATTGCACTTTATCATCAAAAGTGGTAATGCCATAAGCGTCGCGCTGTTTTTTTAACAAATTGCAAATGGATGCAGCGGCCAAAACAGAAAATCGAAGTTTTGCATTGCTTCCTTCTGGGTAATGCATACTGGGGGATAAGTCCAACAGAATTCTACAGCGTAAATTGGTCTCTTCATCGTACCTTTTTACATACAATTTGTCGGTTCTTGCAAACAATTTCCAATCTAAATTGCGTGTATTTTCACCCGGATTGTATTGCCTATGCTCTGCAAATTCCACCGAAAAACCGTGGAATGGACTTTTGTGCATTCCAGTTATGAAGCCTTCTACAACTTGCTTTGCTAATAATTCTAGGTTTCCGTAAGACTCAACTTCTTGTAAAAGCATTTAATTTTTTGCAGCCGTAAAGTTAATACGGATTCCCAAACTTACGAATGATTTTTGATAAGGATAAGCAGTTTTCGATTTACCGATGTTTAGCAAACTAGATTGCCCTAAGCCAAGTTGAAGTTTAATATTAGAAGTACCACCAGAAATATAGATGCCAGGTTCAATAGCTATATGGGTTCGATTGTCATTGAGTGCATCAAAAATGGGAATACTTGAATATTTGCTATTTTTATATTCCGTCACCTCAGTTTGAGAAACATAGGCGCCCCGCAAACAAAATGCAAAAGTGAAATATTTACTGCGATACCCAATGTTACCTTGAATATAAGGTTTAATGAATTTGTTGTTGATGTAGCTGCCACTGTCGTAAGCGTTGTGCACATTGCCACCCCCAAAGCCAGCGATGGCCTCATAGCGCCATTTAGATGCTTTGAAAGCGCCGAAATACCCTAAACCCAAATCCATATAGTTTCCATTGCCCAATGGATTGTCTTTGTTGTTGTGTTTTGCAGAATAGTATTGGCCATAGATTCCAACTTTATTGCCAATTCCATAGGCCAAATTCACGTTGGCAAAATTGGTCTGATCGGCGGATCCTATTCCAGCATTTACTACAATTTCATTTTTTTTCTCTAAAAGTGCGGCATGATGCACGGTAGGTGCATAAAAAAAATGATTGCAAGAACCGAAGAAGAAAATCAACAAAATACCTGAAGATACAAGTATTGTCGACTTGGTTTTGGAAGCTATATTGTTTTTCATGGCATACGAAAGTATAAAAAAAACCGGACAAAGCCGGTTTTTTAAAGTATTTAAGGAAATAAATTATCCAATTTGCTCTTCCAATTTCTTGGTGATGTTGGGTTTTGGAACGGCACCTACAATTTTGTCTACTACCTGTCCGCCTTTGAAAATAAGCAAGGTAGGAATGTTACGCACGCCATAAGTCATGGCAATATCGCCGTTTTCATCCACGTTCAATTTGCCTACAACGGCTTTACCCTCGTATTCTTTTGCAATTTCTTCTACCAATGGGCCTATCATGCGGCAAGGACCGCACCATTCTGCCCAAAAATCTACCAATACAGGTTTATCTGAATCCAGGACCATTTCCTGAAAGTTGCTGGTTGTAAATGTATTTGCCATATTTTGTTTTCTCTATTTTAATTGTTTCTTCTAAACTTCAAATAACGTTCCAAATACTCAAACTGACAAGTTGCCGTTTATTGGAGTTTTCCACCCTCAATACCCATCCCAAAAAGGGCAAAATCGTATTTAACAGGGTCATGTTTGTCGAGTTTTTTCAATGCGGCAGTGAGTTCTAAGCAGGCTTGCCAGTCGCTTTGTTTCCGATGGAGTAAACCAAGATGGGTGGCGGTTCTTTGCACATGCACATCCAAGGGGCACAGCAACTGTGCGGGAGAAATGCGTTTCCAAAGGCCAAAATCCACACCCTTATCGTCATTTCGCACCATCCATCGAAGGTATAAATTCAGCCGTTTGCAGGCACTTTTTCTTTCTGGCGTTTGCAGGTGCTTTTCTGTTCTGCGCATATGTGGCAGAGCAAAAAATGCTTTGTGAAAATGGATTAAACCCGGTCCAACGTGAAGGTCTTTTTCTGTCATTCCGTCAGCAAATAGTGTTTCTAAACTGTCATTTTGTAGGTAATGAAATTGTAAAAACTCCAGAAAATAGAGAAGGTCATCGGGCTGAAAAGTGCGGTGTACAAATTTTACAAACTTTTTTCGTTCAATGGTTTGGTGGTTTACCATAAAATCATACGGTGCGCCGTCCATCAAATCCATCAATCGGTTGGCATTGTTAATAATAGTGGTTCTTTGTCCCCAGGCAAGCAAAGCAGCAAACAAACCCGCAATTTCTATATCCTGTTTTTTTGTAAAACGGTGTGGAACAGAAATGGGGTCGGGGGCGATGAAATTTGAATTGTTGTAGATTCTGTAATTCTCTTCAAGAATGGATTTAGTGGCATTGTATTTCAAAGTCTTATTTTAAATAGGCCAACTGAGTGGCTTTGTATATTTACCAGTTTTAAAAGGATTCCATGCGGTCTTAAAAATGCTTTTTCCCCAATTGACATGGGGTATTGCAATTGCGTATTTTTTAATGTTATCTGATCCATAAATAGTTTGATTTGTTGGAAGTATATAATTTCCGAGATCCAATAAGTGGATATAGAAATCCTTAACTGCCGTATCGGACGCTTCATGCGGGGGGGATATATTGTAAATAAGTTCACCCCAAGTCCATGTGCACGCAATACAATCAGAATTCCAACCTTTTCCCCAGATGTATAAATGATAACCCACTGAAGAATTATAAATATGACCAAATTCATTAAAAGAACATCCACAATTGATTTCAAATAGAGGGGTTGATTTTGTTTCTTTTTTTATGGTTTTATGAATTGATATTGAAGCATCTTTTTTTAATTCAATAGACGCTTTGGCTTTAATTATTGGATTTGTATGATTGCAACTCAGAATAAAAATTATACGTATAAAGATAATTAAATTATGCATTTTAATTCAACATATTCTTAGAAGTGTAGCAATTTTAAATGTCTAATCCACAGCAGGCATGTCTGATAATCTTTCAAGCAATTCGGCTGCTAAAAATCGAAAAAACATCCATGCAAATATAAAACTAAATTTTCATATTGCATGGATAAATTTGTCAAACTTTCGCTAAAGCTTGGTCCAAATCTGCAACCAAATCATCGACATTTTCTAGGCCTACACTTAGCCTTACTAGGCTATCCAAAAGACCAGAAGCTATGCGCAATTCGCGGGGAATGGAAGCATGTGTCATGCTTGCGGGGTGACCCACTAGGCTTTCTACTCCACCCAAGCTTTCGGCCAAGGTAAACAAATGCGTATTTCTTAAAAATGTAAAAGCGGATTCTAGGCTGTCGTTTTTCAAGGTAAATGAAATCATACCCCCAAAATCTTTCATTTGCTTTTTGGCAATGGCATGTCCAGCATGGTCTTCAAAACCGGGCCAATGTACTACGCCTACTTTCGGGTGTTGGCGCAACCAATGGGCAATTTTTGCCCCGTTTTCGCAATGTCGTTGCATGCGTATATGCAAGGTTTTTATGCCGCGCAAAACCAAAAAGCAATCCTGTGGACCGGGAGTGGCACCGCAACTGTTTTGGATAAAAGCCAATCGATCGCGCAATTCTGTACTGTTCATGCAAAGTGCACCCATTACCACATCGCTATGCCCGTTGATGTATTTTGTTACGCTGTGCATGATACAATCTGCACCCAGCAATATGGGGTTTTGCAAATAAGGCGAAGCAAAAGTATTGTCTACAAAAACCAAAGCCTTGTGCTTTTTGCCTATGGCGGCAACCGCTTCAATATCTACAATTCGCACCATGGGATTGGTAGGTGTTTCTATCCATACCATTTTTGTGTTTGGGGTCATGGCCGCTTCTACATTAGCCGTAACCGTCATATCCACAAAAGTGAATTTGATTCCCAAGGGTTCAAAAATTTTGGTAAAAAGCCTGAAGGTGCCACCGTACAAATCATTGGTACTTACAACATGGTCGCCAGGCTGCAGTAATTTTATACATGCATCGATGGAACCCATGCCAGTGCTAAAACAAAGCGCATGATTGCATTGTTCCAAAGCCGCCAAGTTATTTTGCAAAACATCTCTTGTTGGATTGTGGGTGCGGGAATATTCAAATCCTTTATGGTCGCCAGGTGCCGCTTGGGCATAGGTACTGGTTTGGAAAATTGGCGTCATGATGGCGCCTGTAGATGGATCTGGCTCTATGCCTGCGTGCAATACTTTGGTTTCAAAATGCATGGCGCAAAGATAATGGAAAGTTGATCCGCCGCGGCAGAGAGAGTTAATCCGCTGCGGCAGAAAAAGTTGGTTCGCTGCGGCAGAAAAAGTGTAAAAAACCTACTTTTTGAAATTCAATCGGCTCCGCCTCGGATCAATCCACAAACGCCTTTCGGCTGTTCACTGGCTGCCTATTATCTGCTAACCGTCTGTCGATTGGCTGTTCCAACTATTCCGCGCCGTCAGCCATCGCCTTTGACACTGCTTTTGCGCCTACTTTTTTACCCAAATCCAATCCTTGTTCGCAATCGCTGCGGTAGTGAATGGCTCCGTATAGCCTAGACATAGAAGCTTGTTGTGCCATGTCCAAATAGGTTGGTGCTTTGGAAGGTAAAATATGACCCAATATGGTTGCCGCAGCTCCGCTGAATGAAGAATGGCCTGAAAGATAACTTGGAAAATTGGGCACTCCAGTCCAAGTTTTGATTTTAGCATTCATCTGACTTGGACGTGGATTGAAATAATAATATTTAGCATCCCAGCAACAAACCGCAGCATCAAACAATGCCATGTTTACCAAAGCTAGATTTCTTGCCCAGCGCACTTCACTAAATCTTTGATACACAAAGTCGCTGCAAGCTATTGCATTCCAATGGCCAGGTGGGGTATAGGTTCCTGCTCCATCCGCCCAAAAATGAACTATGGCCAATTTTTCCCTATCGTATTTTTCACTGTATTTTAAGACCTCATCCAATTCTGTTTTAAATTGGGAAGAATTTGCAGATGGTGGCGGAATTGGTCTACCATTCACCACTTCGGATGAGTCAAGTAAAAAACCTTTTACCCTGCCAAACAAAGGCAACATGGGTGGTCTTTTGGGGCTTTCTAGGCTAATCCACGGGGTTTCACCTTTGGCAACGGCATCTGTTTCGAACTTGGCCCAATCTGCAGGCGTTCCCACAGCTTTACCCGCTTTATCAGATTTTGCCCTTGCTACAAATTTTTGGGCAATCAATTTTCCCAATTTTTCGCCAGCTTCCCAATCGCTGCGCACATTGGCACCTGAAGCAATCCGACAATTGCGCGCATCGTCTACCAATTTTAAAATATAAGCCTGTTCGCCAGGAAAAAGCAATTCCATCAATTCAGCGGTTACACCAGCAATTACAGCGGCCTCAGAAGGATAAGCATGCGCAGGACCAACTGGAATTAACTCAGCAATAGAATTGTCAACCTGTTTGGGAGTGGGTCTATTGTATACATTTTTAAAATGGTATGCGGCCACCAATGCGTCATATTGCGCGGCACTTATATAAGCGTAAGCCCTAGCCGCATAGGGTGGATTGGCAAATGGGAACAAGGGAAATGCCAAGGGATTGACGCTACTAGGAATAGGGTAGGTGCCATCTGCATTTTGGTAAGGAGGTAAATTGTATTTGGCCACCAATTCGCGTAATATTTCATTCCAACGCAAAACGGCACCTGCACTCCAATATTGAATTCGGTTTTGCAGGTGTTTGTCCATTTTATTTTGCCAACTTTTGATCTCTAATAATTCATTTTTATAGTCAGCGGTGCTGGTTGCAAAAGGCAAATCAAGGGGGAATTCATCGGATTTGCTTAATAAAATAGGTTTCCAATTCCCAGCACTTGTATCGGCGTTGATTGGGTTTAAACTTGGATAGTTTTCATTGCTTTCTTCAATGTCTTTTTTGCAAGAAATAACAAAAACATATAAAGTAATAAAGGCAATAAATAACACGCTTCGGTTTCTCATTTTGCAGCTCCTTTCTCTCTAAATTCAGCTATGTAAAACAATCCAGCCATGTATTGAAATGTTTGTCCCACATTGCGACCCTTTACCGTGTATGCGCTGCTGCCAACCAATCCCAAACCATTGGTTTTTGGTATTGGAATTTTAACATGGGCGCCAAGTTTCGTTGCATCCATGTTGTTGCTTACGAATGGCATATCGTTTTTACGAATGTCAAACCCTCCCATGGTGTTCATTTTGTCCGCAAATATTTCCAAAAGCAATTGGTCTTTTCTATATCCCACACGCAATTGAGAATTCCATACATTTGGCATTTGAACCATGTCCGTATTGTGTAATTCAGTGGTGTAATAAGATTTTCTGTCTAATTGTACATTCGAACGATAAATATATGCACCACAAAGGGTTGCAAAAAAGTCGTTGTATTCTGCATCCAAAATCACCCTGGCAGATGCGGTTTTGCTGTGCAATCCAATGGAAAGTGGCAAAAAGTCTGGGGTATATTTGCTCATGGGTGCTGAAACGCCAGCTACCCCTATAAAAGAAAAGTGGATGTCTTTTATTTCGCGGTACAAAAACTTGTATTTGGCTGCAAAGCTTAAATCTTGAATGCCTTTCATGGGATGCAATGTACCTGCGGTTGCTTTGGTTGAAACATAAGGAAGTCCAAAAAGGATATTGAATCTATCGCTAATTCCATAATTTGACATGATTCCAATACTTGTGGTGGAAACCTTTCCCAAGTTTTCATTGATCCGAAAAAATGAACCTTCCCAATAGTGGTTCCAACTAGCCTGCGAATAGGTAACTTCCGAGCAAAGGTTGCGCTTTGCCATCATAATTCCGTCTACATCGGTTTGCGATTTGGCGTTAGATAAACTTAGAATAAATACGCCTAAGAGTAGATTTTTGCTGATAAAATAAATCATCGGTTGTTTGGCAAATGTATTTAAAATGACCCAGACAAACAGAAAAGTTGCAATTATTTTACAATTTTTATTTCGGTTTTGTCAGAAATAAAAGGATATAATTCATTTACATCCTTGTTTTTCATAGAGATACATCCCAAAGTCCAGTTGATGTTGCTGTCAATATACCAATCGCAATTTTTTGGAACTCCGTGAATACCCACTTCTCCGCCAATTCTGGCATTTTCTGGAATGTGTTTGTTCTTTATCGCCATTGCATGTTTTTTTCTTGATTCATTGGTTGGATAATTTAACCATAAAAACCGACTCCATTTGGGATGTTTGTATTTGTTTAAAATATGAAAAGTTCCTTCTGGTGTGCATCTATCACCTTCGCATAATTTGTCATTTAGCAAATTATTTCCCAATACGATTGGATATTTCTTTAGCAATTTATTTTCATTAAAAATACTTAAAATATGTTCCGATTTGTCTATTTCAATTCGAATGCTTTTTTTTGAAATATGGAGTGAATCTAAAATAAGGTTAAGCGGTATATTTTGTGCAAATTCCCAATTCCTTTTTGGCATTTTGGGTGTTACTTTTGGTGTAATTTCTGTTTTCACCTTTATCGCATTATTGCAAGATAAAAAAAAGACAAAAAATACCAACAATTTCACCAATTTAATTGTCAAAGAAAGTGAAATTTTCAATTCATCTTTTTCTAAAATTGCGGGAGCTTCAATCAATTTGTGGTTGCTTGAATCCGTTCTGCTACTTCCGCAAATGGCTATTATTTTCATGTTATTTAATTGGATATAATACAGCAACAATTAACCCTAAAAACGCATAATATTTGACATAATTTAAATAGACATTTGCTTCTGCCATGGCTTTAAAATTCGTAATCTAATTTTGACTTCTAATTTGGAAATTATGAAATAAAATCAAAATAAATAAAATATAAAAGCTGACCCGTTTCATTTGCGCAATATCTTTTCTATGGCCTTAGGATAGATTTCAAACTCTAGGGCATGAATTTTTTTTGCAACCGATTCCAGTGTGTCGTTCTTTTCAATTTTAAAGGCTTCTTGGCTTATAATTTCCCCTTTGTCGTATTCTTCATTTACCAAGTGCACAGTAACGCCATGCTCTTTTTCACCATTGGCTAAAACCGCGTTATGCACAAGGTATCCATACATTCCTCTGCCGCCGTATTTGGGCAACAATGCAGGATGAATATTTACAATTTTGTTGGTGTATTTGGCTACTAATCTTTGCGGAAATAGCAATAGAAAACCTGCAAGTACAATTAAATCTGGATTGCAATCGGACAGGGTAGAATCAAAATTATTTTCTTGAAAATCCTGCTTTGAAAAAACAATTACAGGTACATTTTCTTTTTTGGCTTTGTCAATAACTCCTGCATTTGGATTGTTGCAAAACACAGCCACAACCCTTGCTGTTTCCCCTTTTTTAAAATGTTGGATTAGGTTGAGGGCATTGGTGCCGCTACCTGATGCGAAAACAACCAATTTTTTCATTTGTCAAAAGTTAAACTTCGGGCAATAATTTCAGCGGTGTGGTAAAACATCGATCGAGGCATGTCTGGCGCATATACAAATTGATCCAATGCAATGTATCTTTTGTGTGGCTTGTCGTGAAAAAAGGTTCGAATAAATGGGCCTCTCCGGTAAGTTCCTTCCTCTTGATACCAACCGCGCAAGGTGCTTGTATTTGCGTTTCCTAGATCTGTTGTTTTTTTAAAATAACTTAAAAAAGTAGGGCTGGTGCTTACCAAAACCAAGGTTCCTTCGTCGTTTTTTAAATATTTTTTACAAAATAAATTTCTATTTTCAATCGCATTTTCTTTTGAATCGATTGGGAGGCTGTCACTAAATATATTAATGAATATATCTCTGTAAAACCGGGTTGTTTCCTGGCGCAGCCAAATGATTTCTGTATTGGTCATTTCCAATTTGAATTGAGAGGGAATGGCTAATTTAAAGCCATAATTGTCTGAGATTAAACGATTGATACTGTCGATATATTTACTGGGCAACATATTGCCTGGTAATGTTTCGTTGAGGTAAAAATAATTTGTGCATGCTGCGGCAATTGCTTTTATAGTGGATTCTTCTGCATTGGATGCATCCTTTTTTACCCATGCAATAAGTTGGTTTTTTGCCCAAATGTTTTTATAATAATGAATTTCAAATGGGCCTGTTTGAATCGTTTTAGAAGGCTTTAAGGCGTCCAAATCTTCTGAAAATTGTCCGGCATTCCCCCATATTATAATATTAGGGGCTGTCTTTTCTGTGCCTTCGTATGCTTTATGCCTCACAAAAAAGTAATTAAACTTGTTTTCAAATTGTCCAGAACCTGATTTCTCAGAAACTATTAGATTTTCATTTTTTATTTGAAAATATTTTGCGAACAAACTCTCAATTTCTGCAATTTGATCTTCTTTTGCAACGACCATTATTTCTCCAGGTATACCGTCTGATTCAAGGTTGGGCGTTGTATTGGTTTTGTGCTTGCAGGCTTGAAATATTGCAAGTGCAGCCAATAGAAAATAACAAAACGTAGGTTTTTTCATGATTGTAACACTGCAAAAATGGGGTATTTATGTGAGAAGAATCTCAGATTCTTGTAAACAAATGCAAAAGATTAACCTTGTCTAATATAAGTTAATTTATAGTATATCAAAGATTTACCTGTCGGTGCATAATTTGTTTTTAAATGGTTCCAAGCTTTGAGTTGGTAAACCGTTATTCCGTATCGCTTTGCAATGGTATACAGAGTCTGTCCTTTGCCCACATAATGGTAAGCAGGTACCCATTTTTGAACATATTGGGGTTTGTTTGCCTCTGCAATCGCCTTTTGCTTTCTGGCATAAGCATAAGCGCTGTCTCTATTTTCTAAAAATTGCATGCTTAAGGCATAGGGTAGAAGTATAGATTTTACTAGGCCTGGAGAAGCTGTTTTTGTTAAAAGCTCACGGTTGTAAGAATTGATTGCTTCCTCATCGGCACCCAAATAGCCAGCGATATGCTTAATGCTTATTGCAGAATCAATGGGTGTTGAAACCAAAATAGAGGATTTTACATTGTGATTGTATTTAGAAAATTTGGTAAAATTTAACACATACACCGCGGCAATAAAACGTGGTACGTAGTTTTGGGTTTCTCTCGGTAAGAAATTTTTAACCACCCAAAAGTCATGACTGCCACCTGCCCTGCGAATGGCTTGTTGCACATATCCAGCGCCGCAATTGTAGCTAGCAATAGCCAACAACCAATCGCCCAATAAATCGTAACTGTTGTGGAAGTATTCACAAGCTTTTTCGGTGCTGCGTATGATACTTTTGCGTTCATCAATGGTATAGTCGATGCGCATTCCCATGCCTCTGCCTGTATAGGGCATAAACTGCCATAGGCCACAAGCACCGCACCAACTCTGGGCGTTTGGATTAAGGTTAGATTCGATGATGGATACGTATTTCAATTCTTGCGGGAGTCCACTCTTGTCCAAAACTTGCTCGTACATGGGAAAATACAATTGCATGCGTTTGTGCAACATGTCGTAGTAAGGTTCCCCTTGACGCAGCATATAATTAATTTGCGCTGACACCATTGCATGAAATTCTAAGGGAATGGAACTGCCCATCAATTTCATATGCGACTCGAAAGCGGATTTAGACATTCCCGAAAAAATGGTACTATCTGTTACAGACATGTGGCTTGGGATATCTTCATAAAGCAACATTGTAAGACTGTCAATTCGATTCAAGTCGTTTTCCACCAAAGGGCCAACAGGAGCTTGAGCCCTTGCAAAGACTGCGAAAAATGCAAATACAAGATATAAATAGCTTTGTTTTTTCATTTGTTTTTCTTCGAGAACTTAATATACTGCAATAATAAGGCCTAACTATCGTTAAACCCAAGTTTAATGTCGATCAAACCTTTGGGGGATATTCCTCCCCCTTAGAACGGTGGGTAAGTTGGCTATATTCAAGGGTAGCCACTTTTTTATTTCTATTGCCGAATTCCTTTTTCTTTGCTAAATTTGTGACTTATCCTTAGAGAGGGATGACAAATAAATTGATTCAAAAGCCAATGTATTCAAAAAACTACGACTTGCAAAATTGTCAATAAACAGCATGGAAGAAGCACCAATTGTGATAGGCCAGGCCGAAACGCAGGCCCAAAAGATTAAAACCCACCACAAAAACCATTGTATGAATATAGGTATACCCAAGGAGGTTACCTTTCAAGAGAATAGAATTCCACTTACGCCCTCTGCAGTGCAATACTTCACAGCCAATGGCCATAATATTACCATGGAAGCAGGTTCTGGTAAGAATGCAAATTTTTCGGACAACCAATACAGCGAGGCCGGTGCCAACATTGTTTATACACCCAAAGAAGTGTATGAATGTGATCTAATTTTAAAAGTAGACCCACCCACGCGCAAAGAAATAGAGATGATGCGTCCAGGCCAACTGTTGATTTCGGCATTGCAAATCAACCAAATGGATGAAATGTTGCTGCGCATGATGATGGAAAAACGCATTAACGCCATTGCATATGAGTTTTTGGAAGACGACAGTGGCGCTTTACCCATCATTAGGGCAATGTCTGAAATTGCCGGTACAGCTAGTATTTTAATTGCTGCCGAATATTTGAACAATACACATATTGGAAAAGGCGAATTGTTGGGCGGTTTTGCCGGTGTTCCGCCAACCCAAGTAGTAATTATAGGCGCAGGGGCAGTGGGGGAGTTTGCCACAAAAGCGGCTCTGGGATTGGGTGCCAACGTAAAAGTGTTCGACAACAACATGTACCGATTGCGTCGCATTCAAAAATCATTCGGTTTTCATTTGTACACTTCTACCATTCACCCTAGGGTAATGAAATCGGCTTTGGAAAGTGCAGACGTTGTTATAGGAGCCCTGTCTGGCAAAAGCGCGCGTTCACCAGTGGTTGTGACTGAAGATATGGTAATGAGCATGCGCCCTAACAGCGTAATGATTGATGTAGCCATTGACCGAGGAGGAAATTTTGAAACATCAAAAGTTACCACCCACGAAAAACCAATTTTCAAAAAGCACGAAGTTATTCATTACTGTGTTCCTAACATCGCCAGCAGAGTGAGTCGCACCGCCTCCTATGCACTGAGCAACGTGTTTACCCCCATGCTAGATGATATGGCCTCCATTGGGGGCTTTGCCGATTTTTTACGCCTAAAACCGGGAGTAAGAAAAGGTACTTACCTCTTCAAAGGAAGCCTTACCAATAGGAACCTAGCAGATAAGTTTGGGATTAAATACCACGATATAGATTTGATGGCAGGGATGTTCCTTTGATAGTTTAAAGTTGAAAGTTGAAAGTTATTCGTTAATACCAAATACATTTAAAATATAGTCCAATTTTGTTAATCCGTTTGTTTCTGTTTTATTTGGACCATATTATAAATGTATATTATGTCAAAAGCAAAAATAATCTACGTCAAGGAAAGCTTGAATGAACTTAAGCAATTACAAAAAAATCAACCTTTAACTATTATTAAAAGACTTAACATGCTTGTCGAGTTGAAAAAGAATGGAGCTAATGGTTTGTCTAAAAGGCAATTAGCTAAGCATATTGGTGTTGATCCTAATAGTATTCAAAATTGGAGAACAATTTATATTAATGAGGGTGTT
>JBBQBB010000023.1:0-53645 GCA_038317095.1 Bacteroidia bacterium | reverse complement strand
TAGCGAAATTTTCTCTTGTAACTTTTCCTTTTTCAGGGGCAAAAAGAAGACCTAGTGCACCGCCAATTAGACTGCCTACTACCAATGCTCCGATAATTTTTACTGTATTGCTCATATTGTTTATATTATTGTTTTTTGGATTTAAATTCTGAATCCAAGTGTGGCCTGGTACCATACATTCTTATAACGTGGCGTGCTTGAAGTGCCATTCCCGTTGTTGTTTTGTAAATCCCAACCTGCCCTTACGCCTATAACAAGCTGCTTTAAATTGATATCTGCACCGCCAATAAAGCACAGTATATTTTTTCTCACATTTTCATTTTGAAATTCTTTTTCTTGTGCATAAGAATTGGTGCTGTTGGAAATAACGTCGCGTTGTTTTATGAGGTAAGAAAATTGCGGTCCAGCCATTATGGTTACCATTCCAATGGGTTTTATTGTAAACATTAAGGGAATATCTATGAAGGTGGTGGTTCTTGTAAGCGTGTAGCCGCTGCCAAGCAAATTGCCAGTTGCCTTGAATCCTTTTTGTGAAAACAACACTTCTGGCTGCACCCCAAAAAAGTTACCCAGTGGTATAGATAAAAATCCTCCAGCAACCAAACCAAATTTAGAGTCGGCATGAAATGTCTGATCCTGGGCATCGTATACATTGGATAGATTGGTTCCAATCTTTCCGCCTAAGCTAAATTTATTGCGATAATCGATATTGTCATTTTGTGCAACAATAGAACCTATTGAACAGAATAGAAAAATCATACCGAAAAACATTTTATTCATTTGATTTGGTTGGAAATTAAATATTCTTGTATTTTCTGTCATTGCACCAATTTTTAGATTTGTTACTTTTAACAAAAATGCCACGAGGCGGTTTCTTTTTTTATTGATTTTTTTATTTTTCATTTTAATGAGTAATATTTGGGTTTTTAGAATCGATTTGGGTACTTTGTCCGTGAATATTTAAGACTTCAAAGTTGCGAATAATTGAGCCATAAAATATTACAACTTAGGAACAATAAGTTACATGTATCACATATTCGTTTTAATCTTTCTAAAATAAATATTTGGTGTTTTATTTGAAATAGTATTGAATTGATTGTTTCCCATTTAAATTACATAGGGATCAAATGCAATTCTACGGAATTGTCAATTTTTTTGACCCACATGTTGTTTTCTTGTAATTTTAAAATATCATAAATCCCAGATGCATTTTTGTTATCTACATCCAGGGATATTTGTTGGTCGTCACTTACAAATTTCCAAGTTCCTGAGGTTGTGTAATCAAAATCTGCGCCACCAAATTTGTATTTAGCGGTTAGCGCGGCACTTCCTCCTTTTGTAAGAGAAAGTTCATACCTCGTATAATCGGCTGTTACATCCTTACCATTGTCTATCGCTTCCCCCACCTTCCAGTTGTTCGCAACCCTTTCGCTGCGAGACCGAATGCTCAACAAGGGGCCATCTTTGTATTTACTGCAACTTTGGGTTTCTAAACTTAGGAGTATGGCTATGACTGCCACATAACCATATCTTAAGAAGCTTCTGGTGTTTTTTGGTTTGATTGTATTTGTTGTTTTTTTCATAAATTATTTATATTTTATTGATATACAAATTTGGCCATTTCTCCATTGGTTTGAATTACATGGAATAAAAAATATATTACAAAATTCACAGCTAGTTCAGCAACTAGAATTCCTAAATAGGCAATCTGCGGTAGCAAGATTTTGATTTAAATAAAAAGATCAGGATGGGATTTGGTATTTATTAAAAGCAAAAATGCCGCCCTGAAATTAATCCAGAACGGCACTTTCAAATGATTATAAATTGCGCTTTAACTTGCTGTTAAAGTGTTATTTTGCTGGAATAACATCAATAATTACGGTTCGGTTGTAGAAGCGTTCTTCGGGCAATGAATTGTCGAAGGGTGCTGTTTTGTTGTCTTCACCAAATCCATAAAGTTCATACTTTACGCCTGTTTTACCTGCTCTGTTTATGGCAGTTTTCAATAAATCCAAAGCATCATTTGCACGTTCCAATGACAATTTCATGTTATATTCCTCCGAACCGATAACATCTGTATGGCCATGAATAATAACGGTGCTGTTGTTGGTTACCAAAGGTACGATAGATTCTTTGATGAAAGTTTCATAGGTGGCCACAGTTTCTCCTTTGTTAAAATCAAACAAGATGCTGTACCTCAAAGATTCTGCTTCTGGAGCTTCAACCCTTTCAAGGTGCAGTGTGGTGTCTTTTCTAACTTCTACATTTTCGTTGGTTTTGCCAATCAAAGTAACATTATAATTGCCAGAAGATTTATCCCCAAGTATTTCTTTCGCAGATATACTTTCCAAGGGCTTAGTATATGGACCATAATTGTGCACAACACCTTTTTCATCTTTTATTTTTACTGTCCAAGATTGTAGGGTTTCGCCTTTTATAGCATCTGCTTTGAAAATGATTCTGGCGTCCATTGGGTCTGTAAGCACGGCTTTGATATGCAATGGTACCATTAAATCGCTAGAATTGCTAACAATATCAACCCTGCGATCGCCTTCACGTAAAAGTTCGATCTCCGATTGAGATGCGGAATGCTCAGATGGAATAATTGGTTGATTTCTGCCCAGTGTGGTAATTCTATTGGCAGCGATGCCAAAAGTATTTACAAGGTATAATTTAATAGACTCAGCGTATTCTTTACCTAGTTCTGGGCCGTTACCGGCTGATGCTCCAATTAAAGTAATATTTGCACTCGGGTTGGTGCGCATTCTATCTCCCAAAATATTTAGAATGTTATGGTAAACATTCATCTGTCTGTTAGATCGTCCAGAAAGGTCCTTGGGCTCAAATTCTTGCAATTGGGCTTCTCTAAATTCTGCGCCTTGCTTGGTGTTCAATTTTACGTATCGGTTCGGTATATCCGATGATCCGTCATTAAAAAATACATAATTTCTCAATGGAAAAGATTCACTTATTTTACGTTTTGCCGGAACCAGCAAGGGAGCTCTTACAGCAAATACAATATCATGGCTGGCGCCAACCACAGGCACTACCACTTTTACTTCTTCATCCTTTTTAATAGGATTTTCTAGTATGGCTACTGCAGGTCCTCTGCCAAATTTCAACGCAATACCTGCGCGCAAAGTTTGTATAGACCAACTTTCAATTTTGCGTGGCGCTTGCCCAAAATAAGGATGATAGGATATAAATGGAGTTAACAGAGATTGCGTTCTATCTGCAGGAGATGAAAGCGGAATATCATAACCCATTCCTACAGAACCAGAAAAAATGGTTTTGTTGGTTTCACTAAATGTACCTTGAACAGAATTGTAATCTGTTTTTGGTGTTTGTTTTTGGGTATAATAAAAACTATTGCTATGCAACAATGCTATTCTTCCGGCTAAAAATAGGTGAAAACCATTTGAGAAAGGAGATAAGCGTATCCCTGGTTCTATGGTTATATAGCTCAAGTTGGTTTTGAGGCTCGAAGGACAATTGCAAGGTGCAATTACATCCTTAAAGGAAGATCCACGTCCGTCGTAACCCACGTTTAGCATAAATCCCAAAACAGGGTTTGGTCTATATTCAGCCAAAATGGATGCAAAAGGAGCCAAACCATTTCCTTTGTGAAAAGCAGTAGGCGCTATAACATCGGCATTTAAACGCTGCGAAGTGCCGCTGTAAAAATTAAAATTTGCGGCCGACGATACACCAAGCCAAAATTTAGGCAATTGGCGTGTTACTTCTTGTGCATTTGCAGTGTAAGTAAAGATGTTCAATAACATTATTGCCAAGGCAAACATGCTTTTTTTAATGTTACTTTGGAAAGTGTTTGACTTTTTTCCAATTGTATTTTTATAATATGTTTTCATTTTATTTTATTAATTTGTGAGGGTTTATGGCTTGGTAACTGCGTTGTTGTCTAATGTTACTGCTGCAATGCGGGTAAGTGCTCTGCCTAATAATACAGCACCCGTTTTTAGTGTAATAGATTGGTCAGCCAAAATATTGCCTTTCATTTCTGCAGTTGTACCTATGGTAGCAGATGTACCTACTTGCCAAAAGATGTTTTTTGCTTGCGCACCATTAAGCAGCGTAACTTTTAATCCATTACCGACAGTTAAGGTAGAGGAAGGCATTTGGAAAATCCAAACTGCATCAGCGTTGCCTTTTGCATCCACTGTAAAGTCAGAGCCTGTAATGGCAAATGAACCTGGAGCAGACTTGTACAAACCTGGAGCAAATGTTTTACCACCTAGCTGACCATCTGAAACTACAATTACATCCGTAGTTCTTCCAGCTGCATCGTTGTAAGCAGTAGTTAAACATAATTTCGCCGCATTTGTTTTAGAATCATTGATACGCAATGAACCGTTAATTACAGTTCCAGGAGGAAAACCAGATACTGCGCTACCTGGGCTTAATCCCAAATCGCCGTCCACAATTGTTGCACCTGTGTTTGTTACAGTCGATCCAGCAATCACCACATAATCAGCCACACAATCAAGATCTACCAAACCTGGGCCTGATGGTCCAGTGGTGGTAAACGACCAAACATAATCCGAACCAAGGGGCGTGCCAGCTAAATCTTTAGCGCCTGTTGTAATGGTTGCTGTGTATTTAGTGTTGGGTAATAAATTGGCAGAAGGCGTAAAAGTTGCCTTAGTTCCAGAATAATTCACAACACCAGTAATGCTATTTGCACCTTCTTTCAATAAAAATGTACTGGTAGTGATGGTATTCGCATCCATTTGAACACTAAACGTTGCCGAAATTATTTTGTTTACTTTTACATTGGTTGCATTGTTCAATGGATCTGTAAGAATTACAGTAGGGGCATTCGCGGTAGTGAAAGACCATACATAATCGCTAGCAAGGCTGTTGCCCAAAAGATTTTTCGCACCTGTGGTAATAGTGGCCGTATAAAGTGTGCCCGGTAATAAATTACTGCTTGGATTAAAACTTGCAGTAACCCCAGTATAAGTTACAGTTCCCGAAATTACATTTGCTCCTTGTTTTAAAAGAAATGTAGAATTTGAAATTGTAGTAGGATCCATGATGTCACTAAAAGAAGCTGTAATTACTTTGTTCAGTGGAACACCAATTGCATTGTTTGCAGGGTCTGTTGAAACTACTATTGGATTTATTGCTGTGGTAAATGTCCATATATAATTGCTTACAATAGAAACACCAGAAAGGTCTTTGGCGCCGGTGGTAATGGTTGCTGTGTAAGTTTTGCCTGCACTTAAAGCCAAAGTAGGTTTAAAGCTAGCTACAATACCTGTATATGTAACAGCACCACTTATAATATTTGAACCTTCTTTTAATGTAAAGGTTGTATTGTTTATTGTTAATGGATCCATTGGTTTGCTAAAAGTGGCTTTTATAACCTTATTTAGCGGCACGTTCATGGCGAAATTAGCGGGATCTGTAGAAATAACTACAGGTGCATTTCCTGTGCTAAAATTCCAAAAATAATTATTCAACATCGTATTTCCAGCTAGGTCTTTTGCAACCGTGGTAATGGTTGCCAAATAAGTTTTTCCTGAAACAAGGTTGGATGTTGGCTTAAAAGTGGCTGTTATACCGTTGTAACTTACAATACCAGCTATTGGGTTAATGCCATCATTGACAATAAAAGAAGCTGCAGTAATAGATGTAGGATCCATAGCTTCGCTAAATGTGGCCGTTATGGAGTTGTTTAAAGGAACATTTACTGCGTTGTCGGTTGGAATAGTACTAATTACCGTTGGACGAATGGTATCCAATGCTGAACCCGTTGTAAAACTCCAGATATAATCCGCAGCAATTGCATTTCCAGATGCATCTTTCGCACCTGTTTTAATAGTACCAGTATACAGCGTATTTGCAGTCAATTGAGCACTGGGTGTAAATGTTGCAGAAACACCGCTGTAGTTTACTACGCCTGCTATTGCATTTGCGCCTTCGTTTAGTAAGAATGTGGAGTTGTTAATGGTTACAGGATCCATGATTTCACTAAAAGTAGCTGAAATAATTTTGTTCAGTACCACATCTTTTTCATTGTTTTGAGGATCTGTAGAAATAACAATAGGTTTGATGGTATCTGCAATTATCCCTGTCCTAAAAGTCCAAACATAATTTTGCTCAATTGCAGTTTTTAAAGGATTGCGAGCCGCGGTAGTTATGGTTCCCGTATACAATGTATTTATTGCCAATTCTTTTGCCGGTGTAAAGGTTGCAGTTACGCCAGAATAGGTAACCGTTCCAGTAATTCGGTTAGGGCCTTCTTCTAAAATAAAGGAGGAACCGTTAATTGTAGCAGGATCCATTGCCTCATTAAAGGTAGCAGACACGCGTTTGTTAACAACCACATTCTGTTCTAAATTGGCAGGGTTGGTAGATATTACCTTAGGGCAAAGTCCTACGATTTCACCCTTGTAATTGTCCTTTTTGCATTGCCAAACGAGCAATGTAGTTAGCATCAGCAACGACGCCAATCCACGCTTTAAAAAAAGCTTAACAAAGCCTGTTTTTTTCGCAGAAAATCGATTTGTTTGTTTTGTATTCATATTGTTTTTCATTGTTTTTTTTCTCCTTTTCGCTATCATTCTTTTCAATGATTTACGACTGTACAAAATTGATACATGCAACCGAAACGCGCATTACAAAAAGAATCTATTAAGTTACATAAATTACAGATTTACAGTCATGTATGACTAATTTATTCGTATGAAAAGCGTCCTTAAAGGAGAAAATTAGTAGGTATATTATGCATTGTTAAAGTCAATATTACCATTTTTACCGCGCAATATAAATTGAAATTTGGTGTTTTTTTTTGACTCATTTTACATAACTTCATCTAAACCTGGAGATATAAGAAGAGTATCTTAAAAATAAGATTGCGCAAAAGAGCAAATGGTTTATTTATTTTCTAAAAATATTGACAATTGGAGCTTATCGTATTAAGAATTGTCTACACATGTTTTGGGTAAATTGGATATTGGATTTAAAAACTTCACCAACATTTAAGCGTGTGATCCATAACCTATGAAAATTTACTGTGAATTTTAACAAAGTTAGCCGCATCATTGTGCGTATTGAAATGCTGGTAGATTTCGTTTTCCAATAGCGTGTAATTTTTACCTTGAATAAAGGTGAGTTAAGAAATTCAGCAATATAGCAAGCGCAATGTGACAAAGAACGATTACATTCTATCCATGTACCACATCAGTTCTTTTTCTATTTTTCGCGTATACATTAATTTTTTAATATTTGCCTGCAAACGCATAAACGCAGTTTCGCTTTTTACAACATAGTCATAGGCTTGGTGGTGCATGCAATCCACGGCTACTTCTATTTTGTCTTGCGAGGATAAAACCACTACTGGGATATTTGCGTCGCGCAATTTGATTTTATCCAAAGTTTCTATACCCGTCATTGCATTTTTTTGAACACCATCTAGATGATAATCTAATATGATAACGTCTGGCTTATTATCTAAATGTTCCAAACACGATTCACCCGTTGCATAGGTTTCAATATCAAAATCGGCATGTTGCAAAAACTCTATCTCCAATAATCTTAAAAATACACTGTCGTCGTCAACCAAAAACACCTTCATTTTCTTGTCATTACTCATTTTCTTTCTTTTATAAATTTTAATTCTAACTTCAACTCTTCGCAAGCTTGCTTGCACGCAAAGTCTAGTTTATTTAGCAGTTCTTTAATTTTTGTTTCTTCCTTTTGAACGCTTGCAAATTCTTTGATTTGTTTTGCAATGGTTTCTAATTCCGGGCTCATTCCCATGATGGAGAAAGAAGGAATTATTTTATGCACCGCAGCTTGCAATTGATTCCAATCCTTATTTTTAAAACTGGTATTCATGGTTACAAGCAGATTTGGCGTTTGATCTAAATATAAGACAATCATCTCTTCCATAAGGGCTGGGTCTGATTTGGTTCGGGTATTTAGGTAATCAAGATTGATGCATCTTTCCGTAATTTGTATTTCGTCGTCCGCTATTTCTTGAACTTTTAAAGGGGGTATTTTTTTTACCAATCCTATTATTTTTGAGTATAAAATTCTTTCATCAACGGGTTTGGCAATGTAATCGTTCATACCTACAGACCTGCATTTGGCAAGATCGGCTGTAGTTACATCGGCAGTTAGCGCCACTATGGGAATAGATAATTTCATATTTTTACGAATGTGTTCAGTCGCTTCAAATCCATTCATTTCTGGCATTTGCAAGTCCATCAATATTAAATCATACTTGTTCTCTTTAAGCATTTCAATGGCTATTTTCCCATTGGACGCAATCTCTCGTTCGAAGCCAAAATCGTCGAGCAGCGTTTTCATAAGCAATTGGTTCAGGGGTATGTCTTCAACTACCAATACTTTTATGTTTTTTATTTCGGAATCCAATTCAATAAATTCAACATTGGAGATGGTTTTTTGGTCTGTTTTTTTGAAATTCAAAATAAAACTAAAGGTAGAACCTACATCCGGCTCGCTAACTACACGCACAGAACCGTTTTGGCCTTCAACCAATTGTTTTACAATGGCTAGTCCCAAGCCTGTTCCGCCATATAACCTGGATGTGCCACTGGATGCTTGTTGAAAATTTTCAAATATTTTATTAATTTTGTCGGGTTGAATGCCAATTCCAGTATCCGCTATTGAGAATTCAATTTCAACCTTTTCGGCATCTTCACTCAGCATGCGTATGCTCACCGTAATTTTTCCTTTGGAAGTAAATTTAACAGCATTGCTCACCAAATTTAAAATGATTTGGTGAAGCCTTACAGGGTCGCCAAGCAAAATTTCAGGAATCCTTTTGTCATAATCGTAGGATGTTTTAATATTCATCTCCTGAATTTTTGTATCAAACATATGCAGCATGGCTGAAATAGATTGTGAAAGTTTGAATGGTGTTTGTTCGAAAGTCATTTTACCAGCATCCACTTTTGCCAAATCCAAAATATCATTAATCAATACAATCAATGCGTCACCACTAAGTTTTATAGCTTCCAAATATTCCCTTTGTTTCAAGGCGAGTTCTGTTTTTAACAATACTTTGGTAAAACCAATGATGGCATTCATAGGCGTTCTAATTTCGTGACTCATGTTGGAAAGAAATTGCTGTTTTGCTTTTACAGAATACTCCGCCAATCGAGTTGCAGTTTCAGCATTTGTTTTGGCGACTTCAGCAATATTCTGAGCCATTTCAGCAAAAATACGTGCCTCAATTAATTGATTTGCAATTATTTTTTGTTCAGTTATATCTCTAGCCGCTGCGAATACACCTAGAGTATCGCCATTGTCGTCTTTATACGCAGAGGCATTGTATAACACATCTGTTAGTTTTCCATTCTTGTGTGTAATGGTAAGCGGGTAGTCAGAAACAGAGCCGTTTTCAAATACTTGTTTGTAAACGGCTCTGGCTTTTTCTGGTTCGGTAAAGTAATCCGAAAATTCCGTGCCAATCAAATTTAACCTGGTAACTCCTGTAACTTTTATCGAAGCTTCATTTACATCGGTGATTTTACCATCGGGTGAAATTGTAACAAATGGATCTGTTGAAGCTTCTATTAAACTCCTAGCATATTGTGATTCCAATTTGTGTGTAAGGCTATGTTTTTGCAGTTCCAAAGCTGCAATTTTAAGTTTTTCTTTCGCCTTATTCTGCAGCACCAATTCCCTATTTGCAATTACCAATTCATTGGCTCTATTTTCTTTTTCTTCATTTTGAAATGCAAGTTCTTTATTGGCAATAGCCAATTCATTAGCCCGCTTTTCTTTTTCTTCATTTTGAAATGCAAGTTCCCTATTTGCGATTACCAATTCATTGGATCTATTTTCTGTTTTATTATGTCCATTGCTTAAATCATGCAGGCCAATAATGGCACCTTCAGCTTTTCCTAATTTATTTATAAATATAGACCCATTGCAAGCTACACTCGCATTTGTTTTGTTTTTTAAAGAACAAGGCAAATGACTTACTTTACCATTGGCAAATAGATTTTTAAATCCAAGTTCTGTTATTGCTGTTAAGTGAAATAATTCGCGAAATTCTTGTCCAATTAATTCATTTCTGCTCTTTTCCGTAATATCTTCAAATGCTAAATTCGTATCCGTAATTCGTCCAATTGCGTCTGTGGAGAACATTGGATCCATGCTTATTTCTAGCATTTTATCAGGGTATACGCTGTCAAATTTTACGTTTTTCATTTGACATTATTTCCTATATCTTCAATAGCAATCCGCCTAGTATCTTTCATTTTCTGAAAAACGGTAGGCGACATACCCGTAATCTTTTTGAATTGATTCGATAAATGGGCAACACTGCTGTAGTGCAATTTGTAAGAAATTTCGGTAAGATTTAATTCATCATAAAGCAGCAATTCTTTCACTCTTTCAATCTTGTGAATAATGATAAAGTGCTGGATGGTGAGTCCCTTTACTTCTGAAAAAATATTAGACAAATAGGTATAATCATAATTCAATTTGCTACTAATATAGTCAGAATAATTTATATTTGGTAACTCGTCAGAATAATGTACCATTTCTATAATTACATTCTTTATTTTTTCAATTAAAACGGCTTTTTTGTCATCCATTAATTCTAACCCAGATAACTGTAATGCATTCTTAAGCTCTTCAAGTTCATGGCTATTTAGTGTTTCCATTATCTCAATTTCTCCCAAGTCTACAATGACAAAATGAAGTCCCATTTTCCTTAATTCTTCTTTCACCACTATTTTGCAGCGAAGACTAACCATATATTTAATGTAGAGTTTCAAGGTAGATTGGTTTTAATTGTATAAATAGTTGGCCTTTTGTAATCCGTTATATTCAATATTGGTTGCAGAAGATAGCATTCTAATTTGTTCATTAACTTTGAATAAATTATTCGATTGTGATCCACTCAATATTAATGTATTCAATTTGTTATGGATTGTATCTAGTTCTGTATTTTGAGAGCTTTGATTGTATGCACTACCTGGGCATTTATCATCCTTTAATTCTTTGCCAATAATAGAATATATTGCCATATTTGCAAAACTTTCAGTGGATTTAAAAGCTTCTTTTGATTTCGAATCTACGAATTCAATATTACCGATTATATCATTCATTATTTTATCAAAAGTTAGGCAGATAAGCAATATTAAATATTCGTAAAAAATACATAAAAGGATAAAAAAACATATATTTTAACTGGTGAAAAAACATTGTATTCAAATATACGCAAAAAAGTTTAATAAACCACTGAAATATAAAAATATATTTTATGTTATCCAAATAATATCAAAGTATTAGTGCAATCTTTATAAACAAAAAAATAAATGCGACTGGAAGTCGCATTTATTTTACATCATCAGTAAAAATTAAAACTATTTTATTTTTTATTTTGGTTTTTGTTGGCTTGTTCAGAAATAGATTTTCCAAGTTCATCCATATCTTTGTTGAACTCGGTTTTAAAATCAGCCCATTTGTCTTTTGCGTCTGACTTAAATTCGTTTATGCGGGTGCGCAATGTTTTGTTTTTTTCGTCAAGAGATGCTATGTTTTTTTCGTATTCTGCCCTGTTGGCTGCATTTTGCATTTTGAGGTCAGCTTTCATTTCTGCAATTTTCAGGTCATTCTCTTTAAATTTGGCTTCTGCATCTTCCTTGTATTTTGCATATTCTGCTGCTGAATCCTCTTTGGCTTTTTCCAAATCTTCACGGGCAGAGTCTACTTTAGCATTTGCGTCTTCCACTTTTTCTGCGGGTGTGCTGTTGCATGCAATAGTTGCTACGGTGATAACACTTCCTACCAGAAGCATTTTAATCATCTTGTTTTTCATATAGTTTTTGTTGTTTTATATTGTTATTTTGAATTAAATACATCTTTCCCACTGATTAACCTTAATAGTATAGCTACGATAGCTATGCCAAGAAGTATGTGAATTAGGCCACCGGCGTTGTATCCTAGATAACCAACTGCCCATAGGATGATAAGAATGATTGCGATGAGATATAATAGATTTGACATATTGTTTGTTTTTGTTTTCGATGCAAAGATGCACCTGGCCATATCTGCAACTATTATACTTAAGATTGTTAATCTTACATAAATCACATATTTGCAAGGGAAGTATTCGTTTTATCCATTTGTTATACCAAGAATTTATAGGAAATCAAAATCATTGTTTCTATATTTGAATTTTTACCCATGAAAATAAACCCATCTTATGCATTGTTGGTTTTTATGAATATTTGCATAGCAATCTCAGTTCAGGCTCAGTTGCATAATCCCAAAAGCATTTCTTACGCGTGGAATACAGATACGAGCAAGCACGATGTAAATTTGGCAGATTTATACATTGCAGCGCCCAAAGATGAAATTCCTACCTTGGATCACCCAAAGTTTATAAAAAGACATGACAAAGCCTTTCATTATTTCAACCATGAACCGGTCATTGCAGTGCATTTTAATGGGAGGTCTAAAGCATACCCTTTAAGCATTTTAACTCTTTTTGAATTGGCGAACGATAGCTTAGATGGCCAAGAAATGATGGTTACATTTTGTCCAATGTGCAATGCTGCATTGGTATACAACCGCCGCGTTAAAACGGCCGCTGGTTCTAAATTGCTACATTTTGGTATTTCTGGTTTATTAATGCACAACGATATGGTAATGTATGACAAAGAAACCCAATCTTGGTGGGAGCAATTGATGGGTTCAGCTATTGTGGGTGAATATACTGGAACCACTTTGGACATTATGCCTTCTATGTTAATCTCCGTACAAGATTATTTTGACCGTTTTCCGGACGGTGAAATTTTATCACCAGAAGTAGGTGGGATATTGCAAAAACATACTAAACACAGGCCGTTTCACCATGCATACCATAACAAAAAAACCTTCGATACTGCCTTTTTTATTCCAGAAAAGATAGATCCAAGACTACCACCTTTGGAAAGAGTATTGGATATACATGTGCACGACCATATTACCATTTATCCGTTTGCAGAAATGGCCAAACACCATGTATTAAACCAAGCGTTTGAGGGTTTGAGGTTTGTTATTTTTCACCATGGAAATGTGGTTACGGTTTTGGATGATGATAAGATATCCCATTCTAAAAAAATTGGCGCAGCAACTGCATTTAGAAGTGTTCTAGGTAGCGATACGTTTACTTTCAAAAAACACGGAATTCATTTTAAAGATGACCAAACCGGTTCCATTTGGGATATAACTGGCTATTGCCACGAGGGACCTAAAAAAGGCAAACAACTGCATTTATTGCCCCATAGCAATCACTTCGCATTTGTGTTTTTGGCATTTTTTCCAGAAAGCAAAATTTACGGACAGTAAAGGCAATTATTTACTTTCAATTTTAAATTATAAATATACAGCGAATGTCGGATGTAACAAGTGAATAAATTGGAAAAAAAAAGAAGGATATAGTGATTGAAAATAAGATGAGATTGTGAAAGATATAAAAGCCAAAGCCATACTAAAAATGGCTGAAAATTCGGGAGAAATAGTTTTTCCAGGTTTGCGAAATTGGCCTAGAATTGTGTTGTTGATAGTAGCTATCGTTATAGGCTTGATCGCTGGATTGATAGGTCTAAAAGGCATGACTAGGGCAGATATTGTCTTTGGTTATGGAGATGTATTTATGTGTGTTTGGATTTTCATTTGGATTGTGTTTATTCTACTTTTATTTCGCAATTTATTCTGGAATATATTTAACATGGAAATTGTTTTAATATATAATGATTATATAGAAATAGAAAGGCAAGGTATGCTGCTGAAAGAGGTTAAAAAATACGCAATATCAGATATTGAAAATATTCGAATTAGGGAAGAAAATTACGATTTAAAATGGATGAATTCTATGCTAAACTTAGATTTGTTTTCGCCAAGTGCAGGCAGTACCATTCGATTTGATATTGGGAATAATACAGTAAAATTCGGATCTGGAATAGACGAAGCGGAAGCATATGCCATCATTCAAAAACTAGTGGATCTTCAATATTTGAGCCATAAAAATATATGGAAATCGAATGCACAAGCAGTGCAATTCGAATCATAAAAAAATTATAGCACCCCCTTACCTTGCCTCAACAAAACAGGTTCATTGCCCGTACAATCCACTACTGTACTAGGTTCATAGCCGCCGGGACCGTCATCCACAAACACTTCAACTTTGTCTTTAAAGTATTCTTCAATTTCGTTTGTATCCGTAAAATAATCCAACAGTTCGTCTTCGCTGTGCAGCGATGAACAGGCGAGGGGAACCCCCAACATTTCAATCACTTCCTGTAAAAAAGCCTCGTCTGGCATTCTCACACCCACGGTTTGGCGGCGATTCTCATATCCTCTGAATTTTTTTACATTTGCTTTTAAAATAAATGTAAACGGACCTGGTAATACCTGTTTCATTAATCGAAATACTGCCGTGGAAAATGGGACAGTATAATCTGATATCATTTCAAACTTGCTACAAATGAGGGATAAGTTTGCCTGTGAAGATTTTTTACCCACCAGTTTGCATAGTTTTTCAATCCCCACATTGCTACTAAATGCGCAAGCAATGGTGTAAACAGAATCGGTTGGGAATATGGCTACTTCGCCACGTTTTAAACGCGTAACTATGTCTTGTATTTCTCTATTGCCCAATCTGTGTACTTCAGCACGGAAAACTTCCATAGCACAAATATAGCGCAGAATGCAGTTAAATTATACCTTATATTAATGGCCATGTGGCGAACCCGTGCTATTTGGAGGCATGCCCATGGGTGGGTTTTGGGCTGGCATATTGCCATTTAATTTGCGCAAATTATAGGTAAATGTGAGCATAAAATACTGCTGTAACACTTTGGTAATATTGTCCTCAACATAAGTTTCGGTAATGGTTCGGGCTATGCTGTTGTTTTGCTTTAACATATCAAAACAACTAAAACGCAATTCACCAGCATTCTTTTTAAGAAACTTATAGGCTATGGCAGAATTCCAAAGCATAAAAGTTTGATTGAACCCATTGCTCAAACCGCTGTAATTGTTATATGTCCACTCTGTATTAAAAACAAATTTCTTGAATAAAATATAATTGAATTTTACATTGGCCATATGGTTAAAATACTGGTTGTTTAACTTGGTTTGAAGGCTGTTAAGTGTATTGTAATAATTGCCAGTGTAGCTTATTGTAAAGTCTAAATTTTCATTGATATTGCTGCTGATAACTGCGCCAGCATTGTAGGTTTCTGTTCCCGCAATATTCTTTTGCCCATTTATGAATCCAGGTGTGTGGCTGTAGCTATAAGAACCATTTAAATTTAAATTGCTTTTAATGCGTTTTAAAGGAAAACCATAGTTACCAAAAATACGCGCCGTATAATACCCCTGTATGTTCACGGGTTTAGAAAGTTGAGAACCCCTTTGTGCAGTAAACCCTTCTGAAATTTGTGTGTCTTTGTTAAAAAAAGTTGTATTGTTTGTAATGTAATTTCCGGTCGAATTGCCCATCATCCCTGCAAAGAAATTTTTCCCTTTTTCTACATTTACTTTTGAAAAACGTATTACACCGAATCTAGAAATTTCTTGGTCTAGGTTCGAATTTCCAGTGGTTAGCAGCAGGGGATTAGAATTGTCAATTACATTTTGCAATTGATTTATATTCGGTGCATTTGTACTCATCCTTCCGAAAGCACGCAAATTGGCACTCTTGGAGAATTTATAATTTAACATGATGCGGGGTAAAAAATTATTCATCTGGAATTTTACTTCGTCTGCAATCGGTTTTAATTGACTACCAGTAAGATTGTAAATTTGATAATTACCCCCAGTGCTAAACGTTAATTTTGTACCTCGGTATGAATACATGGCACCCATTTGTTGGGTGGTAAACCTAGAATTAAATACATTGCTTAATGAATTGTCTAACTTAGAATATTTTCCAGTTAATGAATCATAATTGTAAGTGGTTTTGTTGGATTCGTTTTTGGTATAATTGTAAGCGTACTCAATAGATACAGTACTTTTAGCAGAAAGTGGTTCTGTATAAGTAAGTTTGGTGTTCCATTTTTCCGAAGGTGCATCGTTGCTAATATTTTGGTTTAAAAAATAAGCAGAATCGTGAATCACATAAGGCAAATTGACAAAGGTGTAATTTCTATTGTCATTATAAGAAGTGCTGGTTTTTGTATTAATTTCATTGGCGGCATTTACGGAAATGGTACGCCCCGATTTTTTAAATTTATGCATATATAACAAGGTATTGTTCAAATTCATACCAGAACCTTTGTTGCTGAAGTCCGTCATAGACTTATTTAATGTATCGTATTTGGTATTGTATCCAGCCACAAAAACTTGGCTAAGATTGCTATTTTGGAAAGACAATCTTGGTGTGTACAATAGGGTATTGCTGGTGTCTATCATCCACGTTAACCGCAAGTTGACCCTGTGATTTAGGCTTTTGTTGGTATTGTTAGAGTTCTCGTTGTAGATTTGAGATACTTCAGGATTGAAATTGTTGATATACGTTCTGTGGATTTCAGAGGATTTGTCATTTGTCCCTGCATTGATAAAGTAACTGGCAGCAACACTAACATGGGAACTTAGTTTGTCGATATAATTGAAACCAAAAGATTGGGTTGTATTGATGCCACTGGCTTGGTTAACATTAAATCCGGTTTGGCTGCCCATGCCGTAGCTACCTCCGCTGTAGCCGCTGCTACCCATGCCGCTGCCGCCAGAGGTTCCGGTACCGCCCATCCTGCCGCCGCCACCAGAGCCCATACTTAGGCCCAAAAGGTCTTGCGATGTGAAATTTTGTTGGTTGATATTGTTTGTTAATCCCAAGATTGAAAACCTACGTTCTCCTTTAAATGTGTTATAATTAAAACCGGCTTGGTATCTATCGTTGGTTCCATAACCTGTGTAGGCTTTGCCAAATTTCCCATTCAATAAACCTTTTTTGGTAACAATATTTATGCTTTTAGAGGAGGAACCATCGTCTACCCTAGAAAAATTACTTTGGTCGCTACCTCTATCAAAAACTTGCATTTTATCTACCACCTCAGCAGGTAAATTGCGCAATACGGCAGAAGCATCATCTCCAAACCAGTCTTTACCATCCACAGTAACTTTTTTCACTTGCTCTCCTTGTGCAGTTACCTGTCCATTTTGAACGGTCATACCGGGTAATTTCTTTAACAAATCCTCGGCGGTTGCATCGGGGTTGGTTTTATATGCGGCGGCATTGTACTCGCTGGTATCACCCCTTTGGGTTGCAGGCGCGGCATTCCCGGTAATGATGGCTTCTTTCAATCTAGATGCCGTATCTTTTAGAATAATTATTCCGAAATTTGTGTCTCCCAAAAACATTTTGGCCAGTTTATAATCGCTGATATAGCCGTCCTTTGAAATCCAAACTCCAAACATGCCACGACCCGTTGTAATGGAGAAATTTCCTAGGCTATCTGTAAATACAATAAATTTATTAGAGGTATCCCGCAATGATTTCGCTACTACCTTTATGCTTGCCAAAGGCTGTGATGAAGCGCTGCTAAATATTTTTCCTTTTAATATTTGGCCATGACTAAAATGAAAGAACAAAGATAAAAATAGGGTGACAAGTGATTTACGAAAATACATGATTTTTAAAAAAAGCAAAAATGACACAAAAGCGTTTGATTGATTAATACTTTAGACCAAAATGAAAAAATTTTAGCTTAATACTTACACGGCTATCACTTCTAAAATAATGCCATCTGTTTTTAGAATTTCCGCTTTGTTACCCTCGTGCAATGCTTCTCCATTGGCAGTTCTAGCTGGCCATTCCGCGCCCTTGTATTTTACGCGTCCCATGCCATTGTTTGGTATAGTTTCTGTTACCAAAACGGGTTGCCCTTTGTGCTCGTTGTATCTGCTTACAGAGCCGCCCCCAAAAGAGTTTACCAATTTGTTTCTAAATAGTAGCACACCAGCAGCACTTGTTGCAGCAAAAACAATCCATTGCATTGCCGGGTAATTTTGAACAAGACCTGACCACATCAAACCAGCCGTAAAAATTGCGCCTATGCCAACAAAAAGCATGAAAAATGTGCCAAAAATTACATCTGCAATTATGAGTAACAAACCCGCGATTGCCCAATACGATTCTGAGGTCATTTTTTATTAGAATTTAAATCGGTTTGGTTTTTAATCACACTCATTGCTGCGGTAATCATGCTGCCCATATCGCCAAAATTGGCTGGTAAAATCATGGTATTGGTGGTTTTCGCTAATTTGCCGTATTGCTCTACCAATTGCTCAGCAACCCGCAATTGCACAGCTTCCATTCCGCCTTTTTCTTGCAAAGCTGCAGCCACAGATCGCAATCCGTCAGCGGTTGCTTCTGCTACCGCTTTAATTGCTTGAGCTTGCCCTTCTGCTTGGTTCATAGCCAATTGACGTTGCGCCTCAGATTCCAATACCACTTTCTGCTTTTGCCCTTCTGCTTGGTTTATGGCAGATTGTTTTTCACCTTCTGATTGTAAAATCACAGCACGTTTTTCGCGTTCTGCTTGCATTTGTTTTTCCATAGCAATTAAAACCGTTTTAGGTGGAGTGATGTTTTTTATTTCATAACGCAAAATTTTAACACCCCATCCAATACTGGCTTCGTCTATAGACATTACCACTGCGCGATTTATATTTCCCCTTTCTTCAAAAGCTTTGTCTAAATCAATTTTCCCAATTTCACTGCGCATGGTGGTTTGGGCAAGTTGCATTACCGCAAATTTGTAATTGGTAATGCCATAAGATGCCTTCATCGCCTCTACAACTTGGATAAAAATAACGCCATCCACTGCAACTTGAACATTGTCTTTGGTTATGCATATTTGTTCTGGAATGTCCATCGCAATTTCTTTGAGGGAGTGCTTGTAAGCAACACTGTCTAAAAAAGGAATGATAAAACTGATACCGGGTTCTAGCGTTTGGTGGTATTTTCCCAATCGTTGCATTACAAATGCCGACTGTTGAGGCACTACTTTTACACTTTTAAGAATCACAATGACTACAAGCATTGCAATGATAATGGCTACGAGATTTTCCATGGTTTTGTATTGAATTTCAAACATAATGAAAAAAATAGATATGAACTATTGATTTTGATAAAATGTTGACCGTAATAGACCAACCCAAAAATAGTATTACAATATCTAGTGGTTTTAATTTTAGAATATTTAAACCTTATCCATATTTTTGCATCATGAAATTTCCCTTTTTTCTTTTCATGTTTTTGACTTGCTTATTTGTTTTCAGTTGCAGCAGTTCAAAACAATTTAAATCCATACGCTGTATTTATGATAAAGATGCACAATTAAAACCTGGATCTGCAGTGGGTTTTGGCGTGGTTGCCATAGATAAGAATGATAAAAAGGTAATTACAAAAGGATTTCTCAAAGGAAAATACAGCATCAACTATTACAATGTGGATGTGGTAGGCGGATGGCAAGAATCTGGGGTGGTTTTTATAGATACAACCGATGATTTAATCGTGAATCGCAGCGTAAAAATTACAGTTTCACCAGTAAAAAAGCCAAGTTTAAAAGACAGTATTGAATTTTTTCTCAATTATGAAGGCATTGTATCGTGGAATTTTAGCGGTGAAAATGGCAAAAATGGAAAAAATGGTGCATCAAGAATAATTCCGATTCGTGTTTTTGGAACCGCGATAGCTACCGGAAAAGATGGCGATAATGGCACTTCTGGTTCTAATGGGTCGGATGCAGAGGTTTCAGTTTATAAAGTGCATGACGACTCGTTTTATCAAAAATTTGGGTATGATTTATTTGCAGTTAGAGCAGTCTCTGAAAAAGGTGGAAATGTAAAAACCACTTTTATTGCTGAAAAATATGGGAAATTAATTTTAAAATCAAATGGTGGAATAGGTGGCTCCGGCGGCTCGGGAGGAACGGGTGTAGATGGCTTTGACGAAAATGACAAAGGTTCTATAGGAAGTGGTACAAATGGCGGAGATGGTGGCAAAGGTGGCGATGGTGGTGCAGGCGGGACAATTAAAATTTATATTGATTCAGCTGCCAAAGATTTTATAAAATACTTAGAGGTACAAAATGCTGCAGGCACAGTTGGCAAAGGAGGATCTGGTGGCAAAGGTGGACAAGGGGGCTTGGCAAAAACAGGAACCCGAGCTAGGGATGGTGAAGTAGGGGCTAATGGTACAAATGGTACTGCAGGTAAAGATGAAATTCCAGTAGAAATTATTTATGGTTATGTAAGGTTTTGAAAGGGTGTTTTGCGGTAAAAATAAAATAGGGAAAAAGCAATAATACTAAAATGGAATGTATGAATTTGAATCGAAAAAAAAGAGTTTTTAAACAGATTTAAAATTTTCTTGGAAGTCTTCAATAAACTGTTTTTTTTAATGAAATATAAATCAATCATCCAACCTTTTTACATCAATATACTGATGGGTTTCGCGCAATTTATCCATCAATTCTTCCAAGTGTCCCACATTGTGAAGCATAACATCCAAACGACCTTCAAAGGTTCCGTCTTCTTTTGCTTGTATATTAATGGCTTTCATATTTACCTCCATATCTTTGGAAATTACATCCGTAATTTTACTTACAATTCCTACATCATCAATTCCATTAACGGACAATTTAACATCAAAAGGTTTCGTATATCCATCAGTACGCCATTGGGTTGCAATAATTCGGTATCCATATTGACTCATTAAACGTGTTGCATTGGGGCAACTTGTGCGGTGAATTTTCACCCCTTCGCCTACCGTTACAAAACCAAATATGGGATCACCAGGCAACGGATTGCAGCATTTTGCCAATGAATAATCCATCTCAAAATCATCGCCAATAACGATTAAACTTGTTTTGGCTTTTGTGGTTTTTACAGGTTTTTTGCGGGTAGTAGGTATTTCTGGTATTTTTATTTCAGCATTTATGATATCAACAAGTTTTATTTTATCAGATTTAACTTCACCTAATGCAATGGCATGGAACAATTCACTGGGTGTACTAAATTTAAAAAACTTAACCAATTTTCCAATGTTGATTTCATTGAACAATACACCTTGATTCTTAAACTTGCGAGCCATAACCTCTTTTCCCATTGAGGCTTGTTTGGTTTTTTCTGTGCGAAAGTATTCCCGAATTTTGCTTTTGGCTCTACCTGTTTTTACAATACTCAACCAATCTGCGCTTACCCTTGGTTTTTGCGTAGTGAGAATTTCTATAATATCTCCATTTTTTAATACGGTGTTTAAGGGCACCAATTTGTTGTTTACTTTTGCACCTATAGTGCATTTACCCACTTCTGTATGTATGGCAAATGCAAAATCCAATGCCGTGGCACCTACAGGTAGATTCTTTACATCACCCTTGGGTGTAAACATATAAATTTCTTCACCCAGTACGGAATGTTTAAATTCACTGACCAAATCCAAGGCACTTAATTCTTTGTTTTCTAATGTTTCCTTTACCAAACTCAACCAATTTTCAAAAGCCCTATCCTGCGGTGTTTGACCTTGGTGGCCTTGTTTGTATTTCCAATGCGCCGCCAATCCTCTTTCGGCTACATCTTCCATGCGTTTGCTGCGAATTTGCACTTCAACCCATTTGCCTTTTGGGCCTAAAACTGTGGTATGCAATGCCTCATAACCATTGCTTTTGGGGTGGCTCAACCAATCGCGGAGTCTACTGGTATGTGACCTGTATTTGTCAGAAATAATAGAATACACTTTCCAGCAATCTGCTTTTTCTAAAAAGTAAGGTGAATCTACAATAATGCGAACGGCAAAAACATCAAAAACCTGTTCGAAAGGTATATTTTGTTTTTTCATTTTTTGTGAAATACTAAATATACTTTTGGGCCTACCCTTAATTTCAGCAATGTTTAACCCCGTGCGAGACAATTCATCGCTGATAGGTTCGATAAATTCTTTGATATATTTTTGTCTTGAGTTTTTTGATTCTGCAATTTTACCCGTAATTTCTCGAAAAAGGGTGGGTTCTGTAAATTTTAGCGACAAATCTTCCATTTCTGTTTTAACAGCATTCAATCCCAATCTGTGAGCCAATGGAGCATAAATATAAAGCGTTTCTGAAGCGATTTTTAGCCTTGTTTTTTCACCTACAGAACCCAAAGTGCGCATGTTGTGTAAGCGATCACACAATTTGATAAGAATTACCCGTAAATCTTCACCCAAGGTCAACAGCATTTTTTTGAAATTTTCTGCTTGTATACTGCTGTCTTTGTCTACTGTATCAAAAACATTTGATATTTTCGTTAATCCATCAATAATGGAAGCTACTTTAGGGCCAAAAGTTTCCTCAATGTCTTCTAGGGTAACTTCCGTATCTTCAACCACATCGTGCAACAAAGCGCAAATTGCCGATGTTACCCCCAAGCCAAGTTCGCCAACTGCAATCTGGGCAACAGCAAGTGGGTGGAAAATATAGGGTTCGCCACTCTTTCTGATTGTACCTTCATGCGATTTGGCGGCTAAGTCAAAAGCATTGCGCACTTGTTTTATTTTATCACGCGGTACTTCTTTGCCCAACGAACGCAACAATAGACGATATTGTTTCAACAACTCTGCGCGATATCTGGCGTATGCAACTCCTTCTAATAATGCCATTTTATTTTTCTAACTGTGTATAGAAAATTGATTTTTATTGTTGTGAAAAATGAAAAAAGAATCGTGGAATGGTTTCTATCCCTTTTAAATAATTAAAGATTCCATAATGTTCATTGGGAGAATGTAAGGCATCACTATCCAATCCAAATCCCATTAAAACCACTTTGGTTTGTAGTTCTTTTTCAAACAATGCGACAATGGGAATGCTCCCGCCTCCGCGCGTAGGTATTGGGTCTTTTCCAAAGGTATCGCGCATGGCTGCTGCGGCACTGCGGTAGGCATGACTGTCTGTAGGTGTTAGCACTGGTTCACCACCATGGTGAGGTTTAACGACTACTTTTACGCTTGTTGGAGCTATGGATTCGAAATATTTCTGAAAGAGTTGGGTAATTTTTTCACTGTTTTGGTTTGGCACCAATCTCATGGATATTTTGGCGGAAGCTTTAGATGGCAAAACAGTTTTTGATCCTTCTCCAATATAACCTCCCCATATACCATTTACATCAAGTGTCGGCCGAATACCTGTTTGCTCAATGGGACTAAATCCATTTTCGCCCAAAAGATCATTCACCCCCAAATCGTCCATATATTCCTGTTTATCAAAAGGAATCAAAGCCATTGCTGCTCGATCTTCTGAGGATGTTTCAAGCACATCGTCATAAAATCCAGGGATATTTATTTGACGGTTGTCATCGTGCATTTGGGCAATCATTTTGCACAATATGTTTATGGGGTTCGCTACGGCACCGCCGTACACTCCACTGTGCAAATCTCGGTTGGGGCCAGTAACTTCTACTTCCACATAACTTAATCCACGCAAGCCAACGTCAATACTGGGAATATCATTTGCAACCATAGAGGTGTCACTAATTAAAATCACATCGGCCTTGAGTTTTTCTTTATTTTCAATGCAAAAAGGGCCTAAGTTGCTGCTACCTACTTCCTCTTCACCTTCAATCATAAATTTTATATTGCAATACAAAGTGTGTGTTTGCATCATGGTTTCAAATGCTTTTACATGCATAAAAAATTGACCTTTATCATCGGCGCTTCCACGGGCATAGATTTTACCATCGCGCACGGTGGGTTCAAAGGCGGGTGTGGTCCATAAATTATCCGGTGCGCTGGGTTGCACATCGTAATGCCCATAAATTAAAACGGTGGGCAAGGCAGGGTTTAGTATTTTTTCGCCATATACTATAGGGTGGCCTTTGGTCTGTTGTATACTTACATTGTCTGCACCAGCGGCGGTTAAATGCGCTGCTACTGCTTTGGCACATCTTTGCATATCTTCAGCAAAGGCAGAGTCTGCACTAATGCTAGGTATGCGGAGTAAATCGAATAGTTCGGACAAAAAACGGTCTTTGTTTGATTCTATAAATTCATTTGGATTCATACTGCCCGCAATTTAGGAATATTGTTTTGAATTTTGAACGTATATTAATTTAATTCTAACAATTATAGAAAGGTTAATTGTTCTTTTTTCAATGGGTTCGAAAAATACCAAAGTGCCAGTATTTATCCGCATCTGACACCAAAAATCGGGTGTTTATTTATCCTAATTTCGAAGACACCAGCGTAATATTTTTGTATTGAACGGTATAATCCAATAAAAAGTGGTACCGCATTTGCAATTTCGGTATGGACATGGTTAAATTTGAATTCGATATGGGAGGGGCAGTTAAGGCAGCATTGGTTTGCACAATTTTTGGTGTTTTGCAGTTTTCTGCCTTGCATGGGCAAGCTAGGGGGCATCGGTTGGTTTTTGTAGACAACAATTATAAAGAAGTTGCCAAGGAAAAAGGTGCTACCTATGAAGTTGAAATTTTTGACTTTAGTGATACGGTATATTTCGAAACGCGGTCTAGAAGTCCCAAAGGCTTGATAGAAAAAGGCCAATATCCTATAAACCTAGGTTTTGATTTAAGAAATTGTGAGATTCAACGTTTTTGGCCCAATGGAAATGTAAGGTCAAAAGGTGAAATCAAAAATTCTTGGAATGAAGGATTATGGACGTTTTATGATGAAAATGGCGAAAAATATTCGGAGGTTGAGTTCCTTTCTGGGCTCATAACGGGTGCGGCAAAACGCTTGTACAACAACGGCACAATTAGAACTTATACATACCAGAAGAATATTAAGCAGGGCGAAAGTTCATTTTATGATACCAGCGGTAAACTCTTGCAAATTTGTAATTATACGAATGATTCATTGGACGGATTGCTTGTAAGTTATTACCAAACTGGAAAAATTCAACGCAAAACACTTTATGCACATGGTTTTGTTCAAAAAGACTCATGGTATTATGAAGAGGGAAATTTGTTCAATGCAGAACAATATGACAATAAAGGTATTTTGCATGGACGCTGCATGATGTATACACACAGCGGAAAAATAGCCAGATTGGATGACTATGCCCATGGTGAGGTTATTCAGAATGATTGTATACATCCTTTGGCAGATGCAGATTGGAAAGGTGACGATTGTCCACCAAGGTTAATCAAAGCCAAATATCCACCGGGTATTGAAAAATATATGGAATTTGTGGGACTCAATCAAGAATATCCGGAAACAGCTATACAATGGAGGCAACAAGGAGTCGTAATTTATGAGTTTACAATAGGCCCATATGGCCTGATGGAAAACATAACAGAGGAAAATATAGTACCAGTGGGGTTTGGTTTAGAAAAGGAAAGTATGCGGTTGCTTAAAAAGATGCAACGGTATGAGCCAGAAAGGCTTAATGGGAAAATTGTACCAGTCCGCATTCAAATGCCGTATGTGTTTATTTTGCAAGAATAATATAAAAGAATGAACAAGGGAAATATTATTTGGTTGGTTTTATTGGTAGGTATTGTGGCGGGTTTTTTTTTAGGAAAATGGAAGGGTAGGAATGAGACACAAGATTTATTCATAGACAACCCAACTTTGGTAAAGGAAATTGCAGAACTGGCGGTTTTAGAAGTAGATGGCAATGCCAAGCTGAGTGAAAGCAATACCAATGTTTCCAAAAGTTTCTGGAACGATTTAAGCGATTTTTTGGGTGAACGTACTTTGAACGTCGAAGTTCCTTATGTAGCAAAATACGGCACAAAACTTTCTAAAAGCGATGTAAAAATTGTGAAGAAAAAAAACAAACAAGTGGTGGTGGAAATTGAAAAACCAGTATTACTCAGCTTAGAAATAAGGTTGGATAGGTTACAGCAGTTTTCCAAAAATGGGGTATTTGTTTTTCAAAAAGATGATAAATTAAAATTACCTGTGCAAAAATTATATTCAGAAACCAAAAAGAAATTGGAAAAGAATACAGCAAATATTGCACTTGCTAAGAAAAATATAGAAGATCACTTAAACCAATATTATTTAACGCTAGGCATAGAAGCAACGTACCAATGGAAAATGTAAATCATACCACAAAGGCCACAGATGCCGAAGTACATTCGTTTAAGGTTACCTTGTTTATTTGGGAGGTAATTATCACCGCAATTATATTTACTGCGGCATATTTTATATTGAAAAATTATAAGAAAAAAGAAAAAATAGCCAACGAAAAAAATAGCAAATATTCCACGGGTAAATGATGGATTTTTATACTTTAAGTAAAAAACCCATTATCCGCGCACAGTTCGTAATTTGTATTACGGCCATTGTGTTGTTTGGGATAAAGATGGTTGCTTGGTGGCTTACAAACTCCATTGCAGTGCTTACCGATGCGCTGGAAAGTACGGTAAATGTAGTTACAGGGTTGTTTGGTTTATACAGTCTCATTTTAAGTTCACTTCCCAGGGACGACAATCATCCTTACGGCCATGGAAAGGTGGAATTTCTTTCTGCTGCTGTAGAGGGTATTTTAATATTATCTGCTGGCAGCATCATTGTTTATGAGGCGATCCTAAACCTAGGGAAACCGCATGAAATTCAGAAGTTGGATTTGGGAATTTTATTAATTGCCATTTCTGCTATATTTAATTATTGGGTAGGTTGGCGAGCTATAAAATTGGGCCGCAGGATGAATACCCTTCCTTTGGTATCTAGCGGCAAACATTTACATTCCGATACATGGAGTACTTTGGGTATCATCGTAGGTTTGATTTTTATTAAAGTTACAGGAATTTTGTGGATGGACAGTGTGTTCGCACTCATTTTTGCATGTATCATTATTTATACGGGTATAAAAATAATTAGGGCTTCACTTGCAGGTATTATGGATGAAACCGATAAAAAATTACTGCAAAAAATGGTGGCATATTTGGAATTAAATCGCAGGCCAAATTGGGTAGACCTTCACAATCTTAGAATTATAAAATACGGCAGTATTTTGCATTTGGATTGTCATATTACCGTGCCGTGGTATTTGAATGTAAATGAAGCGCATGAAGAAGTATCTGCGCTGGAAAATTTGGTAAAAAACAAGTTTGGAGAGCAGGTAGAATTGTTTGTCCATACAGATGGCTGTTTGGATTTTTCTTGCGGAATATGTGCCTTGCCAAATTGCGATAAAAGGCAGTCGAATTTTGTATTGCGCAAGACATGGACAGTGGAAAATATTATCAGCAATAGGAAGCATAGGGTAGAGTGATGGCTAACATAGGCCTTAGCGGAGGAGTCATAAATTCTGCCCAAAAGGTTTTGCTCATTCTTTTTTGCAAATTTATAGAATAACAATTATTTTTATCTTAGCGCACCGTGGTAATTTTTTTGGTTATGTGGTAGAAATTGGTAAAATTTTTCTATATAACAAATAGTATATTACACAGAGATTCACAGATGCTGGAAAGAGATACACAGAGGCACACTCTCTCTGCGTGGCTCTTGTATTTGCTCCGTGAATCACCGTATAGCAAATAGATTTACAAATAAATTATGCAGAGCCAAAATCTTTTTGGTTACCAAAAAAATGAATTACTATAAAATTCCAACGGGCTTGCATTGCATTAGCCGGCTAAATATGAGTTGACTTCATTTAGGTTTTGGCTATATACTCATGTACTTTGCTTTGCAGCTATCTCTACAACATATCCAGTTTTCTTTATCTCACGAATGTGTGGTATTATAGCCTAACATCATGCGGTATTATTGGAATTGGCCATTAAGCAAAACAACTATTCAGTAGGTGGTTTTTGGCAATAACACAACCGAAAAAAATCGAATGTTGAATACCCCAAACTGAAGCTGTAAATCCCAAATATTAAGAGGTATATCATATTCAAAAACGCCTCTGTGACAAACTTTTAAACCAAATTGGCTTTACCGCAATTACTCTTCTTCGTCGCTACCTCCGTAAAAATTATTGGCCCAATCGTAACCATAGAAACTTGGGCGTATCAATAAAATTTGGCTCATTCGTATCAATTTCTTAAAATCATCATTCATTTTGGAATCTTTCTCAACTGTTTTTTCTTTCTCGGAATTTAAGATAAATCGTTTGCCATTAAATGAATCTTTCTCTAGTGGTTGTGGACCTACTATGCCATAATAGTATTGTGTTGTTACATTTATGGTTACATCCTTTTCCTTTTCCTCATTGTCTTCATCTTCTTCATAACTGCTTTTTTTCTTTTTACGGTTGTATTTTAACAAATATACAGTTCCACTTTTTACAGATTTTGCTTTGTAATCCCAATATCTAACTACTGCACTATCAGTCACAGAAATAGAATCTATTTCTGTGCTTGAGCCAGAAACATATTTGGTTCTATTTTCGGAATAATAAACATTTTTTGAAAAATTAGCCTTTGTTAAATTGGATTTGGGAAACTTTTCAAGGTGTTTTGCTTTATCCAGTGCGTAGTATAGTTCATAGGCAAACTCTCTTTCATTCGCCAGATTGTTAAAAACAGAATCCTCTACTGGGTAATTGTTTTTCAATAAAAGTACATAATAATCCAATCTTTTATCTCTCTGCTTCACTGTCTTAACTTTATCCAAAAATGTTATTACTTTTGCTTCTTCCTTAAAAGGTAAGAGCAATTTAATGTAGCTTGTAAGTTGGGAATAGTCGTTGTCATAATTGCCAGCCTTTGCCTTTTTGCTAGATTCGGACGATAACACTTTTTTAACCAAAATATTGGCTTCTGAAAGTAAATCTGCCATTGCGCTTTTGTAAGCCTCTGGTTTTAATTTATGACTGTCCAAAAGGGTGACTGCAAAATCTACAATGTGATTTTTATATTCATCAATATTCATTTTGTCAAACAATTCTGGGTACATGGTTGATGCCAGTGCCAATGAATCGCTGATTGCATTTTCTAAATTAAAATTATACTTGCTATCTGGTACAGGCGTCTCTTTAAAGAACAATTCTTTTAGCTTTGCATAGGATGCTTTACTTTTCAAAGAAGCCAAAGAACTAATAATAGCAGTTTGATAAGCGGCAGTGTCACCTGCGGCGTTGTAAATTTTTTCGAATACAGGTATCATTTTTTGGCATTTGGTGCTGCCCATTCTAAATATTAAGGCCCGCTTGCGTTCTACCAACTGATTGCTAGAATGCAATGTGTCATACACTTTAGCCAACAATTCTACGTTGTTTGAATCTACATACAAATTTTCAAAGCCATCCCATGCTTTTCTGCGTGTGCTAGAGTCGGCGCTGTTAATGTCTTCAACCCAAAGTGGAACTTTTGATTTGAAAATGTTGTTTTTATTATTTGTTATAGGTTGAAAAGTTTCAAAAAAAGTTTTTGTAAAATTTCCTATTCCAGAAATAGAATCATAAAACCCAATGGCGCTAACAAATTCATCACCATTTAATATATAAGAGCCTATAACTCGTCTGCTGGATCCTGTATCTCCCATAGTTACATCCAATTTGGTGCCAGAAGGGGTATGGGTGAATTTCTTTTTTAAAATTTCTAAATTGGTATATCCTACATCCTTTAGATATGCGTTCCAATAGGTAGTGCTGTCTTTGTATTGGTCATAGCGGCTAAATTTGGTATATTCTATTTCAATAAATTCGCGGTCATTTTGGGGAGAAAACCAAGTCAATCTTTTTAAACCCGCGTATTTTTTATTTTCCATAAAAAAAGACGCTTCATGTATGATTTCCAATTGCTTTGAAAGTTCATTCCTATCCGTGGGTGCATTTACCGTGGCCGTAAAATGGCAGAAGGTGTCTTTAATGAGCCTACTGGTGCCTTCAACCTGCGGATTGTTGATTTTTAAGTTTTCAAAAAACGGGTCGGCAAATCCGTTTGAATTTCCTTTTAGTACTTGCAACAAATATTTAGAACCGCGCAAAATCGCCCTTACATTTAATACATTGCCTTCTTTATCCTCCATTTCTGCATACCGCGCTGGGTAACCTTGGAAAGCTTTATACTCTGCTTTTTTCTCTACCAATTTATTTTGGTAGGCAAAACTTTCGCAGGAAAGTAACAATTCCGTTGTATCCGGATTTAATCTCAAACCATTAAACATACTTCTATAAAGCACAGAATAATATTTGCCCAGGTTAAATCGTTGATAGTTAAAGTCTGGATTGTAATCTCTTACAGGCGCTATTTTTTCTGGCGCAGTTATGGCACCCGGTGCTTCAAATGTGAATATGCCATCGGGCGTAGTTTGCTTAATAAGTTGGTCCACATTGGCATTGGTTAATTTAAACGAGTTAAAAAACGCATTGGATTCTTTTCCTATGGCAAAGGTCTTAATTCCCGTTACCCCAACTAGCACAATGTCACTGCCAGTATGGAAGATTTTATAACGTCCTTTGTCACCATTTTTACGGGTAAAATTAATGTCATAGCCGACGGTATTTCTGCCCAATGAGGCATCGTTTTGAATCGTGGTGGTTTTGTCTATATTCCCAATCACAATTTCGTACAGAAAACTGTCCATACTTTTCAAAACATCCGCAGAAGTCTTATTTCTTAAAGATGGAAAGTCTTGATAGCGGTAAACCAAGTATTGAGCCCCAGCTGGCACATCCAACGATACATAAAGGGTGGTGTTGCGATTTTGCAAGTATATAGGCTGAATTTTGGAAGGCAAATTTGCGCTGAAAAAATTGTCGCTGCTTGTATGCAAGCTCAATGGGCTATTTACCATTATTTTTTTCGATTTCTCAAGCATCTTGCTGGGTTTCAGCGACTGTGACTTTACGGGTTTAACGGTGTAACCCATTGTTTCTAAAAGTTTTAAAACACCTTCATTTCCTGGCAAATGGGCGCATCCCACGCCACTAAAAACAGATCCCGATTGCATAAGCTTTTGCATTGCAGCAACCATGTTTTTATTTCTCCTATAAAGCATATACTCATTATAATGCTCGGTGTATTTTACTTTGTTCAGCGAATCTATGGCCGTTAAATCTCCAGTTCTATAAAAATCTTGGAGTGCTTCACCTTCACTGCCACCCATAGCATCTTTGCGTCTCACTTTTTTGGCAGAAGCCAATGTGGTCAATCTTTCTGCCTCTAAAAAATCTTCAACCCCTGTAACTCGTTTATTGTATTTTTTGCCCAAACGGTATATGAGCATATCCAAATAGGTTTCTTCCTCAAACTCAATTTGAAGTTGGCTTACCCTGTAAAGGATAGAATTGCTAATAAGCGGACCTTGTTGCATAATTGCGGCAACATTGTCTTTTTTATATTCATTCAGCTCAAAGGTTTCATAGTCGACTGAACCAGAACCGTGGTTGTCTCTTATCATCCGAGAGTAAAGACTCAACCATTTGTCGTATACAGAATCTAAATTCTGCTCTAAGGCAACAATATCCACGCTTTGAATAGCCTTGAAAAAAGGATCACCAAGGTGAAAAGCAACTTTATCGCTAACATGCATGGTTCCATAAACATAGGAAGGTTTGGTTAAACCGTTGCCCGTTATTTGCCATAAAAGGCCAGTCTGACGTTGTGCATAAGTTGAAGACATTGCGCAAAAGGCCAAAGTAACCAACAGAGATTTTCTAAAATTCATTTTTTTGATAGGGGTGCAAAGAAAACCAATTCTGCGACTCATTTATCGCAAATTGAAGAAAATTGAATAATTTGTGATTAAGTTGTTAAACTTCTACCACTGGAATGTTACCTTCTATTACAAGTTTACCTTCGGTTTTGGCGATAACTTCCTCCACTGTGACCCCGGGTGCCAATTCTAGCAATACAAAGCCCCTTTCAGTAATGTCGAAAACACCTAGTTCGGTAATCACTTTTTTAACGCATTTTAGCCCAGTTATGGGCAATGTGCATTCTTTTAAAAGTTTGCTTTTGCCATCTTTACTGGTGTGCATCATAGCCACAATAATATTTTTCGCTGATGCGACCAAATCCATAGCACCCCCCATACCTTTTACCATTTTGCCAGGTACTTTCCAATTGGCTATATCGCCTTGGTCTGTAACTTCCATTGCACCTAAAACCGTCAAGTCCACGCGTCCACTTCTAATCATGCCGAAACTAGTGGCACTGTCAAATACAGAAGAACCCTCTACCATGGTGATGGTTTGTTTGCCTGCATTGATCAAGTCGGCATCCTGCTCTCCTTCGTATGGAAAAGGACCCATGCCCAGCAAGCCATTTTCGCTTTGTAAAACTACATCCATGCCATCAGGAATGTAATTGGCCACCAATGTGGGAATCCCGATTCCCAAATTCACGTAGTAACCATCTTTCATTTCCTTGGCTATCCGTTTTGCAATTCCATATTTATCTAACATTGATTTGCAAAATTGCATAATATTTTCCAATACAACCCATCCGTTTTGTAAAACCATTCATTCTTTATTTTTTACCATTCAATTCCATTAGCCTATAATTCAAAAGGAGATTAAAAATAGAAGTCGTTGCAGACAAAGTAGAAGCTGTGTTTTTAAGTCTTGATAGAGTTCCTGATTTTAAAATTTGGATGGGTGGATAGTTGATTTTTAGGATTTAGGCACGTATTTTTGTGTTTAAAATAATTGTAATAAATAGAAGGTGTGAAATGCTATTTGAAAATATATTTGAGACAAAGTTCAGGTTTAATTGCTGTTGCTTTGCTTTTATGGGCATGTCATGGACCAAAAAAATGGCTCAATGACAAAGTGATTTTGCAAGATGGATCATCCATAACAGGAACCGTTACTAAAAGCGATTCACTGCAGTTGAAAATCACCAAGATGGATGAATCGGAGCAAGTTGTTCAATGGGCACAAATTGATTCAGTGGCGCCTTTGGCTTTTAGAACCAGAATTTCTTCGATAAGCCTTGGTTTGTACAATACGCCTTATTACTCAGTATTTAGGAATGAGAATTTTGCACCTTCCAATTTGGGTTTACAATTTAGAACAGGTATGGCAACGTTTGGAAAAAAGTACAATTATTTTCATTTCACTCTCATTCCCAGCCAACCTTTTCGCATTACCAAACTGGGCTATGGAATTGAAAGATACAAGCGAGGTACTTATATGGATAAGAAAAACTTGTTCTTGGGCTTTGAAACCAACTTGATATTTATTCGTTACAACAATGCTCCACAATTTGCATTCGAACCTTTTGTGGGCAAGCAATGGAAATACAAGGACCAATGGAGAATCCATGGAAAAATAGCACTGCAATTGAATGTAGGCAGTAGAAATTCCAACGCCGGAATTTATTTTGGTGTGGGAATGAATTACTTGAAACAAGATTTCAAGAAAAAATACCAAGATTTAAACCAAACCCATTCATACCCAAGTTTAAAAAGGAAGGCCAATGTTCAATAAAATTGCTGCTCTTCTGGCACTCTTTGTTTCAACTATTGCGGCAAATGCACAGGATGGAAAACAAATGTTTAATGATACGATATTGCATAGAATTGATGTAAAAATAGATTCTTACAATTGGTTTGATATTTTAGAAGAAGATTATAAAAACAACATAAAAGATCCAATTGCTTTTCCAGAAATTTACAGGCAATGTGATGTCACTATCGATGGAATGTTGCTTTTAAAATGCGGCATTCGGGAAAAAGGGAATTCTTCGAATAACATGCACAATAGCAGTGTTAAAAAACCATTTAAAATTGCCTTTGACGAATTTGTAAACCAGAAACATGACGATTTAAAGAAAATAAATCTCAATAATTTCACCAATGACCCCAGCTTACTGCACGAGGCGATTGCATACAAGTTAATGCGAAAAATAGTAGGTGTGGCATCGAGAATCGCTTTTGCAAAACTATACTTTAATGGTGTTTATTGGGGTCTGTATCAAATTACAGAAAATGTAGATAAAACATTTCTTAAATACCATTTTGGCGACACAAATAACAACGGCAATTTGTACAAAACCAACAAGGAATCACAGGTATATTTAAATTGGTTAGGTGCAGATAAAACCAAATATAAGGATGCTGGATTGGAGTTAAAAACCAATGAAACTGCTGCGGATTGGAGCAAACTCATTCATTTTGTAGATTTACTTAACCACGCCTCTGTCAAGGACATAGAGGGTGTATTGGATTCGTTTTTCGACATTCACAATTATTTAAAAATACTGGCTGTAGAGAAATGTTTGAGAAGCTGGGATAGCTACTGGGGTGGGGGCAATAATTTTTATTTGTACGAACATCCGGACGGAAAAATACACTGGATACCGTGGGATATGAACGAATCTTTTCAGGATATTTATATTTTAAGCGGGACCAAACTGAACGATGGATATTTGATTCCCACCAAAACCATGGATGAAAGGCCATTGATGAAGAGAATTTTTGAAGTCCCTAAATTTAAACAAGAGTATTTAGACAATGTTTGCAAATTAATTCATGAAGATTTTACTTTAAATTTTATTGGCCCATTTGCAACTAGGTGTCACACTCTGGTGGATAAAGCATATAAGGAAGACCCCAACAAGTTCAACAGTTATGAGGCATTTGATAAATCACTCGTTACCACGCACAAGGATGAAATGATTATCAACAAAAGCAGTTATCAAATTACACTGCGTTATCCAGGTATATTCCCTTTTATACAGAGCCAACAAAAATGGGCAGTAGATCAATTGAAAGGCTGGGAGCAAACTTGTGTTTTGGATAAAAAGAAATCCTATAAAATAGAATATTTCCCCAATCCAGCTACCACAGAAATTTATGTAAAACAATTCGGAACTGATTTTGATTATTCGCAATTTAAAATCTACGGAATGAATGGAATGTTGGTACAAAATAACGGCTACGAAGTTTTCAAAGGTGCAAAAACCAAAGTGGATTTAACTCCAATAAGCAAAGGAGTTTACACAATTGTAAAAATAGGAATTGATGGCAATTTGGGTTACTCTAGGTTGGTTGTTCAATAATTGGGTTTTTACTTTACTTTCAATTTCGCGCGCATTGTCTAAAGCCAATAATATTAAGGGGTTGTTGATTAACTCACAATACATTGATTTATATATATTTGCAGTCATTTAAACCAATAAACCTGCAAGGTAAAATTACAGAAAAGCCAATAAAACCGAATAGAAGGCTTGCATTTGCGCAAAAATGCATAAGTCCAAACCAATTAACTTTAGATGGATTTAAAACCAAAGATAAGAACTTACCTTCAATCATGCTACTCTTCTTGTCAAAGCAACATGTTAATAATTAATGAATTAAGATACCAGAAACTTCAATAAATTTACAAGAAAGAGATTAATCCAGCAATAGATTACAGATTTTCGGAAAAATGACCAGATATGGAAATTATTATCATAAACTCAACCAATTATCAGTTAATTATAAATTGTTGATAACTTAATAAGCATCGTATTTGATAGACAATCATTTAGATACGTTTTAATTGCTTGAGATTTTCTTCTTTTTCAATAAGGTTGGCAATAAATATAGTTGCTAATAAAAATTAATTAAGATATTTGCTCAGAAAACTAAACAAAAATTATGATGAAAAAACTACTTTTAATTGCAGGATTACTTAGCATAAATCTAAGCATATCGGCACAAACACCCAACAAATTTAACTATCAAGCTGCAGTGAGAACAAGCACTGGAACCTTGGTGGCTAATGGTTCAAATATTGCTTTTAGAGTAAGTATTTTGGATGGTTCTACTTCAGGCCCTGTATTATATTCTGAAAGAATTGCGCATACCATTAATAATACGTATGGTATTGCAAATTTAGAAATTGGTACGGGAAGTCTAATTTCTGGAGCTTGGCCAACCGCAGCCCAATGGGGTTCAGGTAGTAAATTTCTTAAAATTGATATTGATTTAAATGGAGCAAGCACTTACGTTGATGTGAGCAATACCCAGTTACTTTCGGTACCCTATGCACAATTTGCCAATAATTCTGCTACTGCAGCAACAATTGCTGGAACTGCAACCATTAGCCCATCACAAATATTACCTGCAGGCGCTACTGTGGGTCAAGTGCTTAAATGGAATGGAACTGCTTGGGTAGCCGATAAAGACAGCTCAAATTTAGGTAAAATAACTGGAGTTACTGCTGGAACTGGATTGTTGGGTGGTGGTACATCTGGAAATGTTTCAGTTAGTGCCGATAACGCCACAGCATTATGGAACGCCAATAAATTACAAGGAAAATCTATAGATGTAACAGCACCCGCAGTAGGACAAGTAATTATGTGGAATGGAACTGCTTGGATTCCAAAAGATGAAACAGTAAATGCCGCAGGCACCGGTTTAAGTATAACTGGAGGTGTTATTAATTCTACCTGGACTACAACTGCTACGAACATCGCCAATAACAATACTGGAAGTTTGTATTTACGCAGTTCGGATTCAATTATATTTGGAACAAATGGCAGTAGGGCCATGACCATAAATAAAAATGGATTTGTTGGTATTGGAACAAATACTCCACAACACCTTTTGCATATCAAGGGCAACTATGCAGATTCTTTCAGTGAATTAGCTTCCATTGACTTTCCGAACAATAATTACATTGCCTTGTACAATAAAAATAAATATATGGGTTATATAGGCAACTGGACAGATACTATGGGATTAGATATTGGAACAGCAGCGTTTGGCACAAAAGTGCATTTGGTTACAAATGCAACACCAAAACTTACAGTATCTGGTAATAATGTAGGGATTGGAACAACAGCGCCTACAGCTAACTTAGATGTTGATGGATCGCTGCGTTTTCGTGGAAATACTCCAGCAATCAACAAAGTGCTTACATCAACAAATTCATCGGGTGATGCTACTTGGACAGCCTCCAATGCTTTGCCAGGCTCCATTGCTGGCGCGAACTTTATGGCCGCGTATATTGGCAATAGTGCTCCTACACTTTCCAGTGGGGTTTATGAATTTTTACAATCTGGAACGGTTGTTTTAAACGGAAACCAACGTATAATGATAACAGTTAGTTGTGCATTGGGTAAAACAGCAGCAGGTACTTTTAATGGAGTTATAGATGCGGGGTATCAAAGCACCGCAACTGGAAGTTCGGTAATCAACTGTTCTGGCGGCGGTTATATGGATCACAAATTGACCTACGTAGCTGGCGAAAGAAAAATACTTACCTATACTGGCTCTGCCAAACCTGCTGCAGGTACCTATAGAATAGGTGCAGTTATTGCCAATACAATTTCCGGACAAATTGGATTTTTCAACAGCTCTGATTATTTCAATCTAACCTATATCATTATCAATGAATAAGGTTATGAAAAAATATGCGATTTTATTGTTTATCGTCTTTGCAAGCGCAGCAATGCAAGCACAAACAATAGACAGATCTGTATTAGGTGCTTCTGGTGGTTTTTATGCATTTTCCGGAGGTTCAATTTCATCTACAGTAGGTGAAGTAATTGTAGCAACTGCCGAAACAACTAATTTTACCCTAACACAAGGATTTCAGCAAAGTGCTAATGGCAATGTAGCTGTGAGTAATATTACCAAAACTGCACTCAAAATTTGGCCAAATCCCACACGAAATTTTTTAAATATTCAACTGCCTGCCACCGTGCTAACAGCCAATTATCAAATAATTGACAATGCAGGTAAAATATTGCTTTCCGGGAATATCCTTTTAAATCAAATTGATGTGAGCCAATTGTCAGAAGGCGCTTACCAAATAAAATTAAATTTCAACAATGAGCAAGCCATTGCCAAATTTTTGAAATTGGGTTCTTAAAGGGTCACAGCATTTTTTCCTTTGATCTGGAAAATAGTATTGTGATTGAAAAATATAAATGCCGCAACCAGTATTAAAGTTGCGGCATTTTTTTTTAACATCAACTTATTTTGAGGGTTAATAGACAAAAATTAGGCTGAAAATCGCGCAGATGGTTATATGGCCTATGTTTCAGTCCTTGTTAATATCTATGAATAAAAAAAGTGCTCTCACTGTCAACCTGGAATTACGAAGAAAAATGGCCTTGTAAAGGGTGTTCAACTATACAAATGTGTAGCTTGCGGCAAACAATTTCTTGGAGGATTCCGAATTGATAATGCCATGTTGTGGGAAGATTATAGGTTTGGTAAACAGACCTATTCGCAATTAGCCAAAAAGTATGGATGCAGTATTGGGACAATTCAGAGAAGATTGGATTTTTTTAACAGTGCAGATCAAAAGACCAACTACCCCAATCTGCAGTAGTTTTAATGGATACAACGTATTTTGGACGAACATTTGGGGCAATGCTTTAGGGATGCTATTTCGGGTAAAAACCTTTTTAAACAGTACGTAAAATACGAAAGAAATCAATTGTATGCTCAGGGTATAATGACCTCCAAAAATATCAAAAGGGTCCGTTAAGACCCCATCGACGACATTTTTATCGGTCATAGGAAATATCCCTTGCAAGTTGCTCCACAGCAGAGCTTACTTCCGTTTAGTCCAACAAACAAAAATCTGAATAACATTTCAAACTTTCATTAAATCCTAAAAATAAACAGCCTAATTTTTGTCTATTACTCCCCAACTGACTGAATTTAGCTAAAATGAGTCAATGAACTGACTGAATTTATGATTTGGCTGTAATTTATTGGTAGTGTTTGAGTTAAAAACGTGAATGGATTTGGTTTAAGCGAGAGGTTACACCACAAAACCCTTCCAATTCTCACAGTTCACCTGCTCGTAAGTGGCTCCGGGGTAGCCCTGCAACCAGTCTTTTGGTGCTTTTTTAATATTTTAACGGGACAATAAATGCTTAACAAATTGCCTATGGTCATTGTATGGGCATGATGGTTCCCGTTCGTAATTGTAAACTCAGAAGACAAAGCGATTCTGGTGGCTAGTTGTGCAATTTCCGTATTGCGTTGGTCACCTTTAATTGGGAAACAATTCCTGCGCTTTTGTATTTTTGGGATTGATTCGCAGCGCTTCGATTAACTCTTTTTTGGCTTCTGGCATTTCACCTACCTTTAGGTACAATTCAGCCAAATACAACCGGGTAAATTCGTTGTCTGGATTTAATTGAACGCATTTTAGCCAAAGGTTTTTGGCTTTGGAAATATTGCCTTCCAACATTTCTATGGTACCTAGATTTTGGTACAACAGTTCTTGTTTCTGTTGTTCTTTTATGGCTATTTCTAGAATTCCTCTGGCTTCTTTGTATCTTTTATTTCGAATTAAATTGTTGGCATATTCTGTTGTAAAACCTATGTTTAATTTCTCTTTTAAATACGCTTTTTTATACCACGCAGTTGCGGCTGAAATATTGTCCGTTAAATCCAACGATTTACCCACCCTATATAAGCTCCAAGCATCAAAATTTGCAGAATCTATTCCCGGTATCATGGCCACAATTTTATCCCAACTTTGATTCGCATAATAATAGTGCAACAGCACACTTTGGTTTGTTGTATTTTCGGCGACAATGGGTGCTGCTTTTTGCATTAAAACAGGCTCGGATTTAAATTTCTCAAAATAGGTAATCAATCCACGGGCGTATGTTTCTTTGTCTGTAGTCGCATTGTTTACGGCATAAATACCAGTAATGTTTCCTTCAGTTTCTATGCGCTTTATTTTATCGGGACGCCTTATGAAATGGTCGTGAACCGTAACGTGCGGAATGTCTGATGTGCCGCTAGATGGCATGTGGCACTGCACACAATTGTTCCCTGTAATTTTCAATTTCTCTGGCTTTTCTGTACACTTTTTTAATTTGGAAATGCCTTTTTCTTGGTGGCAATTTATGCAGGCATTGTTAAATTTGGCAATGTTTGTTTTGCGCACACTCACATGCGGATTGTGACAGGTAATACACGTAAAATTTATTTGGGGATTGTAGGCTTCAATGTTGGAATTGTTCGATCCTTTAAAGCAGGCGCTTAACTGCATTCTTTCTGAATGGCCTGCCATTACAAAAGATTTTTTCTCACCATGTAAGGGCATAAAAACAGTAAATACAGAATCCAGGTGCATACCAGGTCTAAAATCCGTAAACTTTTTGCCAGTTTTAAGTACATTGTTTCCTTGCAGATGACACCTTTGGCAAACATCCACTTGCAATTTCCAAGGCAATCTGCTGGGGTTTACAATGGTACGATCGGCGGTTGTTTTTGTATTCACAATTTCTCCATTTAATTTTCTTTGTACATGCAATTCACCGGGTCCATGGCACCTTTCGCAGTCAATACCGGCGGGCAATTGGGTGAATTTATTTAAAGAACCTTTTTCAACACTGGGCATGGCATTGTGGCAACTCATACATTCCATTTCTACCACACGGCTAAATCGGGTATTGGTTACTTCGTATCCAGGCGGCAAATCCCATTTCTTTTCTTGCACGTACCATGTAAGTGGAGCTTGGTATAAATAGCCATTGTCCATCCACAAATGACTGTTGGTATGGTGACCACTTCCTATGATGTATTTTATGGTTTCAACGCGCTTGTGCACAGTGTCTTTTCCTCGGAGGCGAAATTCCATAATTTTCAAGACGGTATCTTCGAAAAATGGATAATAATAGTAATTTGTTTTGGCGTCGTAAATGGGTTTTATGTGGTTGAAATTGGCTTTGCTACGCAAACGAGAAACGGGCCCAAAGCTACTTCCCATACCTGTCTCTATAAAAGTTTTATAATGATCTTCATGGCATTTTCTGCATTCGGAAATTCCCACATAATTCACTGTGTCGTTTAAATTGAGAAAAAAAGCGTCTTCTGGTTTTGGTTTTTTGGGATTGCATTTATTAAAGAGAAAAAAACATGCAATTGCGAATATTAACCATATAAAAAGGTGTTTTTTCGGCATGATAAATGGTGTTTAATTCGAACCAGGAATTGCCATTTTCTTTGCAGTTTTGTACCACATATAAGAAGGTTTTTGGCAGTCCAAAGAAAAATCTGCTCGATTTGTAAAACTCTGAGATCCATCGGGTTGTATGCGCAAGTCGGGTAGCATATAGCCACTGTCTTCTGACTCACTGGGTTTTGTACTTGCCCAAAAATAGGGCAAATTGGGCAATTCTTTGTGAATCAAGGGTTTCCAATATCCGTAAAAAAGCAGGGCAGGTTCATCCAGTGGCAATAGGTTATTTGTACATACAAGTATATTGTTTTTTAGGCTATCGTATAAAAAATAAACTTGAAAAGCGCCACTGTAGCGTCCACTGTATTCGGCGTCGTTATCCTCATTCATAAAAAACTCTCCAACACAACTCCACAATTGTAATCCTGTTTTATGCAAAGAACGGGATTGATGAATTAACGTAGTATCCCAATTGGCGGTATCATCCTCTATATTCCATACATAGGGTTTGCATTCATTGATTACCAAATAAGCATTGGCTTGTATTTCCTGATTTCTGTGCCATGTTTTGGCGGCGCATCGCAAACAACTGCTATCAAAAGGAGATTGAATCATGCTGTCTAAAAATACAGAAAACCATGAATCGGTGCTATCTATTATTCCATATTGATCGGGTTGCGGAAATAGATATTGGTTAAATATTTTTGAATACCCTGTTTTATGAATGGGAGAAATGGAATCCTGCGACCATAAAATGGCAGGAATAGAATAACATAGAAGGATAAATTTAAATTTCAGCATCAACCGAAATTGGCTTGCCAATCCATCACGCCGCCGAGCAAATTGCGGACTTTCGTAAATCCGTTTTGGGTTAAAAATGCTTTTGCACCAGCGCTTCGACTTCCACTTCTGCAATGCACAATAATTTCAGCATCTTTCAAATCTGCCAAATCATCTATTTTACCGGGTAAATCGCCTAGAGGTATAAGTTGCCCACCAATGTTGAATTCTTCGAATTCATAAGGCTCTCTTACATCGATAATAACAAGGGTTTCTCCCTTGTCCATGCGGGTTTTTAACTCTTGTGCGGTAATGTCTTCCATATTATTGCTTTACTATTTGTTTAGAAACGATTTGGCCATTATTCAATAGCAATTGCAGGGTATAGAGGCCAGATTTAAGTTTTTCAATATTTAATGTATTACCAGGATTGCTTTTTTGAATGACTGCTTTGCCGTCGGCTCCAAAAACTAAAGCAAATTGGGTTGTAAATTTAGAATCCCAATAGATATAGTCGGCACATGGGTTTGGAAAAACTTTTATACTGGGGGTAACGGCATGTTTTGTATTGAAAATATAATCTGTTTCCAATCCGAAAAGCGGACGCATCATAGGTACTCCTTTTACGTCGTAATCTGCGCGTTCCCAGCTTCCTAGTAAATTGTGAAACAAATTTGGATTGCCTACTTCTTCGCGGTTGTATCTGTAATTGTTGTCGTATCCCACATTCAGAATATAGGGTTGGCTCTGTTTCCAACCAATATAATAATCGCCTTTTGGCAAGGGGAGCACAGTATCAAAGAAAATATAAACAAACTTATTAAAACTGTCTGTATAAACTGGGTTTGCCACTTCAAATTCATAAAGCAATTGATCCTGGTTATCTGGCGAACCTATGGGGGAAAGTGTTTTCCAAATACGCAGGGTAAAAGTTTTGAAACTAACATCGCTTTCACTGCGGTTAAAATACATAGAAATTCCGCGCAAACTATCGCTTTTAAGGTTGTTAAATTTCATGGCAAATTGACCTTTAATGTTCCCTAAAAACGCATAATCCAATCCAAAACCACCTTCAGCGCTGCCATCGTCATAGGCGTACCAAGGTGTATATTGGTGTTTAACAGTAATCTTGTTGTTGTCGTTATCTGTGTTGTAAGCGTCAGCTGCCCCATCGTTACTTTGTGGGTCAATTTTATAAGTTACTTGGAAAGCGGGATTTCTACCAGAAAAAGTATCCATAACGAAAGTTTGAAATTTTTCAATGGAATCTGAATTTTCTAAAATATTTCGGCTACTTGATGAAAATGGCACAGAATAAACAATGGTTCCATATTGGTTTTGGACGTCATAGGCAAAACGTGTTTGCACTTTTTGTGAGGCATTTAAATTGCGGATTTTAATTTGGTGTTCGGATAGTTTTTGACCCAAAATATCTGTTTTATAGTGCGAATAGGGTAGGGAGAAATAGTTTTTAAATGGGGTATAAGAAGGACGCACAATACCCACATCTTGGATGTTAAATATATCGTTTCCACCACTTCTGTTTTTGTATTTTTCCATGCGCACATAATCTATGTGCCAATGGTTTAAATTGCCAGTGGTTTTGGTGAAATTTACAAAACGAAATTGAAAATCATTGTACAGAAACTTTGCAGAATCAATAGGCACGCTATATAATTTGAACGGTCCTGGCGCACTTCCAGCTTTACTCCAAACCCGCACCCATTTGTTGGTTTTGGTTCTAAAGAACAATATCAAAGAATCTTCACTTTCCGGAACATCTCCCAATCCTTTCAATTCGAGATAAAAAGATAAAATAATTTCATCGCTGGGTAAATATTGAATTTGGTTAATTCCGCTTTTGTAACTGAAAAGATTTATGGGCTGGGAAGTAAGGCTGTCTGCATAAGCCATATTGTTTTTATTTAATACGGAATAGGGCTTGCCCTTTTTATTCAAATGGTCAAAAGTTGCTACATTGTAATTCGGCGGATCTAAGCTAAAATTATTATTAACCCAAACCTGGTTGTCGGTCCATCGTTTTGCAGATGGATAACCTAAGGTAGAAGTGAAATCATCAAAAAAGGGCAAAGTTAGGGTATCGGTAATAATTGCAGAAGCCAAAGTGCCGTCCAACTGAGGTTTTATGTAACGCCCTGCTAGTGGGGTAAATACAACACCTTGCGCCAATGATTTCGAGGCGCCACACAAACTAAAAAAGGCAATAAAATATAGATTGAAAGGCTTACGCATTCGTGGTACAAATAACGGTCTTAATAAGAATATTATTGTTACACAATTGTAAGAATTCAGTTGCCATAAATCTTAATGTTTTCTAGGCTTGGGTTTATTGTTGTCTATTTTTGAGTCTGGATCTGGCTGTGGCTCTGGAATACTGTCGTTTTCGACAATGCCTTGTCGGTTGGTTGCCACAATTAAATCTATGGTAGAATTTTTTTCCAGCATTTTCCCAGGTAAAATAGGGGCTCCATTGTATAGTTGTTCTATCACCAAATTGTGCCCAATATCATCAAATTTATAGGTAACGTCGCCCAATTTTAGGCCCACATTTTTTAAAATTGCTTTTCCCAAAGTAATACTCTGATCAACCAATTTGGGCATTTTCACTTTGGGCCTAGCCAGTGCATTGATGGACAAATAAACAATACGGTTGGGTTTTACTTGAGACTTTGCCCGCGGGTCTTGCTCCGTTACTGCATTTTTCTTAAAGTCTTCGTTGTAAACTGAATCAAAAATTTCGTACCGCAATCCAGCTTCTTCCAATTTTTCAACCGCGCTTTCATAAGAAATTCCTTTTACAGAGGGTACCTCTATATATTCGTTATGCCTTGTGTACCAGTCCATCCATAAGAATACAAACCACAATAGAATTGCAGTGGCTACGGAGGCCAACAGTATGTTTAAAATCCAGTTTTTACGCATTTTGGGGTATAGTTTGTTTGCCAAAAGTTAATATTTGACTAATAAATTCAAGTGGTTTGTAACCATTTATCGCGGCTTGGTGGTAAATGCAAGTTGCAGGTGTCATACCTGGTAAACTGTTTATCTCAATAATGATGATTTCAACCTTGCCATCTTCAAAGATTCTTACAAAGGCATCAATTCTGCAGTATCCTGTCACATTTAATAATTTAGCCACTTTCTCAAATGCATTTCTCACAATTTCACTGATTCTTTTCTGTTCTTGCTGATTGTTAGAAAAACGCGATGGGGTGATGTTTTGTCCCTGTCCGGCCAAGAATTTTTCTTCCAAACTTAAAATTTCAGTTTCTGCCAAGGATTCACTAGGCTCGAATATTTCATAGCGAATGGAACCATCGGCCTGCAAGTGTGTCACCAATCCGCCAGTTACTTCTAAAAAGCGCACAGCAGCGTTTTTGTCAATGAATTTTTCTATTAAGAGTTCTGACTTTTTGGGAAATTCCTCGTTTGGAATCAAAGCCAGTGATTCGCGCATTTCTGCAGTCGGTTGCAATTCATCGCGATAAATTGCTTTCATAAAAGCGTGCAGTTCTTCGTTTGATTTGATCTTTCGAACTGCTGCACTGCAGCCATCATCGCTTGGTTTGGCTATCAATGGAAGTCCGAAAGTGGATATAATTTCCTGCTCAATGGCTGTAGCATTTAAATTCCAATCCTCTTTGTTTATGAGGGCATGGTCTGCCACAAGGAATCCATTTTCTCGGAGAAGTTTGTTGGTTTCAAATTTATTAATGGTGAGGGCTGCACTGCTGCTTTCGCTGCCATTATAATAGAGTCCCAACTTTTTCAATTCTTGCTGCAGCGTGCCATCTTCGCCTGGTCTGCCGTGAAGCGCAATAAATACCCCATCACAATGCGAAGCCAAATCCTGAATTTGGATTTTTTCAGGTTCAAAAACAGTTCCAAGGGGTGCATAAATGGAAGTTAATGCGGAGGCTTGCCCAATGATTTCGTCTAAAATGGGGTTGTGTCTAAAATGAACCAACTTTTCACGAATATCGTCTGCATTGTCTTTGAGCATAACATTAAGCGGCATCCGATAAAGAACAAGTTGGTCATTTTCTTTGGCCAAAAACATGGGAATTGCGTTGAATTCTTCGCTGCTGCTGAGTTTTTCGTAAACATTTCTGCCGCTTTCCATACTTATGTGCCGTTCAAAACTATAGCCACCCATAATTACCGCTATATTGGTTCGGCTTGACTTTTCCGACGCTGAAGCGTTTAAATGGGAATCTATTTTTTCCAACAAATACATAAATCCATTGTTGGAAGGGTGGGTGAGTGCACGTTCGTATAAACTGGTGCGCACAATATAGGTTAAAAATTGAGAAGGGTTGAGGCCAATTTCTGCCGCTTGATGAAAGAAAAAACTGCTCGGCATCATCCCGCTTGTTGTGTTTGGATCGTTGAGTAAAACTTCTCCTTCCTGGCTAATGAATCCGTCGATACGGGCATAAACATTAAAGCCAAAATAGTCAAACAAAGCAGTGCAAGCCTCACGTATTTCCTCAATGATTCCCTCATTGGCATTTATAGGTGTTTCTTTGTGACTCAGGCCTGGTAAATATTTACTGCGGTAATCAAATAAATCCGTATTCTTTTTTATTTCTGTTGGTGGCAACGCAAGGGGGTTTCCATTTTCATCGCGAATAACGATGCAACTGAATTCTCGGCCTTTTATAAATTCTTCAATCACCACGGCGGTTTCATTTTCCATGGCGGAGAGTAATACCTCATCGGTGTTTTCCAAATCAGAATTCAACCTCTCCAACAATACATTGGGTAGATAAATAGTTTCACCATTTAGTTGCAATGGCATGCCCAATCCGCTTCTAATATCCGTGGTATGTTTTATAAAGGCAATTCTCTCTTCTTGGGATTTTTCAGACCAATCCATTGCATAAATTTTTTGCCTGAAAAAAGCAAAGTCCATGGCAGCTTCAAATGTTTCGTAATCCGGGCTACTAAGTATGGAAACCCCCAAAGAACTGCCTTGGTTGGCTGGTTTTATAACAAATTTTTCATGGAATTCGAGGTTGTAGAATTTAAAAAGTCTTCCCTTGTAATCGTCGTCGGCATTTACCCAAGCATCCCGCCTTAAAACTTGATATTGATTTACATATAAGCCGGCACGTTCTTGAAAATCTTTTTGCAAGGCTTTGTTCATTCCCAATGAACTTGCAAAAATGCCACTTCCGCTGTAAGGTATTTTCAACCATTCTAATATTCCTTGGATGGATCCGTCTTCCCCAAAAACCCCATGCAAAGCCAAAAATGCAAAATCCATGTGCAAAGGCAGCTCGTGCATTGGAATTTCGGTTCCAATGGCACTGGCCATTTCACTTCGTAATTTTTCATCTGGATTTAAACTTTCCGCATAAATTTGAAATCCATACTGCAATTCAGGTAAAAATTGCGCAGGCGGATAAAAATCGCGAATACTGCCTTTGTATACGTATTCCCAATTGAGTAATATAAATCGGCCGAAAGAATCGATGAATATAGGAATGGGTTCAAAAATGCTTTTATCTAAATTGTCATATACCGTGCGGCCTCCAGCAAAAGATACCTCGCGTTCTCGACTGCTGCCACCAAAAAGAATGCCTATCCGCAATTTGGACATATTGATTGCAAAAATACGTAGGATATAGCAGAGTGTTTCTAAAGTTTTTCACGCATTGTTCAATAAATTTCATGTTTCTGCTATTTGTTAAATGTTTACATTTGTAGTAATGCAAATAATGCTTAAAATTTATAGTCTTTGGATGCATCCTATGATTTGGATTTTAGCCAATTTACATGCCCTAAAAACAGCATGGCTTATTTGTGCTTTAACCCTTGGAATTGCCAGCATAAACGCGCAACAATCTTCTTTAGACTTTCAGTTTGGCATCAATGTGCCCAAACCCATTGTGGTGGATGGAACGAAATTGCAATCTAAATTCACGCACAATTTTTTTGTAGGTGTTAATTTCCGAAAAGTTGTAAATCCACAAAATGCATTTAACATTGGCTTTTATACAAACGGCATAAACTATCGCTTTGCAAGTGTCGACAGTCCTCAGGTTACTTTTCTTACTATGAATTATTTAAGCATTCCTGTTCAGTGGCAATGGATGCTGGGCAGTTCAAAGTTTTCAATACTTGCTGGACTAGAGCCGAAAATGTATATACGAGGGTATGAGAACACCGCCATGCCTGAAATTTCCAATCGGATAAAATTTGAAACAAAAAATGGAATCTACAGCAGGTACAATTTGGGCTTGCGCGCTGGGGTTGGCTACAGGGTAAAACAAATGAACTATTTTTTGCAGTTAAGTGGCGATCTATTCGCCTTTAAATCTTATAAAGCTACCCGAATTTACGACAATAAGTTGATGTTTGGATTTACGTTTTTGCCCATTGTGCTAAAAAAATAAAGTCAACTTTTTGGGCTCACCCAAGAAAAAAGGGCATAAAAAAAGCCCCATTCAGGGGCTTTCAAAGTGTCAATCAGTTTTAAACTTATGCGCGTTTAACGTTTACCGCGTTTAATCCTTTTTTACCTTCTTTAAGTTCGAAAGTTACCTCGTCATTTTCACGAATCTCGTCAACAAGATCTGTAACGTGTACGAAATACTCTGAGCTTGAATTTGCATCTTTGATGAATCCAAAACCTTTGGTATCATTAAAGAATTTTACTGTTCCATTTTGCATTTTTTAATTAATAATTATGAACCGCAAAGATAAGACTAACTTTAAACAAAAGAAACAAATTGTGATTTATTTTCTTTATTAAGTTTAAGTATTTGGTTAACAATAAGTTAAAGAATGTATTTTTTTAAAAAAATCTAGAATTGCTTGTTTTGGGATAAAAAAGATAGAAATTAATTGGCAATTTTGGCTAAATGGGAGCCTTTATTTTCTCGGTCAGCAAACTAACATGTGTTAGTTGTTTGGAATCGTTTTACTTGTATTTCCTTTTATTTTTGAAATATGAATGAATCAACTGTAGAAAATGAAACTGCAATTTGACAAGAATTTCATAACAAACTGGGTTATTTGTACTGCGCTGTGGCGGCTGCAGCTGTGCCTATAGACGCAGAAACCATGAGCCAACCCAAGAAAAGTGTAAGCCGTATATGGATGCACAATGCTGCGGACTTATATCTTTTTCAAGGGTATACACCCAATAATGTAGAGGCTTTGTTCGATTGGCTGGCTTTAAACGAAACCGATTGGGAGTTTTGTATTGGGGAATTTGTATTTCTTATCCGTAAGCAAAACTGCGCAATACCAGCAACCATGAAGGATTTTGCTTTGAACAGTGCGGATGAGGTATCTCATTATTATTGTGAACCAGAAAATAAAGCCCTTATAAAGGAAGCCTTTAGACAAAACTAAGGCTCCTTATGTATAAAGATTAAACTTTATTGCTGTTTGCGACCTAAAAATATAGATTCAGCCCCATATGCACTTTTTCCTGTCCCCCAAGTTCCTGAAATAAATGAAAAACTTTTATTTACTTTACAAGCAATGCTGTAGGTACCTATGGTTGCTTCTTTAGCATCACGTCGGCATTACGGGCACTTAATTGTATCCCCGAATGCGGTGTATGTAGAATCTCCAAAGGCACTGGAAGTATCGGTTCCCGCAACTTTCATGGTACCATTTAAACGTATATTAAAGTAATAAGCAACATTTGGAATTGCTGTGGGAGTCAAACCAATCATGCCATTCCATTCGCCAACCAACGTTGCAACAGGCACAACGTTATTCGTAGTTTTCGTTTCTTTGGTGCATGCTGCAATCAAAATTATTGATCCCAAAACAATGGAAAGAATGGACTTATACAGACTTCAAAAATACGTTTTTAGCCCAAAAATAAAATTGTACATCAAATTTAACAACCTACAGGGCTTTTGCTGTTAATTCGCACCTATTATCTTATATGTCTAAAATAATTCTTACAGAAAATATCGAATCCATACAAAACGCGGGTTTGCCAGCGAATGTTGCTGCATATTTTACCAGCCAATGGCAGGAAGAAAGCGCATCGAACAGTTATAAAAGCGAAATCGGAACTTGGTATTTGGAGCCAGTGAAAGGTGAAGGTCATGTTGAAACCGAAAGATTGCGAAAAATCGGATTTGGGCTTTGTAAATCCTTAAATACGGACAAACAACAAAGTGTGGAAATTGTAAATACAGACAATCGCGCGGAATACGCCTTGGCATTGGCCGAAGGTATATTGTTGTCTAATTATAAATTTGACAAATACTTAAAAGACCGGGTAAAAAATACAAATACACTTAGTAATGTGAGTATCACAGGCGATGGAGCAGAAGGGTTGGACGAAATAAAAATTATAGTTTCTGCGGTACTTAAGGCCAGAGAGTTAGTCAACGAACCTGTAAATCATTTAAATGCAATAGGCTTGTCTGAGGCATTTGAAGAAATGGGGAAAGAGGCTGGTTTTTCAGTAGAAGTTTGGCATGAAGCCCAAATTGAAAGCCAGAAAATGGGCGGTCTGCTTGCTGTAAATATGGGAAGCCAAGATCCTCCAACCTTTTCGATTATGGAATACAAGCCTGCGAATGCCAAGAATGACAAACCCATAGTTTTGGTGGGAAAAGGTGTTGTTTTTGACACCGGTGGATTGAGTTTGAAGCCCACGCCAGCCAGCATGGATCAGATGAAATGCGATATGGCTGGCAGCGCGGCAGTAGGCGGCATTATGTATGCTTCAGCAAAACTAAAATTGCCACTTTGGATCATTGCATTGGTGCCAGCTACCGACAACCGACCTGGAGAAAATGCCATTTGCCCTAGCGATATTATTACCACTTACAATGGAACCACAGTGGAGGTTTTAAATACAGATGCAGAGGGCAGATTGATTCTTTGTGATGCATTGGCTTTTGCCCAAAAATACAATCCAGAACTGGTAATGGATTTTGCCACGCTAACAGGTGCTGCCATGCGCGCTTTAGGTTCTTATGGCAGTGTAATGATAGGAACAGCCTCTGATGATGTAAAAAAACTGATGCAATTTGCAGGTGATCGCGTTTACGAAAGATTGGCTGAATTTCCATTGTGGCAAGAATATGAAGATGAAATGAAAGGGGATATCAGCGATTTGAAAAACCTGGGCAAAGCAGATGGCGGGGCGCAGACTGCAGCCGCATTTTTAAAATATTTTACCAATTATCCATGGTTGCACTTTGACATTGCAGGGACTGCATTTAATGTGGGTGGAGATTCTTACCGTGGTAAAGGCGGAACTGGAATTGGTGTGCGTTTGATTGTTGAATTTTTAAAACACAGAGCCAATGGATAAGAAATTGGTAAAAATTGGAATTACCCAAGGGGACACAAACGGCATTGGTTTGGAACTTATCATTCGTACATTTTTGGATCAAAATATTCTAAAATATTGCATACCGGTAATTTATGCCAATACCAAGGCTTTTGCCTATTATAAAAAATTACTAGATTTGCAAGAACCAGTTTACAACCAAATTAGAAGCGCCTCTGAAGCCAAAGTGGGTAAAGTAAACTTGGTACCTATAAACGACAACCCCATGGAAGTGAATGCGGGTGTTGCATCCAAAGAATCTGGTTTGGAAGCAATATTGGCATTGGATAAAGCATTGGAAGATGCCAAAAAAGGGGACATTGATGCATTGCTGACTGCCCCGTTGGACAAACATTCTGTTTCTGAAAATAGAGAAGGATTTACAGGACATACCGGATATATTGCAAAGTTTTTTGGGGTAGAGGATTATGCCATGTTGCTGGTATGTGAAGATTTAAAAGTTGCCTTGGCCACAGATCATGTTGCCGTAACGGAATTAAGCAAACACCTAAGCATAGATAAATTGGTAAAAAAAATGCAAACCTTATATGATGCATTGAGGTTGGATTTTGGAATTACCAAACCCCGCATTGCTGTTCTTGGGTTAAATCCACACGCTGGGGATGGCGGATTGTTAGGAAAAGAAGAAACGGATATTATTAAACCCGCCATCGCCAAAGTTTTTGCCGATAACAAACTCTTTTATGGCCCCTATCCCGCAGATAGTTTTTTTGGCAGCGGTCAGTATCGCCAATTCGATGCGGTTTTGGCAATGTATCACGACCAGGGATTGATTCCATTCAAAACATTTGCCTTTTTTGATGGCGTAAATTGCACCGCAGGCTTGCCCATTGTGCGCACCAGTCCAGACCACGGCACTGCCTATGATTTGGTAGGAAAAGGAACCGCAGAAACCTTGTCGTTTAGGAATGCCCTTTACGAAGCCATACATATTGTACACAATAGGAAACAATTTGAGGTCGACAATGCTAATCCATTGCCATTTGCAGAGCTGCGTAGGGAGAAATTCAGGATAGATTTTTAATTCAATTGAATCGTTTTTAGCCAATTTTGTATTTCTTTCAATGCTTCAGGAGAAAAACTTTCTTCCAATGTAAAATACCCTTTAAAGTCGCAAGTTTTACAGGTTTGAAACAAATGGTTCATGTCTTTCATTTCCAGTGCTTTTACATTTTTATTCCCGTTTGATTCTATGGTGGTTTTTAGGATATCTAAGTTTAAATTAGATGGAACTTGGTTGTCTTTGCTGCCATTTAAAGCCAACACAGGACAGTGAACTTTTGCCAAATCCATTTTGGGATCATAGGCTAGAAAAAATTTCCACCAAGGGGAATAAAAGGATGAATACCGTTTAAATAAAATGGCATTGTTTTTTTTGTTATTTGCCATTTGTTTGCGCAGGGTAGAAGTAGCGTCATTTTTTCGCCAGTTAATTAGAATTGAATCAAAAACAGGTTTAAATGCTGTCGTATCTTGATTTTGAATGATGCCATTTAACAATTTTCGGTGTAAAACCATGTAGGACTTTAAATCCTTGGATTTCATTTTAGAAGATTTTAAAGCCACCTCATTTTGAAAAGAATTTATTTCAACCCCCCCAAATGCAGGTGCTGCAAGTAGAATCAAAAAAGCCACTTCAGTGTTGTATTGTGATGCTACCATGGGTGCAACGATTCCGCCTTCGCTATGCCCCAACAAGCCTATTTTATTAGAATCTACATTGGGTTGTGATTTTAGAAAATGAATAAATTCAGATACATCTTCTGCTATATCTTTGGAAGTAGTAGCTGCCATAACAGTAGGACTTCCAATGGTTTTACCTGCACCACGATCGTCGCAACGCAAAACCCCAAAGCCTTGTTTTACAAAAGCATCTGCCAAAACTGCAAATGGATGGTGGTTGCCAATACTTCCATCCCTGTCTTGCGCCCCGCTTCCAGAAATAAAAATTACGGTTGGGTATTTGTGAAACGTATCTGGTAATGAAAGTGTCCCAGCTGCCATGATTCTTCCATCGGCAGTGGGGATTTTTACTTCTTGGTTCACATAAGAAAACGGAGCTTTTGGTGTTTGTGGTTTTGGAATTGGCCATAGTCCCCAACTCTTTTTAAAAATCAAATGGGTGGTTTTTCCGTTTTGTACCATTACGCCTTTCATCGTATTGCTGTCGCTGCGTGTGGCGGTCAAAATCAAATTCAAATCCGAACTTTCTACCGTCATTTTGTTTTGTTTTATTTCAGTAGAACTCATTTTAAAGTGCTTTAAATTTTGACCAGGCACATCCAAATAAGAAATATACGAATCGTATTTGGGAAGCACCTGAAACCGAATATCCAAAGGAATTTGATTCACTTCTATTGCACTTACCCAATTGCCTTGAAATTTAGATGCTTGCGAAAAAAGGAAGCAAGGCAGTAAGCTCAATATGAAAAGAATTTTGGATTTCATTTTTGGCAAAGATAATCGGAGGCCTCCCGCCAAAAAAAAATACATTAAAAAAGCTTCCATTTCTGAAAGTTTTTTTAAATTTAGTAATGGGGAGCTCCCGATCCATATCTGATCGAACAGCCGTCCGCCAATGGGCGGATATGAATCTCCCAATGCAGCATGCAAAATCCATAAAAAAAGACCATCTTAAAGATAGTCTAAAAAGTAGCGGGGAGCGGGATCGAACCGCCGTCCGCCAATGGGCGGATATGAATCTACCAATGCAGCATGCAAAATCCATAAAAAAAGAC
>JBBQBB010000022.1:0-53708 GCA_038317095.1 Bacteroidia bacterium | reverse complement strand
AAGATGTGTTTAGAGGCAAAGCAAATGAAGCTTGGGAAACCAACGAAGACATATTGCCAGGCATATACATTTACCGCTGTGTATATACAAACTGGCAAGGCAAAGCCTTTGAGAAAAAAGGTGTAGTGGAGGTGGTGAAGTGATTGCTTGTGTCAGAGCTTTTTCCTCACCCCCCTGATTCTGCTTAGCGGGCAGGTCTGCAACTCTTTCCACGTTAACCCATGCCCCGCCTTGGCGGGGGCTTGGCAAAGGATATGGGTGAAATGGAGACGGTTTAGAAAGTTCACCGAGATAAAAAGACGCTGAAAAAATTCCAACTGTCTAAATTATTCTGCAAAACCCTATTTCTAATTTAACTCCTTGTAATAGAGTGGATACAGCTATAATTTTAGTAAGCAAAATCCGCAAAAAAACCTTATTTTTGCGCCCGCCTGCCCCTAAAGCAGGCACTTTTTTATGTCTGAAAGGAAGATTGATTTATTGGGTGCATCCAGCGTGGTGGTTGCAAATATGATTGGTACTGGGGTTTTTGTGAGTCTGGGTTATCAACTTTTAGACCTACACAGCGGTTTCCCTATCATTGCGCTTTGGCTTGTTGGTGGCGTGCTTGCACTATGCGGTGCGGTGAGTTATGCTGAGTTGGCAACCCGCATGCCCGAAGATGGAGGCGAGTATTATTTTTTAGGTAGGGTTTACCACCCGGCTATTGGCTTTATGGCAGGTTTTGTAAGTTCTACCGTGGGTTTTGCAGCCCCCATTGCTATGGCAGGTGCTGCATTGGGCGCTTATGCCAAAGGGGTTTTCCCCGGTGTAAACGGTACTCTTTTTGGTGCAGCAGTTATATTGGGAATTGGCCTCATTCACCTAATCAACGTTAGTACTGGTGTGCGTTTTCAAAAAGTTTTTACCATCATCAAAGTATTGTTGATATCCGTTTTTATCTTAGCCGGTTTGTTTCATGGCAACAGCCAAAATTACACTTTTGGCATGCAAACAGGTGTTTGGGATGAGATATTTTCAAGCAAATTCGCAATTGCCTTGGTTTTTGTGAGTTATGCTTATAGCGGTTGGAATGCCAGTGCCTATTTGGCTGGGGAAATTAAACACCCAGAGAAAAATTTAAGCAGAAGTATCCTTTACGGTGCCGGATTGGTTACCATTTTTTACGTATTGATAAATATTGTGTTTTTAATGGTGGCTCCTGCTCAAGAAATGATGGTTGATGTATCTAATTTTGCACCCAAAGAAGTGGGTCTTATTTCTGCCAATTACATATTTGGCGTTTTGGGTGGAAAAATTATGGGTGGCGTTATTTGTATTTTATTGATTAGTACCATCAGTGCAATGATTATAGCTGGTCCTCGGGTAATTCAACCCATGTTTGCAAAACTTCCGCTGGTAAATGCCATTGCAAAAACCGACAAATCAGGCAATCCTATTTATGCCATTATTTTTCAAACTGCATTGGCGCTGGGCATATTGTTCACTGGATCTTTTAGTTCCATTATCAATTATATTGGATTTACCCTAACTATTTTCACATTGCTTACGGTGGCTGGTGTTATCGTTTTTAGGTTTAGACATGGCAAGCCAACTGGCTATAAAGCCTGGTTGTATCCAATTACACCGATGTTATTTATTATCGTAAATATTGGAATTTGCTTTTATCAATTTCAAGACAAAACCACCGCATCCCTATTGGGGCTGGGTACTGCAGCTTTGGGTGGGCTCTTGTATTTTATTTCTTCCGATCATTTAAAACAAAAAAACAATTCAATTTCTCAATAAAAATGAACCAAACTTTTCGTATATTTATTCTTTCTTTTTTCGCGGTTGGCGCTTTGCTTACCTGCGCTTGTGGTGGCAGTTCTGCAAACAAAACCAATGGTGATACTGGCAAAGTTAAACCAACGGATACCCAAACCATATCCAATGTAAAATTCGACAGAAAATTCAACGACTATGCCAGATTCATGGCCGGAATGACAGCTATGAGTGGCAGTTCACTTGCCGGAATGGATTCAGTAGCCTCGTTGCAAGTAAACGTAAATCAATTCAATACCCGGTGGGCTGAAATGGATAAAAACAGACTGTCCGCCATGCGCAAATGGGCTACTGATGAATTGTATCCGAAAGTAGATGAAAATTTAAATACTTTTTATCCATTTTCGGGTCCAGATTTTTTAAACGTAGTACAGTTTTTTCCAAAGAGCAAAAAGTATTTGTTCTTGGCAAACGAAATGGTAGGCAGGGTTCCCAATTTGGGAAAAATGAACGTGAGTCAGCGCGCAGGCTACTTTCAAAACATTGCTTCGGCATTGAAAGATATTTTTAACCGCAGCTATTTTATTACCCAATATATGGGCAGCGACATTCCCAAAGTGCAAGGTACCATTCCATTGTTTATGGTTTTTATGGTGCGCACTGGAAACGAGGTGTTAAATGTGGAACACATTACCGTAGACGCCTCAGGTAAGGCTGTGATAGTGGCAGAAGGCTCCAATATTTTCCCTTCTGGTGTGCGTATTACCTTCAGACCCGAAGACAATAAAAATGACATTCGTACCTTGGAGTATTTCAACTACGACATTACCAATGTTGGCGTAAAAGGAAATGCAGGTTTACGTGCGAAACCTGGATTTGTAAAATATGTAAAATCCTTTGGCAAATGCAACAGTTTCCTTAAAGCCGCCAGCTATTGCCCGCATTACGAAAGTTTCAGTGATATTAAAGACATTACCGTGCAATTGTCAGCTGCACTGTTGCAAGATGATACTGGTGTTCCTTGGAAATTTTTGAAAAACATTTTTACGCCTTATTTGTATGGTGAATATGTAAAACCCATTGCCAATTTTGGAGGCAGCGGTTATTTTCAACCCGAGTTGGCTAAAATGTACAAGGACTCTGGAAATGTGAAAAAACTTCCGTTCTCCTTGGGTTATCATTTTCAAGACAACAAACAGAATTACATGCTTTTTGTAAAAAAATAAAATGCGATTCATTATTTCGTTTCTTATTTTCGGCTCCTTGCTCTTTTCTTGTGGAGGCAATGCTTCTAAAACGCACCCATCAGACACATTTAAATCCAAAGATGATACTATTGTACATACAAATATACACAGAAAGTACAATGATTATGCGCGCTATATTGCAGGTTTGAAAATGACGGATGGACATGAATTGGGCAAGCTTTCTGATGACAGTGTGTACAGTAAACATTGCGTGATGATGGATACCCGCTGGGCGGAAATGGAGAAAAATAGATTGTCTAAAATGCGCAGTTTTGCAGATTCTGAATTGTACAAACGCATAGACAAAAATGCCAATCTGTATTATCCGTTTTCTGGTGCTGATTTCTTACATGCATCCACATTTTTTCCAGATGCCAAAAAATCATTGTACTTAGCTTTGGAAAAGGTGGGCGAGGTTCCCCAGCTCGGCCAAATGAATGCTGGAATGCGGGGCAATTATCTGCATTCCATGGAAGCTACCTTGAGTGATATTTTTCGCAGAAGTTATTTTATCACACGCCAGATGGAAAGAGATATACCTGTGGTAAAAGGCGTTATTCCCGTTTTTATGGTGTTTGTTGCGCGTCAAGGTTACGAAATATTAAATGTGGAACTAATAGAATTGAACGGGAAAGGCGAAACAGTTGTACGTACAAATAATAAAAATACGGTGCAAGGAATGCGCATTACTTATTTTCCATTTGGTAAGAAAAACGATGTAAGGTCTCTAGAATATTTTAGCTGCGATGCGAGCAATGATGGAGTTAAACTTCATCCTGAATTGATAACGCATGTAAAATCATTCGGCAGTGCCAATGTGTTTTTTAAAGCAGCGAGTTACCTCATGCACCACCCCTATATGAGTGATTTTAGGGACGCGTCCTTGTCCATTACCAAAGCGGTTGTGCAAGATGATACAGGTTTTCCTTATAGGGTTTTAAAAGACAATTTTGACGGTTTCTTGTATGGAACTTACATAGCGCCAATTAGAGACTTTGGCAAAGGCGGTTTTCAGCCAGACTTGGCAAAATTGTACAAGGAAACTGCAACGGTTAAAAAGCTGCCTTTCTCCTTAGGCTACCATTGGTGGGATAACAATCAAAATTACATGTGCTTTGTGAGAAAAAAGTAGAAATCCATCCGATTCATTGGATTTCTAGTTTTTCTGCTTTATTTTGTGTGATTCTATGCTGAGGTATTTATTTCTAATCTGGACGATTTTGAGTGGCTTTTCAGTATATGGTCAAGGCAATTTAACCCGCCCCAATTCTCCTTTACTTACACAAATTTTAAGCAACGGAACACCCCAGTTTTTCAATGTAATCAGTGCTCCAGAAAAATACCGCTACCAAATTGTATACACCAAAATAAACCGCAACAACAAAGGACGGCCTGTTTTGGAAAATCATTATTTCAACTACAGCCGCAACCAATTTTTGTACCCGGCCAGTCTGGTAAAATTGCCAACTTGTATGCTTGCCTTGCAGAAAATGCAATCCTTAAAAAAGCAACGTGTTTCATTAACTAGCGGCATGGTTACAGACACCGCAGATTATTGTCAAACCACTATGCAATGGGATTCTACCCAAATGAATTTGCGACCTTCGATGGAAGGGTATATAAAAAGAATGATGTTGGTTAGCGACAACGAAGCCTACAATAGAACCTATGAATTTTTAGGGTATAATTATATCCAAGAAAACTTACAAAAAAAGGGCCTCGGAGATGTACGCATTGTGCAACGTTTTGTGCCCCCTTGCGGTGATTATAGCAACTTAAAAACCAACCCGATTTATTTTTTCCAAGACAAGGATACGGTTTACAAACAAAAGGCGGCTTCTGCTGAAGAAAGGCTGCACAACCCGTTGGGAGAAGTATTTATGGGAAAGGGATATTACGATGCATCTGGTTTTTTATTCCCATTTCCAAGATCTTATTATTACAACAATTATATCCCGCTTGAAGATTTGCACAGCGTGCTGTCGAGGGTGTTTTTTACCAATGAATTTCCTGGTTCCAGAAGGTTTGAAATTGAGGATAGCAATTTGAATGTTTTGCGAAAATACATGGGGATGTGGCCAAGAGAGTGTACTTTTCCGCAATATCCATTGCCCGACAATTATAAGAAATACTTTATGATTGGAGATGGCAGACCCAAACCTGCGAATGCGGATTTACGTATTTTTAATGTAGTCGGCAGAGCCTACGGTGTTATTGCAGATTGCGCATATATAGTTGACTTTTCTAATGACGTAGAGTTTATGCTCAGTGCCATTTTATATTGCAATGAAGATGAGATTTTGAACGATGATGTATATGAATATTACACAGTAGGACTCCCATTTTTATCTGAATTGGGTAACTTGGTATATGATTACGAAATGCAACGTAAACGCAAACACAGGGTGCATTTGACGGGACTTGAAAATCTATTTAAACCCAAAAATTAAAAAGGCACTTCGGGTGTTTTTTTAATTTTTCGTTTCTTTATCATCCCACCTCGGGTGTCAATAACACTGCCCATAGAAATAAAGGCTTGTGGGTCTATCATGTTAATTTCATATTGTAATTTCGACAATTCCAATCGGGTAATTACAGTGTATACAATTTGAGTTTCTTTAATGAGTTGGCCTCTTTTGCCATGCCCCATAATGCCATGAAATAGGGTAACACCTCTACCCATTTTTTCAACAATCATGTTGCGAATCAATTCGTATTCTTCTGATACAATAGTTACAGCAATATATTCTTCAAACCCTTCCACAATAAACTCCATTGCTTTGGTGCCCGAGAAGTAGGTAATGATGGAATACAACGCAATGTCAATATTTAGGAAATGTGCACTCAGTAAGAAAATAGCGATATTTAAAATTAAGCTTATATCGCTTGAGGAAAATTGGTTTCTTCGGCTGAAATAAATCGACAATAATTCTGCACCATCTATCATTGCGCCACCTCGCATTACAAAACCCATTCCGGCGCCTACGAAAAACCCACCAAATGCAGATATAAGCCAAATGTCACGGGTAATCAATGGAAATTCAACAAATGAAACCATTATGGCCAATAAACAAACGGCCAAGATACTTCGCCACGCGAAAGCTTTGCTAACTTGTGTACTCCCTAAAATTACCAATGGTACATTTATAATTATAACCAACAAACCTATGGGTAATTTTGTGATATGGGATGCAAGCAGTGCTACTCCAGTAATGCCACCATCCACTAGATTTTCATGCAATAAAAATCCTTTTAAGCCATATGCCGTCATTACCACACCCAGCAATAAAAAGAAAAATTGGCGAAGCAGAGATGCATCTGGTATGTTCAAAAAATCCCTTCGCCTCACATAGCAAAGTTGGTGCAATAAAAGTGAACAAACAAGCAATAATTCTTTAAATTAGAGCCAAAAACAAAACAAAACACCCGTAATTTGCGGTTCAAATGGAATTACAGGATTTGTTTGCACTGGTAGATGGCGCTATTGAAAAAATAGGTGTAAATCCGGCAGATGCAAAAAATGAAGGCGAAGGTCAGTGGTTTTTGATGAATGAAGATATGCCTATTTATATTGATGCTTGGGCGGAAAACGAGTCCAATCCATGGAATTATTATAAGTTCGCTGCAGATCCAACAATTTTTCAGGTGACCATTCCTTTTTGTTATGTGCCTACCCTTAAAAGAAATGAGTTTTTAGAAGAATTGCTTACCGTGAATATAAATTTGCAATATGGTAAATTTTCTTTCAACCCAGGTGAAAATGTAGTCGCTTTGGTTTTTAGAAAACCCGGTTCTACTTTGCATGAGTCTGAAATTAAAGACGTTATCGACGCACTCGGGTACTATGCCGAAATGACTTACCACGTGCTCAAAGAAGAATTTAACTTAAAGCGAGTTGAAGTAGAACAAGCCTGAAAATCAATAAGGTCTTGCGCCTTGCTGCTGGTTTTGCTGTGGATTTTTAAGCTGTGCAAGCAATCCCTTGGCATAATAAAAATCAGGGGCAATTTTTAAAATGTCTTCCAAGGTCTTCATGGCTTTGGATTTATTGCCTTGTACCCCATTTTGAATAACAGCACGCAAATATAAGAAGGCTGCTTTTGCAGGAACTTCTTGCTTGAATTTTTCTTGTAAATAATCCAAACGAACCGTTTTAATTTCACTTTCGATGTTTTTAACAACCTTGTTAATTACGCTATCCGTAAATTTAATGTTGTTATTTAAAGCCAATTGTATAAAAGTAATTTCATACAAATAGGTGTAATCTCCGGTGCGTTTATACAATCGATTAAAAATGCCCAAAGCCATAGTGTCGCGGTGTTCTTCAAGGTCTAACTTGCCTTTTATTTCCAATAAAAATTCATTATTTGGATTTAATTTTAAACCTTTTTGGGTGTAATAATAGGCGGCATTGTTAGGTCGCATGGTATTTGGATCCATTAAATAAAAAAAATGATACATGGCTAAGCTGTCATAATAAACAGCCTTGTTTGCGGTGTCAATTTCAGACAACCTAGCCATTTGCTGCGCTGCCAATACGTAATCGAAACAGGCCATCGCATTTTTATAGATTTTGTATTCTTTATTTTTTAATTCGGTTGCATTTTCTTTCAAACGCATGTCTTGGGTAACTTTGAGCAAAGAAACTTCAGTTTGCAAATTTTTATTTGCCAAAGCGGTAGAATCCAATTTTTTTTGTGTTTGAGCCAATGCGATGTTCGTCTGGGCAAATTCTTTTTTTGTTGCACAAGAAGTAAAAAAAGTAGCAAAAACAATTGCCAATCCATACGCAATTTTATTTTCAATAATCATTTTCGTAATTGTTATCTGTTTTGAGAACCAGCGCCAGAAAGATTCTGTTGCAATTCATACAAGCCTTTTTGGGCCAAGAAAAAATTGGGTTCAATTTTTAAAGCCTCTTGTAAAGATTCTGCGGTGCCTTTGAGTTCGCCCTTCATATTGTACAAAGTAGCTTTAATGTATAAAAACGCAGCTTTAGCCTTTACGGTTTGGCGCACTTGATCCATAATACGCACTGTTTTATTGTCAGCTTCACTGCTGGTAAGTACATTCATAACCATTGTGTCTACTACGCCCGTTCTTCTGCGCAACAACTCTACAAGGGTCATTTCCCACAAATATGTGTAATCGCCGCTTTTGTCGTAAAGGCTTTTAAATATTTTAAAAGAAGCCGTGTCATTTTGCTCTTCTAGGAGCAACTTGGCTTTGATTTCTTGCAAAAAATCGTTATTGGCGTTGTACTTTAGGCCTTTCTCAGTATAGTATTTTGCAGTTGTAGGATTCCGAACCATGTTTGTAGGTGCCAAATAAATGAAATGGTACAACGACAAACTATCATAAACCCATGCTGATCCTGCAGAATCATTGGCTGCAATTTGCAACAAAAGGGCAGACGCTGCAGTATAATCTTGGGCTTTTCTAGCCTCAGAATAAGCTTTCATTACACTAGAATTGTCTTTTTTAGATTTTTGTTGGCATCCATAAGGCAACCAAAGTGTTGCAAGTAGTGTCAGACTAAGTATTGGTTTATGAAAAAGTTTCATTTGAGGCGCAAAATACGTATTTTTGAAGGATTGAATCACTATTTGTGGCTCTAATTAACAAAATATCATTCCTGTTTCTTTGTTTGCTAGGCATTTTACCTGCCGTGGCGCAGGTTGTGCCAGAAATTGTGGCTGTCACACCCGACGTTTGTGTTCCTGGTGCAGTAAACCTCAAAGTTATTAATTGCACATCTTGTATTTCTTTTGAATGGCAATTGGGTGCAGGTGCGCCATACAAGCCAGGGCCCGACAAATATTCCACCATTATCACTGCCGCTGGATGGTACGATGTTACTGTAATTATTAAAACCACTTCTGGTGCAAAATTGGCCATTGGCAAGAAAAAAGCATTTTTGGGCAGATCCACGCCGGAAATTAAAATGCGAGCCAACAAGCCAACCTTCTGCAGTGGGAGAGATTCATTGATTTTAACTGACAGTACGCAAAATGTAGTTTCTAGAGATTGGTTGGTGGATGGAAATATTTTTTATAATGGTCCAAAAATTTTAAAGTATGCATTGAATGGACCGCAAGGATACAAAAGAATTTTTTTACAAGTGAGAGATAGCTGGGCATGCCAAGGTTCGCTACTTAGGGATACTTGGATCAGTATTTGGGATTCTGTAAAATTGAGTATGAACCCTAATATTACTTCGGGTTGTGCCCCCAAATACGTGCAACTAAGACCGAGTTTTGATACAACAGCTCAGTCACTAAAGTCTTTTGATTGGCAATTTCCAGGAGCTTCTCCTCTGGTTTCAAAACTAAGAATACCGCCAAAGTTGTATTATTCTAAAGGCGATACCTTTGATGTGTTTTTAAAATTGAAGACAAACAAAGGTTGTATTTACAATTACAAAGCGAATAATTTGCTTTCATTTGGAGATACTACACTTTTGGCCATAGCAGCTTCAAAAAACAGTTTGTGCGTGCATGAAAAACTGAATTTAACAGTAACAGGGGGAAAAAGGCCAAATCCTATTTGGTCTATATTGGGTCCAAGTTTTCTTGCGGATTCGCTGATAGGCAAGAGTATAAACGTAAGTTTCAATGATACTGGAAGCCCTAGTATTAAGGTTTCTGAAAATGATAGGGGCTGTATTTCTTACGCACAATACAAATCAAAAATTAGCATTTTAGGGCCTATTGCAAAATTTACAAGTGATTTTCCATTTTATTGCGGCGTTCCTAAAACACTTAAATTCACAAACACATCTGTGGAAGACCCAAAAGGAACAAAGTGGCAATGGTTAATTACAGACAATTCCAATACATTAATTTCAAAAAGCACCACATTTAATGATTCTTATGTTACAAATTCGGGTAAAAATTACAATGTAAAATTGGTCGCGAATGGAAATAATGGCTGCAAAGATTCATTAACAATTATGAAGGCATCTGCTTTCGGTCATCTGGATTCAAATTTTAAAGTAATTCCAAATCCAATATGTCCTGGGAATCAGGTTATGCTTGTTGCTAAGGAAAAATCGGTATCAAAAAAATCTCCCATTTATTACAATTTTAAATTTTATGATAAACTCGGCAATGTTGTAAGTTCAATAAATTCAGACAGCGCTAAACACATTTATTACCAAATAGGTGATTATTCGGCGAAGTTGGTTTTATGGAATAATGAAAAATGCAAAGATTCCTTGCGTCTAAAAGACACAATACATGTTATTTCTCCCAAAGCCTCCATTTTTGTGACGGATACCTTTGCTTGTATCGGTCAACCAATTAAATGTTTTATTGTATCCAAAGATAAAAAACCTGGTATTGTTCAACGATGGTTTATCCGCAATTTAGATTCCGCAATGGGATTGTTGGACGCATTCAATGACACCATTTACCTGCGATTGCCGAAAACGGGTAGGTACCAAATTAGTTTATTGCTTATGGATACGAATGTAAAAGGTTGTTCTTATGAAACATTTTTTCCATCTAAAGTTAGGATAAGTGGCATCGGTCGAAGTATTTCGGCAAGTCCAGTTGTTGGCTGCGCCCCATTGCAAGTTTCCTATAAATCCACAACCGTATTTAATGTGAATTATAAAGTTACAACAGGTACCCAGACTTACCGTTGGAAAAGCAATGACAAAGGAATGATAAGTTTTACCGATTCCTTGAAGCAAAATACGGATGGTTGGGTGAAAAAGGGATACCATGGTGCATATCAAGTGTTTTCAAATGAATCGGGTTGTGTAGATTCAACAGCCTCGGTTATGGCCCAAGCTGGATTAACAGCCGGATTTTCCGCGGATAAATGGGGTGTATGCAAAGGAAATGAAATTCAACTATCCAATGCAAGTTCGCCATGGACGCAATCCATAAAATATTTTTGCGATTCACCTTCCATTGTTTTTTCCCCTTCTGCTACGGTTGGCAATCCCAAAGTAAAATTTAACAAAAGAGGAACTTATAAAATATCAATTGTGGCAAAATACAATACTTGCTCAGATACTTTTTCTGCCACGGTGAATGTATTTGGCATTAAGGCCGATTTTTTTACCCCAGATTCCGTAACTTTTTGCGCCCCAAGACTCATCAACATTATTAACCGCACTGTAGGGTCTTTGTACAACAAATGGCGGTTTGGGGATGGAGATACTACTTTCACATTTCTCAATGAAATAGCAGGGCATCTTTACACAAAAAATAACAACAGCGGATATCCGCTTACATTAATAGCCACGGATGCAAATGGTTGTGTTGACACAATGGTTCAGCAAAATTACATCCGAATTGTAGGCCCTGAACCGGATTTTGAAGTGAAAAACATTTTGGGTTGCGAGCCTTTGCGGGTTGAATTTGTAAATAAGAGCAAAGCGTTTAATCGTATCTTTATGGACTATGACAACGGTATTGTCGCAGATACAGTGTTGCTAAAATATTACAACTATACGGTAACAGATAAGTCTTTCAAGGTCCAAAAATTTGTTCCAAGATTGCTGTTGTCCGATTCTATGGGTTGTTCTGCTATAAAAATAAGCGATGATTCCGTTACCGTATTAAAGGGACCGGAAGCTAAACATACGTTTACGTCAACCAATTTTTTAAGAGGTACCGAAGGATGTGCAAATGATTTGCTCGTAAAGTTTAGCAACACAAGTAGATTTTTTACCAAAATTTGGTGGGACTTTGACAGCGACAACGTGATTGACATTGTCAATCAAAATAGCCCTTCGTTTTACTATACAAAACCGGGTGTATTTTATCCAACTATTTATGCCGAAAATTACAATGGTTGTAAAGACACATTTTTTAAAGATTCCATTGTAGTTTGGCAACCTCCCGTTGCCGCTTTTACCGAATCTAACGATTCATCCTGTGCGGTTGATCCTGTTAAATTTTACTCCAAATCTACCTTTAAATACCCGATAGTTTCTTACAAATGGAATTTTGGAGAACTGAAACTAGTTACAGATACAAGCACCAAAATAAATACTTTTTGGCGCTACAGGTCACCATTCGACCACTACGTGACCCTGGATGTAGAAGATAAAAAGGGATGTAAAAGCCAAGTTGCGCGCAATATTTATATTTTTGATACTGCAGGTCCAAAAAAACCAGAATTGGCATTTATAAGCGTTAGAAACAACAGCCAGGTAGATTGCTACTGGCAAAAAACCAAATTGGGTAATTTTTTACAATATCATGTATATTTAGATAGTATAGCGTTGTATAAAAAATACAGCACCTACAATCGAAGTGATACTTCTTTGTCGTGGAATTATGGCAACCAAGTAAACAACAAAAGATTTTGCTTTACCGTTCGCATGGAAGACACTTGTGACCAATTGGGTAAATTTGGCAATAGCCATTGTACTATAGTTCTGAGAGATAGCGTTTTTGAGCCTTATCACATTCAATTAAATTGGTTGGCTTACGATTGGTGGGCCAATGATTTAAGTCATTATGATGTATTTAGAAAAGACAATCCCTCGGGAAGTTTTAAAAGAATTTCTTCTGTTCGTTCAAACCGGCAAACGTTTACAGATAGTTTTTTATGCGATCAAGATTATTGGTATTATGTAGAAGCAGTGCATGTAAACGGGGCATTTAAATCGAGAAGCAATGAAATAAAATCTCACCCTATTTATATAAAGCCTCAAGGAATTGTAAATACCACTTTGGTTACAGTTGAAAACAACGATTACACCAAAGTTAATTGGGAAAAATATCCAATTTATATTCGAAATTATTCTTACGTTTTGGAACGATCCTTAACGGGCTTGTCAGGTTCTTTTATGCCAGTTGTCCAAAATTCATTGCTAACGGCAAACGATTTAAACGCAGATGTGCATTCAAAGATGAATTTTTATCAGGTAAAATTTAGAGACCATTGTGGAGAATATTCTAAGCCTGGCGTGGTTTCCAATTCAATGTATTTGCAAACCGTTTCTGCCGGTAGAAACAGCACAGCCGTGATTTGGAATCCCTATAAATATTGGTATTCTGGGGTTAAGGAATACAACTTGCAAGTAAAGGATGCCAATGGTGTTTTTCAAATTATTCGAACGGTTGGGCCAGGAATCCAAAAAATGGATAGCATCGACATCGAAAAATTGGGGCTCGATTCTATTTGTATGAGGGTATATGCTGTAAAAGACACGATTAGCCAAGATACAAGTTTTTCCAATGAAGTTTGTTTAGTGCCTGCATCCTATCTAATGCTCCCCAATTCTTTTACCCCAGATGACAACGGATTAAACGAAATTTTTAAACCTTCAGCAGGTTTTATTTATAAAAAATCTGTAGATCCCCAAAAACGATTTGATTTTTCCATATTCAACAGATGGGGGCAACAAGTCTTCTTCACAGATGACGCAGACTTTGGATGGAATGGGTTTTTTCAAAACAAACTCTGCGCGCCAGGCTTGTATATTTACACTGTTAAAGCCCTAGGTTACGACGGCGTTCCACATTTTTTGAAAGGAACTGTAATGTTGCTTCGTTGATTGGCAAACAGCCCCTAACTTTGCCAAATTAATTTTATGTTCGACAATCTTCAAAGCAAACTAGAAAAAGCATTTAAATCCTTTAAAGGCCAAGGTAGAATTTCAGAATTAAACGTTGCAGAAACTGTAAAAGAAATACGCCGTGCTTTAATTTCTGCGGATGTAAATTTTAAGGTTGCCAAAGATTTTACAGATACTATTTTAGAGAAAGCGAAAGGCCAGAATGTAATCAATTCGGTTTCCCCGGGTCAATTGTTAACCAAAATAGTCCATGACGAATTGGTGGAATTACTAGGTGGTTCGCAAGCGGAACTGAAATTGAACGCAAGCCCTACCATCATTCTCATTGCGGGTTTGCAAGGCTCTGGCAAAACTACGTTTACTGGCAAATTGGGTAAATATATCAAGTCCAAAGGTCGCAATCCGCTTTTAGTGGCTGGTGATGTATATAGACCTGCAGCTAGGGAGCAATTAAAAGTGCTTGGAAATTCTACAGAGGTTACTGTTTACAGCGAAGATTTAAACAACAATCCAGTTGATATTGCCAAAAATGCCGTAAAGTTTGCTAAGGATAATAACCACAATGTGGTAATTATAGATACTGCGGGTCGACTCTCCATTGACCAGGCCATGATGGATGAAATTGCAGCTATAAAGCGCGCTGTGGGACCGCATGAAATATTGTTTGTGGTGGATTCTATGACAGGGCAGGATGCGGTAAATACCGCTAAGAATTTCAATGATGTACTAGATTTTACGGGGGTTGTTTTAACCAAGTTGGATGGCGATACACGCGGTGGTGCGGCACTTTCCATTAAAAAGGTTGTAAACAAACCTATCAAATTTATATCCACAGGTGAAAAACTGGATGCCATGGATGTTTTTTATCCAGATCGCATGGCTGGGCGCATTCTAGGTATGGGTGATGTGGTTTCTTTGGTAGAAAGAGCCCAAGCTACTTTTGATTCTGATGAAGCCGATAAATTATCTAAAAAAATAGCCAAAAATAAATTCGATTTCGAAGATTTTTTGGGCCAGTTGCAACAGATTAAAAAAATGGGCAACATGAAGGATATTTTAGCCATGTTGCCTGGTGTAGGTAGTAAAATCAAAGATTTGGATATTGATGACAAAAGTTTCAAAGGGATTGAAGCATTGATTCAGTCTATGACCCCTCAAGAAAGAGCCAAGCCAGAAATTTTAAGTGCCAGTAGAAAACAACGCATTGTAAAAGGAAGTGGAAGCACTATCCAAGATTTGAATAAATTGCTAAACCAGTTTACCCAAATGCGACAAATGATGAAATCCATGAACAACAAACGTATGCCTTTGCCAGGTGCGGGAAGACGTTAAAAGCTTTAACATGATTGTCAACGATTATATTGCAGCAATTCGAAAAGAGTATGCCATGCCTATGCTCGACCCGTCTGATTTGCCGAACAACCCAGTAGAAACTTTTAAGCATTGGTTCGACTTGGCCATTGCAGAGAAAGTGGAAGAAGTAAACGCCATGGTTTTGTCTACTGTCGATGCGCAAAATAGACCACATTCGCGCGTTGTTTTACTTAAAGATTTAACCGAAAATGGATTGGTTTTTTTTACCAATTATTCAAGTAAAAAAGGTCAAAACATGACGGCCAATCCAATGGTAAGTATTAATTTTTTTTGGCAAACTATGGCGAGGCAAATCCGCATTGAAGGTAAAGTTGAAAAAGTTTCTGAGGCTATCAATGAGGCATACTTTTCTTCGAGGCCTAGACTTAGCCAAGCAGGAGCCATTGTGTCCAAGCAAAGCGAAGAAATAGACTCTAGGGAACCTTTAGATAAACAAATGGAAATGTTGATGTCTCAGCCAGAAAGTGAACCATTGCCAAAGCCGTTGAATTGGGGTGGCTATAATGTTGTTCCAACGTACTTTGAATTTTGGCAAGGCAGACCTGGCCGTGTTCACGATCGAATTGCCTATGAAAAAAATGGAGAACTCTGGCGAAAATACAGACTTAGCCCCTGATGATATTTGTATATACAAGTACGATGAAATTGTAGAACATATAGTTTGTATTCCAGCTTCGAATGAGGTTTCATTGCTGCCGGTTTTAGAGTCTTTGAATCAAATGCAAGCGGTTAAAAACTTAGGAGTATGTATAGTCATTAATGCTTCAGAAAATGCAGAAGAATTGGTTCACGAAACCAACAGGAAGGCATTTTTAGAATTGAATTCTTCGTTGTTCAAAATTAATTTTAAATACCCAACACAGGTCTTGTTATATAACCATTTGCCAAACAAAAAGGCAGGTGTAGGTTTGGCCAGAAAATTGGCTATGGATAGCGCTTGTGTTTGGTTAAAGAAGCCTGGTAAAAATAGCATATTGTTGTGTTTAGATGCGGATTGCAAAGTGGACAAAAATTGGGCAAATTCAATCCTTCAATATTTTAATTTGTATATACAAACAAATGCAGTTTCCGTTTATTTTGAGCATGAAAAATCTGACGATGAAACCTTGAATAATGGTATTGAAATGTATGAATTGCATTTGCGATATTTAAAAAATGCTTTGAAATGGGCCGGGTATCCATGGTATTTTCACACGGTTGGCAGCAGTATGGCGTTGCGCGCCGAATCCTATGTAAAAAGTGGAGGAATGAACACCAGGCAGGCAGGTGAAGATTATTATTTCTTACACAAATTAATGCCCCTTGGTTTTGGTGAAATCAATACGACAGTTGTACGCCCAGCAACGCGGTATAGCGATAGGGTGCCATTTGGCACTGGGAGAAGTATGTTGGAGTACAAAGAAAATCAAGAAATAAAAACCTATCATTTTGGAATATTTAGGGAATTAAAAGCCTTCTTCTCTGGAGTTTTTGACGCTAAGTTTTTATGGAAGGAAAATACTTCGGAGACTTTAACACAAATACTCATTCAAGAAGGCATTGAAAAAGCAATTGATGATGCCGTTTCCAATTCAGCCAATGAAGAAATGGCAGTATCGCGTTTTAAAAAATGGTTCTCTGGTTTCAGAATCATCCGCATTATGCATGCATTGCGAAGTGCGGGTTATTTTGACGTCAAAGTTGAAACACCGGCAGAGGAATTGCTTTCGGAACTAAAAATTCCAACAGAAATAAGTTTATTGGGTACTTTTAGAAAACTTGACCGAGGAGCATAGAACTGAAGGGTTTAAAACCATTTCTTTTTATTTAAATTGCAATTGAATAACTTTATGATTTCCTAAGTTCTTGGTTGCTCATATTCTCCATCAATTCAGGGGAAATACCCGTATTGCTAAATCCCCCATCATGGAAAAGATTTTGCATAGTAACCATTCTTGAGTAATCGCTAAATATTACCGCACAATACTCAGCACAACTTTGCGCACTTGCGTTGCCCAATGGACTCATCTGATTGGCATAGTTATAAAATGCATCGAATCCTGCAACTCCGCTACCAGCAGTGGTGTAAGTAGGGCTCTGTGAAATTGTATTTACGCGTACATGGTTTTTCTTGCCAAAATGGTATCCGAAACTGCGGGCTACACTTTCAAGCAATGCTTTGGCTTCAGCCATTTCACTGTAATCGGGGAATACACGCTGCGCAGCAATATAGGTAAGGGCAACTATGCTTCCCCATTCTACCATGGCATCTTTTTTCCAAAGAATTTGCATCAAACGATGAAAAGACATTGAACTGATATCCAAGGTTTGGTGCAAGTAATCATAATTCAATTCAGTATACGGTATTTTTTTGCGAACATTCATACCCATACCCACACTATGCAATACAAAATCTAATTTTCCACCAAGTTGATCCATTGAGCCTTGCACTAGTGCATCCAAATCTTCCATTTTGGTAACGTCGGCATATATTAAAGGTGCGTTTAGTTGTTTGGACAGCGCTTCAGTTTGTCCTACCCTTGCAGCCACCGGTGCATTTGTAAGTACAATTTGTGCACCTTCAGCTACACATGTTTCGGCCACTTTCCAGGCGATAGACGCGTCGTTTAGGGCACCGAAGATAATTCCTCTTTTCCCTTTCAATAAGTTATTTCCCATAGATACTGATGGGGTCAAAGTTAGTTCATTTCCATGAAATGCATAATTTTTAGGACAAATGAATTAAACTTTTTGCTATTTGTGTACTCTTATGTAGACAATAAAAGGAGAAATAGATTATGAAAAAGACAACTTTAATGGCCGTATCAATTGGATTGTTAAGCACCATTGTTTATGGAAAACTCAGAGATGAAAATGCCCCATGTGAAAAATTGGAAAAGTTCAGATTGGTGATGAAGGATAGCCTGCATTTAACAAACGACCAAGATTTTAAAATTAAAGCCTTAAATGATACGGCGTGTGCCCAATTTCAGGCTGCTTTTGCCAAGGCTAATGGGAACAAAGAGGCATTAAAGGAGTCTAAGAAAACCATTGTTAAAAACACAATGGAGGCGTACAAAACCATTCTTACCGCTTCACAATTGACCAAATTTAAATCCATGCATAAGGGTAAAAAACACCGCGAATTTAATGCAGATAAAAGGGCTGAAAATTTAACGGAAAAAATGGAAAAAGAGCTTGCATTAACGCCCGAACAAGTGATAAAGGTAAAGGCGGCAAACTTAGAAATGGTGAATAGAATGCACGGCCTAATGGAGAAGAAAACGGCCGGTACAGATTCAAGTGAATTGAAAAAAATGCACAAGTTGATTCATAAGGAATACAAACAAAAAATGGCTCAAATTTTAACCACGGAGCAATTGGAAAAGTTAAAAAATATGAAAAAGGAAAGGGCTAGTAAACCTGAAAAAGAGTCAAAAGGACCCAAATAGAATTGCAATTGGATTGTAAAATTTGAGAGGATTGTGAAAGCAATCCTTTTTTTTTCGGTTATTTTGTTTAAATTCACGAAAATTTTGTGTGATATGAAAAGAATTTTACTTATCTCTGGCCTAGTAATTCTATGCATTGCAAAGGTTTCGGCTCAATTTACATCCGAAGGAAGACCTATTATAGGTAACATTGGTATGCCGGCACCGACAAAAGTAACAAACAGGAATGCCCAGAATCCAAAATCTTGCAAATCGGATACTACGACCTATCCAAGGTTTGGAACCACCGGATATTATTCGGTATCTGTGCGAACTGGGAGTAGTTTGGGTCAATTTTTCCCAGTGCCTCAAAGCATGACTATATCTGGTTTTTATTTTTATGCATTTTCTTTAGCCACCACTCCAGCAAGACCTGTGAATATTAAACTACGATGTGTAATTTATAAGGCCGGTGCAGATTCATTGCCCACTGGTTCTCCGCTGGCCACGGATACTGTAACAGTGGATACAGTTATGGGGGCAAGCATACCCCTGGCTCGTATTATGCGGAAAGCATCCTTCAAATCTCCGGTAACTTTAAGCAGCGGCGGATATATCATTTCTGTTGAGTGCGATAGCACTGCTGTAAGCGCTGCGGTTATAACAAATTCTTGGGCTGCAGGTGACGGAAAAAAACAAAACATTGGGTGCGGATCTGTTAGCGGAAAATGGTATAGGTGTTTAAATTTAAATATCAGCTCTGTGCGGTTTGATGCTAATATGCAATATTATCCTTTTGTTAAATACAATTTCGGAACCGATTTTACGGTCGATAACAGTTGCTACGTTGGCGCTGATACTGTTAGATTTACCAATACAAATAAGACCAATGTTAGCGGATCCGTTTTTTACAATTATTATATTTATTATGGTTTGGAATATTATAGCCACCGTTGGACTTATGATGGAAGTTTTGCGCAATACGTGGTAAATGGCAAGTACAAACCACCAGTAAAAAAGAATTTCAAAACCCAGTTAATTACTACAGTTTATAGCTATTCTAGTGGACAATGTTTGGATACCGCCGAAAAAATGGTTTATTTTAAACCTGTAACTCCAACTACCAAAAAACCTACAATTGGTTGCCGAGGAGACACGGTAAATATAGACATTAATACAGATGCTGGTTTAACTGTAAATTGGTACAAAAGTCCTTTTGATACTGTGCCATTTTTTAAAGGGTATTCCTATTCGATAAAAAATGCCCAAAAAAGAGATACATTTTATGTTCAAGTGGTAAACGGTCCTTGCAAAACACCTTTGGCTAGAATAGAATTTGTGTTGAATGAATATCCCAATAAACCCACTGTAAAAAACGATTCCATTTGCTCGGGTGCAATTGCCAACCTTTCTGCAAAATCAAATTTAGGAACCATAGATTGGTATGAATCGTCCAGCGGCGGAACGGCTGTTTTCAAAGGAACGGATTTGCAGACTGGTAAGCTGGCAAATGATACCCAATTTTATGCAGAGGCAAACAACAAGGGATGCATAAATAAAGGCGGCAGAGTTCTAGTGAAAGCATTTGTTGGAAGTGCTTTTGCTCCGGATAAACCTATAGTTGTAGGGGATACAAATATATGTTTGCGCCCAATAAAGGCAATTACAATTCCTGCTTCCCAAGCCGGAAATGATACCTTACGGTGGTTTAATTTATCTACAGGTGGGTTACCTTTGGCCAAAGGGCCGAGTTTTACTTTTACACCTTCTTCAAGAGGGGATGTTGAATATTACGTTGAGACTTGGAATGGCGTTTGTGGCAGCGGGCGGTCTAAGGTATTGGTTCATGTAAACGATTACCCAACCATTTATGGGTTAAGGGGCGATACCATTTGCAAAGGGGACACTGCATTTCCTTATCTCTCGCTTTTGTGGGGAGATGCAAATTGGTACAATAAAAAGGCAGATGTGATACCCATTTATACTGGACAGAAAATTGCCGTTGGTGGATTAAAATCTGATACTAAATTTTATATTGAAACCGCGGAAAAAGGTTGCTTCAATGCCAAAAGAGACAGTGTGTTGGTAAATGTAAATGCGCCACCAGTGCCAACGTCTGTGAAATCAGACCCTGTTTGTGCCAAAGGAATAGGCAGTATGGTTGTAAATATTCCAGTAGGTAAAGTTAATTGGTATTTAGACTCTGCAGATAATCTACCATTTTTTGTAGGCAATACTGTTTCCACCGGACTTTTGCTGTCCAATGTGAAATATTATTACAGTACAGAAAACAAAGGATGCGCTTCTGCAAGAGTTCCATTAACGGTAAATATAAAACCTAGGCCCGTTGCAGGTTTTACTTGGAATTTGGTATGGCAAAATAAATTGGTTTGCGTGCCTATTACAACCAGTGGATTGACTATAAATTGGAATTGGGGGGATGGCAATTCTCAGTCTGGCTCGCCCTACAACCATACCTATGCGAATGCCGGCAATTATACAGTAAGTATGGTTGCCACCAGCACCAGCAACGCATGTAAGGATACCGCGGACATTGCAGTAATAATAAATCATTTGGGTACAAATACTGTGAATATTGGGGATCTTAAAATATTCCCGGTTCCTGTTAAATCGGGTGAAAAATTAAACATTCAGGGAATAAATGTCTCAAATCTAAGGGTAGAAATATTTGCTTCAGATGGAAGAAAATTGGCTATATCTATGGAAGAAAAGGGACAAATAAAACTCCCAGAGAACCTTTCGCCGGGCGTGTATATTGTAAAAATTGGAGACATGATGCATTCCAAATCAGCAAGCATTTTAGTTGTAGATTGATTCGATTTTTTATTTTCACTTATGTTTTTGTAGCCTCCAATTTGTCTTTTGGGCAAGACACTGCGAAATCTTGGTTCCTTGATGGGGATGAAGGATTTTATGGATATTTGGCAGACCGAATGCAAGGTTTGGGTAATGAAAAACCAAGCATGAATAGAAACGGAGAATCTGTGGTTTTTGAATTTTGGGTTACGGACTCGGGTTGGATAGACAGCGTTAGAATTTTGCAATGTATGAATGTGGGTATAAGCAATCAGTTGCGCATGATTTTGAATACCATGCCTAGAGTGAATGCAACTGTTGCCAAAGGCAAGACCGTTGGAGAAAAACGCGTTTATAATTTAATTGCAAAACAATACCTAGATGGGTATCGATTCGAACCCAATAGTTACATTTCAGTGATTTCTAAAAATGCTACTTCTCCTGCATTTAAATATTCTGTCGTTGTAATTTCCCTTGTTGCCATTCTAATAGCAATCATTCAATAAAAATTACATGAACTATACCCTTATGGAACATAAATGGAATCAATGGAATTGGCAATTCATTCTTCTATTTTTGCTGATAGCTTGGACTTTGCTTTACCAATTGGATTTGCAGCCCATGTATTTGTGGGATGAAAGTAGACAAGCAAACAATGCTTTAGAAATGTTTGAATCGGGGAATTTTGCTTATCCTACCTATAACGGAGAGCCAGATTTCTGGAATACAAAGCCCCATTTGTTAATTGCCATCCAAGCTGTGTTTTTTAAAATTCTAGGCCCTGGATTGTTGGCATTGCGTCTCCCTTCTGCACTGGCTGGCATTGCTACGGTTTGGTTGCTTTTTGTATTTTTGAAAAAATATTTTTCAACGCAAACTGGATTTCTTTTTGTATTCATTATTCTCACTTGTGGCGGATTTAATACCTATCACATTACCCGCACTGGGGATTACGATGCTTTGTTGCTGTTGTTTTTTGCGTTGTGTATAACCACCTTTTATAAGGTAATTTTTATTGACAATAGAAAACAAAAAATCGCCGCATTTTTTATCTATTTGTCGTTGGCTATTTTAACGAAAAGTTTGGCGGCTATCCTTTGGATACCTGGTTTTGTAATGGTTTACTTTGTTTTTTATAAAGAACGGAAAACGACCATTTTGGAGCTGATTAAATATGCATGGATTCCTTTTATTGTTGTATTTGGCTATTATGGATACCGAGAATGGATTACCCCGGGGTATTTACAAGCCGTTTGGGACAATGAAATTGCCGTTAGGTATTTTGCACCAAACGAAGGCCATGTGAGTGAGTGGTACTATTATTTGGATGTAATTGTAAGCCAATATTTTCAATGGTTTTGGATTGGAATTCCATTCGTTCTATTGGGAATGGTGTTTTTGCCTTTTCAAAACAAAAACAAATGGTTCTATTTTGCGTCATTTACCCTTGTTTTTGGCATATTGTTGTCCATATCCAAAACCCGTATAAATTGGTATTTGGCACCTGGGGTAATCTGTCTTGCAATGATTTTGGCAATGGGAATTGGTGAAATACTCGACAAATCAATGTCAATAAAAAGAGGTAAAATATTCTCTATTATTGTATATACAAGTATTATTTTTGCGGGTGTTGTAAATTGGGATAAAAACTGGAATACAATGGAACAATGGATAGATGTAGACCCACAAGTGGTGTTTAAAAATACCGAAAGAACCGGTAAAATAAAATACACTGGAATTTGGTTGTTAGGAACTTATAATCCCTTTGAGTTGTATTATAGCAAAGTGCTGAAGAAAAAAAACATCCAATTGCGAATGACCAATACCTACAAATTTGGCCTTGGAGATACGGTCATCATCAGCCATTTCGACCATATTGATTCTATCAATCTAAGACAAAAAACCACCCAAATTCATGCACCAGACAAAGAATTCCCTGTTTGGGTTTTTAGGGTGGATAGTTTGTTTGGTTCTAATTACCGAAATTGAAAAACTTTCAGCAAATATTTGCACCAAATCATAGGTAAAAGGCTGAAGTAGCCGTTCTTTTTTAAAGCTTTATGGTCTTCTTGATTGGCCAACCTAATGTTTTTTAAACTTTTTTGGCTTGCCCCGCCGCTGCGCATAGAAACTGAAACCCAAGGTTGGTAAGCTGTTTTGCATTTGTTTTTGCCAATCAACCGCAATAATATTTCAAAATCAGCCGCCAATTTGAATTGTGTATCAAAATTGCCATAATTCTTATAACATTCATTTTTTACAAAAAATCCGGGATGCGGGGGTTGGTGTCCTATCCTAAACATCCAGGGTTTCCATCTTGTGCAACTATAATACCGAACTACGTTGTTTGGATTGTCCTTGAATATTTCAATGTCAGTGCACAAGCAATCTATAGAAGTTTCAAAAGCTTGGGCAACCTTGCTTAAAACATGTGTGTTTTTATAAATATCATCGCTGTTTAATATTCCTATTATGTCTCCAGTGCACATTGCCAATCCTTTATTCATAGCATCGTAAATTCCGCGATCAGGTTCTGAAATAAATTCTGTAATAAAATTGGAATATTTATGTATTATTTCTTTTGTATTGTCGGTAGATGCTCCATCAACAATAATGTATTCTATGTCTCTATGCGTTTGCTTTGAAACACTAAGAATGGTTTCTTCGAGTGTTTTTGCAGAATTAAAACAAACGGTAATAATGCTTATTTTCAAATTTCAATCTTCCTTTCCCGGATTTTAACGGCGGGGTTTCCGGCATAAATACTATATTCATCTAAATTAGATGTGGCAACGCTACCGGCACTTAAAACACTGTGGCTTTTGCAAGTAACATTTGCCGTAACAATAGACTTGGCTCCAATCCAAACACCTTCTTCCAAAGTGATAGAGCCAACCAGTAAATCGAAAGTTTGTTTTTTGTAATTGTGGTTGCCGCATAAAAGCAGCGCACCTTGGGAAATACAGCAATTGTCGGCTATCGAAACTTTAGCCAAATTATCAATCCACACTCTTTCGCCTATCCAGGTGTGATTGCCAATTTCTAAATTCCAAGGATATTTGATATTGACATGCGGTTTAAAAACACATCCGTAACCAATATCGGCTCCATATAGGCGTAAAAAAAAGCTACGCCAGGCAGAACCTGGAATCCAAGAATGGATGAAGAGAGCATTTATTATATACCAAAAAATGCGCATAATAAAAAATGAACCTGGTTTATACCATTTGTTGTTAAATGCAGATAAATCGGTTTTAAGGCGTTCCATTTTGGGGTTATTTGGCCAAATTTAATACTTGTTTGTGTGCTGCAAATGCACTTAATACAATCATTGCCATTGAAATGATGAAACCGGTAAATAGTGAAAAAGACAAGGAAGGCAAGATCACATCAAATCCTTTTGCTATGAGAAAACCAGTAAACCATTTTTGACAAAAATAGGTCACAATTACGGCCAAAAGAAATGTACTTAAAATAGAGGCAGCAATAAATTTTAAGTAGGGCTTAGAAAGGGCAAAGGTTTCATACCCCAGCCAGTGCAAAGTTTGAATTTCATAGGCAGAACGGTAGGCCAAGAGTTGGTTGTATTGCATAAATCCAAGCAAAGAAAGCAAGACTATAAGTCCACCTACAAATGCAACAATGGTGAGAATAATTTGCAAAACCCCATTCATTTTGCTTGTTTTTAATTTTTCTTCGTTCATTTCATATCCTTGTGCTTGAATGTAATTTACAATGGATGGAGAAGCTGGGTCTGTGCAGTGCAAAATTATTCGGGATGGTTTTCCAGATTTGCCATCGCCATAGTTTTGGTTGCCCCATTGAAGAAATGAATTGGGGACCAATATGGAATTTATACGTTCAGAAAAACCGGCAATTCTGCCATCCATATATTCTTCTTTTCCTTGCCCACGCAAACGAATTTTAAAGGTTACTGTTTTAATCAACGATTCTGGGATGACAGGCAACCCTTGACTTTGGGCAAATGCCATATTGTACAGTTTGATATAATCTGATGGTATAATTATGGGTACAGATTCGCCATTTTTCCAAGTCCATTCCGATGGTTCGATATCCACAAAATCGTCTGGAACGGATTCAAAGAACAAATCGGTTTTAAATCCAGAACCGGCCATGTCAGCCATCTTGGGGTCTATTTCCATCAATGCTTTAAACGTACCTGCGGTGAATACGCCTAGTTTATCAATTCCTTTTTGTTTTTGAAGTTCGTGTTGTTCTTCCTCACTGAATCCTGGGCTCGTGCCACTTAGCGTATTTAACAATCCAATCTTTTTATTGATCACCAAAAAATCGCCGCCGAGCATATCTTTTTGTGTCAACAATTCTTGCATGTTTCCGTATACTTGGACTCCAGCCATAACAATAAAAAGCCCTAAAAAAGCACCTAAAAGTGCAATAAGAAATTGAGCAGGTTTGGTTTTGGAAAGTAGCAATTTCCTTTCAACACTTTTTATCATATTTTCACAATTTCAAAATTATCAAATCCGCGTTTGTCGCCTAAACTTGTCGCCAAAATACCTGCATTTTCTTGTTTGCATCTTTCCAAAACAAAGGCCATCATATTGGCAGCATTTTTATCATCTAAGTGGCTGAATGGCTCATCCAATAAAAGCCACTGAAATGGCTGAGAAAGCGCGCGTAACATGGCGATTCTCTGTTGTTGTCCCAAGCTTAGTGTTTGGCAGTTTCTATCTAAGAGTTTTGCTACACCCAATTTCTCGGCATAAAAATCAATTTCTCCGTTGGTAAATTTACAGGCAGGTTTAAGCAATATATTTTCTCTGGCGGTTAAATTACCGAATAGACGCAAATCTTGAAAAAGATATGAAAATATCTGGGTGCGTAATTCGGAAAAACCATTGCTGGATATTTTTTCAATATTTTCGTTATCGAAAAAAACTGTTCCGTTGAAATCTTTTCTAATACCATAAATGATATTGAGAAATGTACTTTTCCCTTTTCCAGAATCAGCCATGATTAAGGAGTGTGTGCCACGTTGAAATTGAATATTGCTCAGCCACAGGTTTCCATCTAATGGTGTATCCTTTAGTGGAATTGGCAATACATTGTTAAGTTTTATAAACTCCATTTATACATTAAATATTTAACAATTGTCGATTTAATCCAACCCGGGATAAAAACCCTTAACTTTCGTTTTGTTCATTTCCGCCTCTTCATAGCTCAGGTTGGCCATATGCAAGTAGGCCATTAATGGGTGCGATTTTGTGTCTTTAAATTTAAATTTTCCAATGATTTTGTCTTCTTTTTTGAAAATAAAATAATTGCCATTGAAATATTTTGAAAATTTAGGATTGATTTGAAGCGAGCTATAAAAACCAGTGCCTAGGAAATTATTATTATTCATAATCATTGCAAAGGGTGCATTTAAGCATTCACTTGGAATATTAAAAGAAGAATCTGGTTTTTTTATTTTATTTCCATTTGCTATTGTTTTTTCTAAAATAGTTTTATCAAAAGTTGCCAAAAAATGGTCTTCATATTCTAACAAATACATTTGAAAAAAGCCGCCAAAAAGTGTATATATCCCATTTTCAGGTGTTGCTATTTCAGAAATTTTAGATTTAAAAATGCTTTGATTTTTGGTTCCAATATGCACCAGGAAAGAGTAGGCAGGTTCAGCAGGGTAACTGTCATAATTATGGTCCTCAATTGCCTTTATTTGCGACGCTATAACTTCAGGTTTTGTTGCAAAGCCAAAAACAAAATCACCGGATAAAGATTGGATAATACCTTTTATGGTTGGATCATTTCTTGTTTCTTTATACTTAGGATTAATCAGTTCTGAAAAGTCTAAAAACTTTTCTATATCTATTCCCAATGCTGAAGCAAATAACGGATTTCCCGATGGGAATATGGATTGGTTATATTGCTTTAATTTACTAGACTCCTTAAAAAAACCGAGTTTATCTAAATCTTTTTGATTGTTTGCAATCATGCGTATATCGGCGCTAATTTCTCCAGGTACCATATTTAAACTGCACATGATTGCGGTTCCAGGTGGAAAAGGATTGTGAAATTCTTTAGATTCAATGGGGGCATTTTTGCCAATAAAAAATTGATCTATTCCCATAACTAGAACTGCATACCCTTCTCCGTCTTCTACCTTACTCAGCAGCAAATTGCCTTTTGCTGAAGGATTTGATTTATTTAAAATGGCTGCAAAGTAGGCTTTGGGTTCAGCCATTTGTTCTGTAATTAATGCTACTTCATTGTTCCAGGAAATGAACAATCCGGTGCCAAATTCTGCATATTCCACGCCATTTTCATTGCCAGAAATGGAGCCAGCCGGAGTATTGTTTTTAATATACTTTGCAAAATCGCTTGCATTTTTTAAACGCAAAAGCATACCCGTATTTTCCCCACGTTGGGCTTTGTGAACAAACAACATGCAATCCAATGAAAAATCAATTCCAGAAGCTTCTGGATTTTTAACAATGCCTTGAATTGCTCTGTCCAGCGAATTATTGCTTGCTTCTGTGGCCTTTTTCCAGATTGTCATTTTGGAAATCTCATCCTTATTCTCGGCATAAAATTTTGCAATTTTTGGAAGATTAAAACGAATTACCATAGAGGCATCATTGGGCACATAAGCCAACAAGCCGCTGCCTTTGCTGCGTGTTAGAAAGTACACAGATGCACCTGCCAATGTAACTCCGAAAATGGCAATGGTTATTTTTAAGCGTGTCGTCATTATTGATTCAAACCTAATTCATTTTTGGTGATTTGACAAAATTTTAAACGAATTTAATTGGCGGTGGGCAAATGGGTGTCCAAAGCATCGCGCAAGCCCATACTTAGAAGGTTAAATCCCATAACCAAGAGCATAATTGCCGCGCCTGGAATCAGCGCTAAATAAGCCGTATCTAGCACCAAATTTCCACGATATTCATTTACCATAATCCCCCAGCTGGGTGCTGGTGGCGATATCCCTAATCCAAGAAAACTAAGACCAGCTTCTAATAAAATAGCGGCCGCAAAATTTGTAGTTGCAAGCACAGTCAACGAACCTTTTAAATTGGGAAGTATATGCCTAAATAGTATTCTACCCATGGAGAAACCTGTAATTCGTGCAGCCAAAATAAACTCTTTTTCGCGCAATTGCATTGTTTGGCCGCGCACTACACGGGCTACTTCCACCCAGGTAGATAATCCTATTGCAACCAATACTTGAAGCAATCCTTTGCCGAATGCGAAACTCAAACCCAGCGCAATTAACAAGGTAGGTATAGACCAAAAAACTGCAATAAACCAGGATAGAATAGAATCTATTTTTCCTTTGCTATAGCCTGCAACAAGTCCAATAAATACCCCGAGAATTAACGAAATAATTACAGATACAAATCCCACAAAAAGCGATACCCTGGCACCTATCATTAAGCGACTTAAAACATCGCGTCCAAAACGATCGCTACCCAAATAGAATTTCCGAGAAAAAATAAACGTACTTTTCCGGTTTAATTGTAAATTATTCTTTGAATAAATGGAATTTGAAATTGAGTTTAATTCTTGAATTACAATGCTGTCTTTACTTTCAGAAATAACAGTTGCAAAGGGTATAGGATTGCCTGCATTGGTTCTACCATGCAACCAAATAGATACTATGTTGTTTTCTTGATCCGTGTTGTTGTTTTTAATTCGAATAAATTTAAGCACAGAACCAGGGGGTTGATTGGCAAATTGAGGAACAATATCGTTACAGTCTGTGGTGTCATCAGGGGCGATTAAATAACCTGGAATGGCAACAATGGAAAAGAAAAAAATAATAGAAAAACCAATAAAAAAGGAAGGTAAATTTAATAGTTTTCTCATGGCCTAGGTAACGGGTTGAGGTGTAGTATTTTGTTTTTTAGTTTCAGAAAAATACAGATCCAAAGCAACAATTACCGCCAAAAACCCCCACATGGGTACAGCTACTTTATCGTATTGACTGTATTCGTTTAATAGTGCATGCGTGTAATAAGTTACCAAGCCCAACAATGCCATTAAAGCTGTAATTCTAATTTGTCTATTTTTAGAATTGTAGATCACTTTCATGGCAGTTTGTACCGAAAAAAGCAAGATTAATGTCCAAAACAACAATGCAGGATAACCCGCTTCGGCCATTGCCAATAGAAATTCACTATGGGCACCACCTACATCTCCAGTATTGGTGGAGATAATGGTAAGCTCACTGCTTTTTTGATACACACCATATTGAAAGGCAAAAGTTCCCGGACCGAAACCAAAAAGTGGATGCTTATCCACCATGCGACCTGCACATTTCCAACGGTTTATTCTTTCCATATTGCTAGGGTCGGTGGTGATATTTCCTACAGATTTTACATGCCCTTCCAATTCGTCGCTGCTGCCTTGTTTGTTCGATTCCAGGTTGTAAAGAATTTTATCTTGATTTACAATGGTATAAGTAAAAATTGAAACCAGTGCTATGACAATCCAATAGAATTTAATTTTCAATTTAATTAAAACAAAAACGCCCATTGCCAATACGAGACTTAGCCAAGTGGCCCGCGTGTATGAAACAACAATTCCAAAAAGGAGAACTATAAGAAAAAAGCCAGCAACGGGAAGCCATAAGAAATTAAAATTAAATGCCCGTCCATTGAATGCATAGAAGGCCAGTAGCGGAGCTGCGAAAGCTATTGCAGCGGCATACATTCCATGATCCGGAAAAAATGGCCACGATATGCTGTAACTAGAGCTACGCACAAAACCATCTGCGGCATGCTTTCCAAGAGTATATATGACTAAAATTAAGGTAAAAATTGAAAAGGCTTTGTAAAAAAAATGAATATTTGAGAATGATTTAAATATCCCCAATAAAGTAAAATAAAATACAATAATATACCAAGTTCTGGCAATAACATATTTAAAACTAACCAAAGGCATAGTGCTGGTTATGCAACTAAGCCACAACCATACTATGTAAGCCAAAATAGCCAAGGAAAGTGGATGTTTTAACACTTGTATGTCTAAGGTTCCTTTTTGAAAAAAACGAAATACCAAAAAACCGCAAAGCACAATTATGATAGGTTCTGTAGGCAAGGCCAATCCGAGACCGCCCCCAATGTCGTTTATATTGATAGAAAGTGGAGCAATTGCGCCTGTAAGTAGAATAAATTTTTCAGTATTTACTGTAGCATAGAAACCCAAGCCCAATAAAACAGGGACCAAAAAAAAGAAATAAAAACCTTGGATACTCGCCCAAAATCCAATGGCTCCAAATAATAAAGCAAGCAGAATAATTCCAAAAATTGGACGTGTTATGGCGGAACGGTTAAGCAACTTTCTTCTTGCGCAAATAAATTACTTCGTAGAATAATAAAAATATACTGCCAGCGGCAAATGAAGCTATTAATGTCAAAAAAACGATGAGTGTGCGCTTCGGCCAAGCCTTTATTTCAGGCTTGAACGCCGCGCTTACTGTAAATTTATGAGAAAGCGACTCATTGACGTCAACTTGTCTTTTTTCGTATTGCGCAATTAAATCACTTTCCTTTGCCTCTTCCAAAATAATCAATTCATTGAGGGCTATAAAATCACCTCCACTGGAAACAAGCGTTTTTTGTTGGGCCATTAACTCCTTCATTTGGGCAATATGTCCGCTGGACTGTGCTTTGTAAATTTCTTCGGCCAATGCCCGGCTTTGTTCTTCATAGTTGGTGATTCCCGCTTCACCCAATTTGCGAATGGCATCTTTGTACCCTTGAATCTTGGCCTGCTTGTCGTGCAATGCTCTTTCCACAATTTGCAGCGCCGGTATGGCAACTTGTTTCTGAATTTCTGTAGTTACGGTATCGTACAAAGCCGCAATTCCATTGGCAATTTTTGCCGCCATTTCAGGGTCTTCGTCCAAAACATCAATGTTGATGCTTAGGTAACGGGTTCTTTCAAACGAGATATTTTCTTTGATTTTATATTCTAAAGCCGTTTGAGGATGGGCTTCTTTTTTAGGATCAATGCCATAATGCTTCATCAAGTCGAAATTGCGAACAACACGGCTTAGCAAAGCTGACGATTGTAATATTTGTAGGGCTTTTTCCGCTTCTTCGTCTTCACCAAACTCCAATGGGTCTTTTTGGCGTTGGCTCAACTCTGTGAGCAAAGCATTGGATATGGAATTGTTGGTTGTTGGGTAAAACACATGTTGCGCCTTGTATTTGGGTTTGGTAATAAGGGGACTGCTAATCACAACTGCACCCAGCGCAGAAACCACGCAAATTATCAAAAGTGGCTTGCGCCAACGCCAGAAAAAATTCACAACATCCACCAAATGAATCGGCTTGGCGGTTAGTTCTTCATCCAATAAATTTATATTTTTTTCCATGTAGCTAAAGGCAATGGTTTGCAAAGGTAAGAAACGGAAGCTTGAAAATGGCACAGAGATTCAATACTGCCTGAATTGTACCGTGCAAGTGCTGGGTAGTATTTGTTTCTGGAATATTTGGCAATATGGGTGGAATTTGTAACTTTGAAAAATGCGCCATTGTTTTTGGATTTTACTTTTTACAACTGCAAATACACTTTTGGCAGATTCTACCCTCAATAAAAGTGTAAAATATATTTCTGTTTTGCCTGGAGGCTATAGGTATTTTGCAGAAAATTTGGGAAATTACAGCCTATTTGAGCCTTACCTAGGTGCCGGCATCATGTTGGGCGTTCAAAAAAACAAAATGACCTGGAATGTGCGTTTCAATTATGCATCCATTTCGAGAAAATTGGGAAATGCAAGAAGTAATAAGGATATAATCTGTTCTGATTGTTATAGTGGACCTGTGAGATATGACTTTGGCGAAATCGTTGCAGGATTTACCAGGGACATTGGCAAGCTCAGATTCAGATTCTTTTATTCCGGCGACGTATTTTATCAAAAAACCAGATATATTTCTAATTTGAGTGGAGGATTGGGCGGTGGTGGAAACACGGAAAATAACCGCGGCAATAATGTGGGTATTTCTGGCGGTGCTGGTATAAAGTATTTTATAACCAAAAGAATATTTATAGGATTGGAAAGCAATTTAAACATTTACCATTATAATACCCTAGACAATAATTCATATGTAAAAGATGTTTCATCCCAAGGTTATAATCTACAATTCAATCCGGTTAGAAATCTAATTTTAGGGTTTCGTTTATAAATCGAAAAAACGCAAAACGGAATCGTATTCTTTGTGGTTGTTTTTGTTGTAATCTTCTGCCATAAATGCGTCTTGTACTTTAAAGCCAAAACGATTTAATGCGGAAACAATACCGGCTACGCGAGTGGTATTTAATTTTAAATTTATTTTCAAATTCTCCGCTTCGCCTTGTTCCACCATCATCCCTAATATTTTAGCGCCATTTTCTTCCACGAGTCTGGCCATGTGTGAGGGAGCAAAATCTCTGCCTTCCACTGTGATTACCAAAATAGCCCCAATGCCTTTATAAGTAAGTGAATTGGAAATGTTTTTGTGAATAATTTTTTCATCAACAATGCCCACAAATTCATTGTCTGCATTTAAAACGGTTAATACATGCAAATCTGATGCAGCAAAAACCGGTATGATTTCATATACATGCTGGTTTTCGTAGATTCTTGGTGCATGCGGATTAAAAGGAATAACGTCTTCCAGTTTTTGAGAATCTTTTGCATCTGTTAATAAAACAGCACGGGCATAATTGTATAATATTTTATTGTCTAGAATGGGCAGTTCTGTTACCCCTTGCTCAGTCATAAATTCCCTGGCAGTGGCTACCGTATCCGTCTTTCTGAGAGGGATAAGAGATTCATTGAAAAGGGATGATACTAGCATGTATTTACAAAATTAACGAAAATACTTACTCAATTGTTGTACCAAATAATCAATTGCGTCATTGAATTATCATTTTTTAAAGTCAAAAAACTACATTTAAGCAAAAATCACCACTTGTGGGTGTCGTCATTCCACCATGTGCCGTGGAGTTTCATCGCTTTTTCAAGAATTTCCCTTGCTACACCTAACCCCCCATTCACAGGAGAAATGTAGGTGCAAATATCTCTAATATCCTTTGCCGCATCTGCAGGACAACATGGCAGCCCCGCCAACTTTAAAACCGGAAAATCGGGCATATCGTCACCAACGTAAACTACATTTTCGGCATCAACCCCAAAATTGGCAATAATTTTATGAAAGGCCGCGGGTTTGCTTTTTTGGCCTAAATAAATTTCGGTTATGCCCAAGCCTTGAAAACGTTTGTGCATGCCTTGAGAATTTCCTCCAGATAGGATGGCAATGTTGTAGCCTTGTTTTACGGCATGTTGCAAGGCATAGCCATCTTTGATATTTACGCTGCGCAACATTTCACCTACTTCCGTAACCAATACAGAGCCTGAAGTAAGCACCCCGTCTATGTCAAAAATAAATGTACGGATATTTTCTAATGGTGCTGTCATTGTTTGATTAATTGCCGAAAATTACATGTATTTCTTCGCATTATTTTTTCCCAATTAAAAAACTATCATCATTTATGAGTCCCATTTTGTATTGAAACATCATGCCCAATTCATTGCTTTTTGCAATCCATTTATTCGCATTTTCACCACTATAATTATCGAGAATGGATGCGTGTAAATATTTTAACCATCGGGTAAAATGTTCTGCAGTCAATCCCAACTTGGTGTGGGGTTCAAAAGCACTGCCGCGGTAAGGATTGTTGCCCGCATCAATGTCTAAAACAAAACTCCAAAAAGTAAATATTTTTGGAAAATGTTCTTCTAAATTGAGGTGAGAAAAAACAGGTGCCGTAAAACCATCTTCCAATAATTTGCGGTATTGTTCACGTACAATAAATTCAATATCCGATTTTAAGAGAATATCCATTTTATTACCAACCCAATATCCAAGCGAAAATTAGCGGTGCTACAATCGTTGCATCGCTTTCTACAATAAATTTGGGTGTGGTTATGTCCAATTTGCCCCAGGTAATTTTTTCATTAGGAACCGCACCGCTGTAGCTTCCGTAGGAGGTTGTAGAATCTGAAATTTGACAGAAATAACCCCAAAAAGGCACATCATGCCATTCCAAATCTTGGTACATCATGGGTACTACACAAATTGGGAAATCGCCTGCAATTCCGCCACCTATTTGAAAAAAACCAACGCCTTTCCCTGCACTGTTCTTTCGGTACCAATCCGCCAACCAAACCATGTATTCAATGCCGCTTTTCATGGTACTGGCTTTCATTTCATTTTTAATGATGTAACTGGCAAAAATATTTCCCATGGTGCTGTCTTCCCAACCTGGTACTACAATTGGTAAATTGCGTTCTGCCGCAGCCAGCATCCAACTGTCCTTCGGGTCAATTTCATAATATTGTTGCAAATCACCACTCAAAAGCATTTTGTACATGTATTCATGCGGAAAATACCTTTCCCCCGCGTTTTCTGCATCTTTCCAAACTTTGTATATGTGTTTTTGCAAACGCCTAAATGCTTCTTCTTCAGGTATGCATGTATCCGTAACCCTGTTATAATGGTTTTCTAAAAGATCCCATTCTTCTTGCGGGCTTAAGTCCCTATAATTAGGTACACGCTTGTAATGGCTGTGCGCAACCAAATTCATGATGTCTTCTTCTAGGTTTGCTCCGGTGCAGCTAATGATGTCTATTTTGCCTTGGCGGATCATTTCAGCCAAGCTTTTGCCCAACTCTGCCGTGCTCATTGCACCTGCAAGGGTAACCATCATTTTACCCCCTTCGGTAATGTGGGTTTCATATCCTTTGGCAGCATCAACCAGTGCCGCTGCGTTAAAATGTAAGTAGTGTTTTTCTACAAATTGAGAAATGGGTCCTTTTGACATTGTGGGGCAAAGTTAAGTATAAGATTGAAACGGAATTTGTTTGTCAATAATTCATTTAAAAAATCACTTCTCACCCAACCACCAGATCGGTTTTATTGCCCGTTTTCGGGTGGCAAAAATGCCTATTTTATCTTCCAAAAATGCAATAGCCACATCCGGATCATCAGTTATACATAGCATGGCTTCGTCTTCGGGTGAGATGGTGCCAGCGTTGTGCATTACGTTTATTTGCTCAATAACATCTTTCCAATATTCTTTGCCCATTAAAACAACAGGGAACCAAGGCATTTTTTTGGTTTGTATGAGGGTCATTGCTTCAAACATTTCATCAATGGTGCCAAATCCACCGGGTAAAATTACAAAACCGAAGGAATATTTAAACATCAATACTTTTCGGATAAAAAAATATTGAATTTCAACCCATCGATCTAAATAGGGGTTGGGTTTTTGTTCAAATGGCAATTTAATGTTTACGCCTATACTTTTGGCACCTACATCTTGTGCTCCTCTATTGGCGGCTTCCATTATTCCAGGTCCGCCGCCTGTTAATATGCCAAATCCCAGTTTACCGACTCTACCGCCCATTTCCCTAGCCAGTTTATAATAAAGGTGGTCTTCTTTGTAACGTGCAGATCCAAAAATGGTAACACAAGGCCCCAAAAAGTGCAATTTCCTAAGCCCTTTTACAAACTCAAAAATGATCTTAAATACAAAGCCAAGTTCATAAAGTCTTCCATGAGGTCCTTGGAGAAAGTCGACATCTAGATTATTATGCTGAATTTCAGATTCGGTGGGTGTTGGAGTGGGTTCTGTCATTTTTTTATAAGAAAGGGCCAACAAAAATAACAGGCTTTGATATTTTGTTGGCCTTATTTGCTCTAAAAATTAAAACTATTTACAAAATAGTAGACTGGGTGGGGATGCTCAATTTTTATTTATGGAGCATTGTCAAATTTGACAAAACTATGACAAAAGTATGGTTAGGTGTCGGTAATTTTGGTTCATGAAAATAAATACATTTAAATTTGGTCTAATTTGCTTGGCATTTTGCCAGCATCGTTGTGCCCATGCTCGCCTTTATCCGTTTCTGTAAATGGGACTACATACAAAGATGGAGATATATTTTGTTGTCCAGGAATCCCTAAACCCGTGCCCCCTGGGTGTGGTCCAACTTGCGGCTGTGTACAAGTCGAATTTGATTATGCTCATTTAATTTTAAAATTCCGCAAAATTGATCGTTGTTAATATTAATTTTTATATATATGAATCCTTCTAATGAATAGAAAATTATCGATAATGCCAAAAGCATTTTATTTAATTGTATTTATAAATATAGTTCAATATACTTCTGCGCAAACCGGTTATGACTACTTAAAGTGGTATGGTAAGGCTGAATACAGCCAAACAACACCAATAAGCGCTTATCCTTCAAATTTTATTTTGGATACATTTAACAATGGTTATGGATGCATTCCAATTAATGGTATTGCAAAATTAGGAGTGGATGTTTACGAAAGCTCAAAAGGCGTTGGAGGGGCTATTGTAAAATATTCCAACAAGGGCAATTTACTTTGGAAAATACCAATATACGGTGCTGATTTGCATGTTAACTATGAACCCAAACTACGCAATGGACAATTTGTAATTGCATTTTCATGCGGAAGTAAATGTATTATTTACAAAGATACTTTCCCTGTAGGAAACATAATAGTTGCATGCGATTCCAATGGGAAAGTGGATTATGTTAAACCAATACCAGGATGCGCATATTCTACTTTTAGTTCTAACAACAATACTACATTGCTAACTATTAAGGTGATAAAAGCGGCAACGTATTTTGGAACGTACTTTGATCCAGGTATTTATTGTTTAGAAATTTCAAAGCTAGGTACTTTAATTTCTTACACGTTACTTGCCTCTAGTATAGGATCTAGTATTACAGGAATAGTGACACAAGCAAATGATTCTTTGCTCTATTTTACAGGGTTTGCAAAAAAAGGTGACCCGTTTATAGGTAAAAATTACCAAGTAAGAGCAAAGGATTCGCAAACACATCTTGGCATTTACGCCGCTGATATCTTTCTGGCTTGTTTGTATAAAAACGGAAATTTGAAATGGATGCAACGGATAGACACAATGTGTATAGATGGCAATGTTAATTCAATGACATTGACTAAAAACGGGAGCATTCTTTGGTGTCCTGAATACTACAAAACAGGATTAGTTTTGGGTAAAAGGGCTTTTGTGAAATTTCCGGGAGGGAGCTATTGCGTTGTCGCTATATTGAATGCAGAAAACGGTTTGACGAAGAAATTGTATAGCGTAGACACCGTTGGTGGCGGAACTGACAATAGTGCTAGTGTCTATGAAATGTCCGGCAAAAATACTTTTGTAATGAAAGTCTCAGGCTCGGAATCTTTTAAATTGTGGAAGGGGATCCCTGATAGTGCCAAGAATATTTTAGCACAGTTAAGTGTTATTAGGTTTGATGCGGATGGTACTTATTTTCAAATTAATCCAATGGGAACTGCGAATATTTCTTTGAATACATTCAATCCAGGATACGGCGGCTATTTAGGTTTTTTTCACAACGCAAGCATCAAGGTTTATCAATTCTCAACCTTCAGTATTCCCAATGTATTGGGCAATGATTATTTTTTTATGTGTATTTCTATTTTCAAACCGAATATGAGTGGCAATCCTAATTCGACTAGCAAAAGTGATAGAATATATCCCAACCCTATTTTGAATGAAATTAACATTCAATCACAAACTACGTATTCGCAGATTGAATTATGCAATTTACAAGGCAAAAGGATTGTATTACTGTCGCTGTTAAACAACGCTACTTCAATTCCCGATATACCGCCGGGGATATATTTTGCTAGAGCAATAGATGCAAAGCAGAACGCTACAGCCTATTGTAAAGTTGTGAAGTTGTAGGAAAACACTTTCGTTTAATGGATAAAGATTTGATAAGGCAGCTTAGATGCCTTATCAAATTAACGTCTAACCTTAAAATTTTTCGAAATTGGAAAAGAAGAAATCACCTTCAATAGCGGCATTTTCATCGCTGTCGCTACCATGCATGGCGTTGGCGTCGATGCTTTTTGCATACAAATTGCGAATGGTACCAGGCTCAGCTTTTTGAGGATCGGTAGCACCTATCAATTTGCGGAAATCTTCTACAGCATTGTCTTTTTCCAAAATGGCAGCGAAGATTGGGCCCGAGGTCATAAAAGAAACCAAATCTTTGAAAAAAGGGCGTTCGCGGTGAATGCCATAAAAATTGCCTGCCAATTCTGCACTCAAGTGCGTGTATTTCATCGCAACTACTTTAAATCCAGATTGGATAATTTGATCTAAAATTTTGCCTGCATGTCCGTTTGCAACGGCATCAGGTTTAATCATGGTAAATGTACGGTTGGTTGTCATATATTGATAAACCGCCATGCACAAAAACCATGCCTGAAATGATATTTAATTTATATGCTCTGCCAATTATCTTAAACTTGTTTGCACTTTATATCTCTCCCAAAATGCTCCTTTTAAGAGTTCGTCAACTTTTTTGATATCGGCAAAATGGCCGCTTACTTCCTTAAATTTACTTCCGTTTTCTATAAAAAGCCATTTCCCTGCGAGTCAAAAATACAGAATAATTAGGAAGTTATTTTTTACAATATTTGTATATACAAACAATATTGTTTTATAATAATTTTATTCGCGCTGTCGGACAATGTTTTTTTTGTGCTTTTGGCAGTTTCTAGTTTTTTTACGAGTTTTACTTGTTGTTTTTCGCCATTTTCTATGGTTGTTAGCACTTCTAAATACTTGGCTTTTGATACGCATTGGTTCAGTACAAGCAGCATCAATATTGCAATGGCAATTTTCAGGGTTTAAAGTATTTTTTTACAAAATTTATAACCAAGTCTATTTCATATCCTGTATTTACTAAATATTGCGTCAGAGAGGCCATTTTTTTGAATGAGTCTTTTTCTTTCATCGTAGCTGCTTTTTTTTCGATTAGGGAGTACAAAGTTTTTTCGTAATCGGTTTCTTCAATGCGAGAAATTGCCGCTTGGATGAGTTTAACATTGATTCCTTTTCCTTTTAATTGGTAAATTATTTTTTTTCTCCCCCAGCCTTTTATGGTAAATTTACCGGAAACATAGGCATTTGCAAATCTTTCCTCATTTAAAAAACCCTGCTGTATAAGATGCACCAATATTTCATCCGCTTCATCAGACTTCAAGCCTAAATGGAACAATTTGCCTTTAACCTCAGAATGACAGCGTTCTTGGTAGGCACAATAATTTTCCATTTTCGACCTCACTTTGGCAAGGGTTGGCCGTGTTTTTTCGAAACTCATGGCTTGGTTATATTATGAATTCTCAGTTTGTTTTGACTTTTGATAATCCCAATTTTTTCGAATTGGTTTGCCAATTCATCCGATACAATTTTGTACCAATATTGTTCTGTTTTTATGGTTTGTTTGGCGTTTTTTAGCATAGAAAAACCATCTTCTCCGGCAGCCATATAATCGGTAACTGCAACCCAGTAATTTCTGCGACTGGAAAAGGGCAAATTTGCAATTGTGGCTTCTATCCATGTATTGTTTTGTCCTGTTATCTCTATCCCAGCAACTGGAGCTCCACCGATAGAGACCAAATAATTGAGCAAACTATCTATCTGTGTACCGGACAATTCTAAAATGACCAATTTGAATTTGTAGGGAATGACTTTGGCCACATCTTTTTCATAAATACTATCAGTTGGCAAGGAAGCAGCCAATCCCGATGGGTTGAAAACGGAAAAGTGCGTCATAGTCCCAAAATTATCTAGCATATAATTGTTGGAAAATGCCAAGCCACAATCTGCCACCAACTGCCCCAAATTTCCTGTCTTGGTTTTGTTTGAAAAAATAGAATTGGTGATTCCCAAAAAGCGATTTGATTCTAATCTAAAACTATCAATCCATATATTTGGTATATTTTGTGATTCGGTTGAATGACCTACTTGAAGCTGTTTCTTTTTGCAAAGGCCACAGGAATGCATTCCAAAAAACAGGAAAATAATATGGGAAATGGCAATGCCGATTTTCATTGTTAGGCAAAATTACTTTTTTCTATGATTTAATTTATGTTTATTTGCCAAACGGAGGTTTAAACTATGAAAAAGGGCAGGTTTTTCTTAGTGATTGTACTTGGCTGTGCGCTACAATTGCGTGGGCAATGCAATTCACTTTTTTTTTCTGAATACGTAGAAGGATACTACAACAACAAGGCGTTGGAGATTTACAATCCTACAAGCCAGGCGTTGGATTTGAAGAATTTTCGAATATCCACGTGGCACAATGGGGAAAAGAATTTTACGAATTGGTTTACGGACACATTAACCGGAACTATAGCGTCAAATGCAGTTCTGGTGATAGTCATCAATAAGCAGGATGCGAGTGCTGTTGGCCTGGACACAATAGTTACACTCGCTTTGCGAAAAAAAGCCAATTTGTATGTGAGTGCCAACAAATATGCATCTATGAGCATGAATTTTAACGGCGATGACCCCATATCGCTGGAAGAAAAAACGAATCAAGGTTGGCAGATGATAGATTTGATAGGGAGAATAGGGGAGCAACCGCAGTTGGCAAATAGCCCCTCTACAATCATTGGCTGGAGTGATTCTGCTCCATTTAACAATGGCAAAGGTTTGGTTTATACCAAAGACCACACTTTAATTCGAAAAGCCGCTATTTTAAATGGTATCCGTGTAAATCCCGCTTCATTCAATCCAAAAACGGAATGGACGATTTACAAAGTAAACATGTTCGATTCTTTGGGCACTCACCGTTGCAATTGCAATAAATATGCTGCAGCAACCCAAAAAGTGGATGAAAATAGGATACGCCTGTTCCCAAATCCTGCGAAAGAAATGGTTTATATTTTCTCAAGTTTTAAAATAGATGAGGTTCAAATCACAGATATTTTGGGTAGAAAAATAGAAGTGCCCACAACCATTTCGAAAGAAGGAAGCACATTGGCTGCAGAATTGAAAGTCGAAAATTTATTGCCTGGAGCATACGCAGTTAAATGCCTATTGGCGAATGGAAAGATGGAATATTCTCAATTTATAAAAGAATAGAAAGGACAATATTCGCCAAACATTCAATTTTGGCATAAATTTGGCTGTAGTTGGGAGACATGTTTCCTGCGGCAATTGGTTCTATTGTATTTTTTTTATCAGGAATATTTTCACATCCTGGTGGGGCAGATCGTTTGATAAAACTATTGCAAGAAGGGGATGCAACTAAGTTTGCAGTATATTTTAATCCGAGCATTCAACTTACAACCCCAGGCAAACAAGGGGTTTATTCTAGGTCACAGGCAAAAATGATTCTCAGTGAATTTTTTGACGACAACAAACCCAGCAGCGCCAAATTGAAAACATCAGGCAACAGCGATAACGGGGCACAATATCTAAGTGTGGACCTAATTACAGCGTCTGGAAATTATAAAGTGAATATCTCATATCGCGGTGCCGGCGAAAATTTAAAGGTACATGAGTTAAAAATCGAAAAATAAGTTGAATTTTGCAAAGCAAAGCAGCCAAGCAAAATGGATTTTCGTAGCCCACAAATTATCAGTTTTATTGAAAAGTGTCTCGCTGAGGATATCGGCGATGGAGACCATTCTTCCTTGGCATCCATTCCATTTGGAACCTTAGGAACCTCGCGTATTGTTTTTAAGGAAACCGGTATATTGGCTGGTATTGGACTTACAAAAACAATACTTGCGGTGGTAGATCCCGATATTGAATTAACCGCTTATTACAAGGATGGTGATTCAGTTGAAAAAGGCACCGTGATAGCAGAAGTTGCAGGCAGCGTACATGGTTTATTGGCCGCAGAAAGGTTATTGCTGAATTTTATGCAACGACTTTCCGCTATAGCTACCCAAACGCACCATGTGGTTGAATTGCTGGCCGGTTATCATACCAAGGTTTTGGACACTCGAAAAACCACTCCGGGTTTGCGGTTGTTGGAAAAATGGGCTGTAAAATTGGGCGGGGGAGTGAATCACCGCATCGGGTTGTATGATATGGTTATGCTCAAAGACAACCATGTAGATTCTGCGGGAGGGATTAAAAAAGCGGTGGAAAACACCAAACAATATTTGTTAAACAACCATAAAGATTTGAAAATAGAAGTAGAAACCCGGAATTTGGACGAGGTGCAACAGGCATTGGAAGTGGGTGGAGTAGACAGAATCATGCTAGACAATTTCGAACCGGCGCTTTGTCTTCAAGCAGTGGCATTGATTCAAGGCAAGGCAGAAACGGAAGCTTCAGGTGGTATCACTTTGAACAACATATTGGAATATGCGAAAACAGGCGTTGACTATATTTCCTTGGGGTATCTCACCCATTCAGTAAAAGCGTTGGATATTTCCATGAAAACCAAATGTATTTCCATTTCGGCATAGATTTGGCGTAACTTAAATTAAACATCAATGAAAAATATCTTTCTTTCTCTCGGTATAATCTTAGCAATGCTTGCTTGTGTAAGCAGAAAACCTATTGGATCCATAGAGCCAAACAAAAGGCAAACTGGCGAATTTTCAATGAATATGGGCGATAGCGTTTCCAAAGCAGAAGTAAAAAAGGAGTTAAAATGGCTCGATTTTGAAAGTGCTTATGTAAAGGCCCAAAAAGAGAACAAAATTTTAATGGTAGACGTTTATACCGATTGGTGCGGATGGTGCAAAGTGATGGATAGAAAAACATTTAGCAACGATACGGTGCAGGCCCTATTGAATAAATATTTTGTAGTGGCAAAAATGAATCCAGAAAAAAACCACATTTACCATATGGGAAAAGATTCGATGAGTGCCACAGAGCTACACGCTTGGTTGGGCTATGGCAGAACCTTTGGTTTCCCTACCACATATTTTATGCTTAAACCGGGTAAAACAGAAGAAAGATATTCAGCCATTGGATTCAACGAATCTTGGGATTTTCAGAATATACTAAATCAAATTAGAGAAAAAAATACCAATTAAAAATAATAGTTTTTGCGACATAAAAAAGTTCCGTATCAAGTTTTTGAATCCGTTGAAATAGAGGTTGCGGTTTCAGAAGGCAATTGCATTGCTAGGGTTGACAACAAAGTTATTTTTGTAAAATTCGCAGCACCAGGCGATATAGTAGATTTGCAAATTATCAAGAAAAAGAAAAATTATCTTGAAGCAAAAATAACGCATTTTCACAAAAAATCTGACCAAAGAATAGAACCATTTTGTGTGCATTTTGCTACGTGCGGAGGTTGCAAATGGCAACATCTTTCTTACGACCAGCAATTGGCATTTAAGCAACAACAAGTGGTAGATGCATTAGAAAGAATTGGCGGAGTTAGCGGATTTGAAGTAATGCCCATAAAGGGGTGCAATGAAACAAAAAAATACCGCAATAAAATGGATTTCACCTTCAGCAACAGAGCTTGGGTTGAAAATTTTAACCGCGAAAACCCTGAAGATATTAATGCTTTGGGATTTCATATTCCAGGCAGATTCGACAAAGTTTTGGATTTGCAGGAATGCCATTTGATGCCAGAAATTGTGAATGACATTCGTTTAAGTGTAAAGGTTTTTTGCGAAGAAAATGGTTACGAATTTTTTGGCATTTTGGAGCAAACCGGTTTTGTGAGAAATTTGATAGTGAGAAGCAATCGAAAAGGAGAGGTGATGGTTTTGCTTTCCTTTTTTAACGATGACCAGGAACGGATAGTAAAATTATTGAACCATGTTCAGCAATACTTTCCGATGGTTACCTCCTTGGTATACGTAATCAATGACAAAAAGAACGACACAATCACGGATTTAGAAGTAAAATTATTTGCAGGGAATGACCATTTGGTGGAAAACTTGGGTGGATTGAATTTTAAAATAAGGCCACAAAGTTTTTTTCAAACCAATTCAAATCAAGCGGAAATATTATACAAAATCACCAAAGAATTTGCAGGATTAACGGGAACAGAAAAAGTATATGATTTGTATACTGGCACCGGTTCTATAGGATTGTTTGTTGCAGACAAAGCAGCTTCAGTGGTTGGCATTGAATACGTGCCAGAAGCCATAATGGATGCAAAAGAAAATAGCGAGGTGAATGGAATTTCGAATGCTATATTTTTTGCAGGTGATATGAAAGCCATTCTCACTACTGAATTCATTTTGGAACATGGCAAACCCGATGTGGTAATTACGGATCCGCCGAGGGATGGCATGCACCCAGATGTGGTACAAAAACTGCTAGAAATGGAAGCCAATCGTATCGTTTATGTGAGCTGCAATCCAGCCACCCAAGCGCGCGATGCCAAATTGTTGTCTGAGAAATACGAACTTATTAAAATCCAACCTGTAGATATGTTTCCGCATACCCACCATGTAGAAAATGTGGGGTTGTGGGAGTTAAGATAGGATTATGAAACAATTTATTGTCCTAATTCTATTGGCTTTTTTATTTGGCAATGCCAACGCACAGAAAAAATTAATACTACCGGTTTTGGGAAAAATTAATTCTGACTACTGGATGGTAAATTTTATGGATGAAGATACCACTCCAGTTAAAATCAAAGACTATCAATGTGGCAATTATACCTACGATGGACATGAAGGCACAGATTTTGTGATTAGAAGTTTTGCGAAAATGGACAGCGGTGTCTATGTTGTTGCTGCATGTGATGGTGTTGTATTTAAGGTTGTTGACGGCTTATATGATAGAAATAAAATTTCAGATAAGAACAAAAAATTGGGCAACTACATTGCCATTGACCATGGTGATTCACTTTATGCATATTATGCACATTTAAGAAAATTCAGTGCATTTGTGAAATCTGGCGACTCGGTTAAAAAAGGACAGAAGATTGGGTTGGTTGGGAGCAGCGGAAATTCATCGGATCCTCATTTGCATTTTGAATTGTATCTTGGTCAGAAGCTAGTTAATCCATTTGTTGGAAACTGCAACAGAACCAAAGCTGGTTTTTTTGAAATACAACCCAATTATGATACAATGTTTAGGTGTATTTACCAAGGCTTACTAAATTTCGAACCTACGTTGGATACTATACGGGAAGAACCAAAGCCAAAGGATATTATTAATTATCAGGATAGTTTCATTGGTTATTGGTGCCAGTTGATTTCAGTTAAACAGGGCGATTCATCTACAATATCGTGGATAGATCCGAACGGATATCTATGGGCACGTTATTCTTATGTTCATTCGACGGATCTTCGGTTTTCCTATTGGTGGACCTTTATTCAAAACCCAGCCTACAATCAAAATGCAAAATCGGGAGCTTGGAGAGTTGAATACGCTTTTAATGGAGTAAAAATTAGAGAATTATCCTTTCAGCTAAACGCCAAACAAGGAGTTAAACGGCTTGAAAAATATGGGGTTTATATGAAGTCCAACACAATAGTAATTCCCAAACACTATGCATTTAATAGTATAAATGTATTTAATATTTCAGGCATTTTAGTTAAGCAAATTGCCATAGAAAACAATATTTATTCCTATTCTTTAAATATGTTACATAATGGAGTTTACTTTTTGCAAATGGGAGCTGAAGGCAAATTTGAATATTTGAAAATATGCATTGTAAACGAGTAAATTTGTTAAGCGGAATTTTATCATGCTGAAAGTTAGAATTGTTGGTCTTTTGTTTTTATGGCAAATGCCAATGGTTCTGAATGTCCAAAATACAACGAACATTATTGGAAAAGCCAAAATTTAAAATTTAATACTTGGACGAAGTTTCGGTGTGGGTCAAACGGATAATTGCGACCTATTTAATTGCAGTGAGTATGGCAAATATATTGCATTGCACAAAGATGGCGCCATCACATATTCAACTTTCGATTATTTTCCAATGACGGCAAGCTATGCATGGTATGACACGGGTGTTTATGAAATAACCGATTTTGAAATCAATTTTAACATGTTGCGCGGTAGATTTATTTATGATACTTTTAATATGAATGCAATCCATAGCAATTCACAAGATCGTGTTACAGATTCTTCTTATTTACGGGATGTTAAATTTTCTGCAAACATAGATTTTAGCCTGAGTCATAAAGTGAGAATGCATTGTGATTTTTTCAATTAGGATGCTGGCCCTTCTTATATTATTCGCATTCCAGATGAATACATTTTCGAAGATTCTATTAACAAGGAAGTTGTAATGATAGATTTGGATCAAAAAAAATGCAGGTATTTTAATTCTAAAAGTAAAGAAATAAAATGTATAAGGCTCGATTTTAACAAGATTGGAAATATAAAGGTATATTTTAAATTGGGCTCTTCCGGCGCAATATATACCCTGTTTACCGATGCGAAAAAGAATTATTTGTACAGCAAGAATCCAAACGGAAGGTTGCAAAAATTTAAAATGAGGGTTGCACCGTATCGTACTGATTAATCTGCATTGTCTTTTAGTACAGTATTTTTACGTTGAAAAGTTTCGCCCATTTGTGACGAAAAAACATTTTCATCAAACATTCCAGTTAACAAATTTCCATATATAAATCCTCCGGAAAGTCGGTTAGATAGGGTGGCGGCAAATTTATTGCTCTGTAAGTTTATGTATAAATTGCTGCGAAAACCATGCCACCAACCTGTATGGAAAATCCAAGATTCGCCATGGTGTATTCTTTTTCTCCAACCCAATGCATAGTCTGCTCCGGCGCGGGTTCTTTCCCAGCGAGTTCGAAACATTTCTTCCTTTAATTCTTTGGGGAAAAGTACATTGTTTTTCAATCCCAAATAAAATCGATACAAATCCCAAACGGTACTGATAATGTTTTTTTCTCCATAGGTTCCATCTTGAAAATCGGGTTGAAAAGTAATTCCATTGCCATAATGCCCTTTAACGGGAAGTCGGCTATATTTTTCATTGTGTTCAAGCACTCTAGACTGGTTCATTCCGAGGGGAACAAAAATATTTTCTTTTAAAAATAAGGGATATTTTTTACCACTTATTTTTTCAACAATGCAGGCCAATAAAATATAATTTGTGTTTGTATAGCGGTGTTTTTTCCCAGGCTCAAAATAGCATTTTGGTTTATTTTTAGCCATGTATGGAATGATGTTCTCATTGTTAACCTCAACGGATTTATCTTCCCAATTGTGGTCTGTAAAAAATATATATTCCGGCAGTCCCGAACTGTGTGAAAGCAATGCTTCAATGGTAATGTTGGCATATGGCAATTCTGGAAAAAATTGCCTCAAAGTATCGGTTAAATGCAATTTTTTTTGGTGCATTAACACCATAATGGCAGCCGCACAGAATGGCTTACTCACGGAAGCAATTTGCATGGGCATATCTACAGTTAACTTTTTTCCATCCGAAGCTTCGCCTGCATACCAAAGAAAAAAACTGTCGTTGTTTTCCAATAGGGCAACCCCTGAATATTGCAAACTGTTGTGCATATAATTCCAATAGCTGCGAATGAGAGAATCTTTGTGGTGCGCAAAGTGCTTGGATGTATCTGGCAGTTTGACTTTAACTGAAGGGGTTTTTATTGTCTGAATTCCTGAATTTGGATTTGGGAATGAGCAGGAAAATAGAAGTGCAATTACACTTAAATAGATGGGGAATTTCACTTAAAAATGGGCCATGAATTACCATGAATTGGTTTTTGACAAATGAGGAAATCTATGCACGTGTATGGCATATTAGTCTTATATTGCAAATGCCTCTGATACAATAGCAGCCTGCTCTTTGTCGTGCACCTTTTTAAACCCTGTAGCTGGCGAAGCACTGCTTTTTCGGCCAATGTAACGCAATTTCACTGGGAAATCATACCTAGCCAAATGCAACCATGTTCCTTGATTTTTGGATTCCTCTTGTACCCAACAAAATTCTGCATCTTTGTATTTGGCATATATTTTATCCAGATCCCAAGTGGGAAGCGGATACATTTGTTCTACTCGAACAATCGCAATATCTTTGCTATTTTTATTTTCTTTTTCTGCCAATAAATCATAATAAATTTTACCACAGCAAAGCAATACGCGCCGCACATTTTCAACGTTCGTATCGTCTATGACTTCTTGAAAACCTGAATCTACAAACTCTGACAATTTGCTTACGCATTTCGGATGACGAAGCAAACTTTTTGGAGTCATAATTATCAAAGGCACTTCAAAATTTCGGTGCAATTGTCTACGCAAAGCATGGAACAAATTGGCTGGAGTTGTGCAATTTAAAACCTGCATATTGTTTTGAGAACACAACTGCAAATAGCGTTCTGGCCGTGCACTGCTATGCTCGGGCCCTTGGCCTTCCATACCGTGTGGTAGCAATAGAACCAACCCACTGTATTTGCCCCATTTGGCTTCGCCGCTTGCAATAAATTGGTCTATAATAATTTGTGCCCCGTTGGCAAAATCTCCGAACTGTGCTTCCCAAATAGTCAACCCGTTGGGCATGGTGCTGCTATATCCATATTCGTAACCAAGTACCGCATATTCACTAAGCAAACTGTTGTAAATGGACAATTTTGCTTGCGTTTTATTCAAATGATTTAACGGCACATATTCCGATTCACTGTCTTCCTTTTTTACAACCGCATGTCTATGGCTAAAAGTGCCGCGTTCCACATCTTGGCCGCTTAACCGCACGGGATGACCCTCGTCTAGAAGTGTTGCATAAGCCAAAAGTTCACCCATTGCCCAATCTAAAGTTCCATTGGCCAACATTTTCTTTCGTTCTGCAAATAAATTTTGAACTTTTTTAATAGGCAATGCTTCTTCCGGAATTGAAGTAAATCTGTCTCCCAATTCTAGCAATTTATTTTTTGCAACTTCTGTTTTTGCACTTATCTGAAAATCTTTGGCTTCCGGGTTTTTAAATCCTTCCCAGGTATTTTTTGTAACATTGGGAACCGGGGTATAATCGCCCTTCGCTTCTTCTAGTTTTTCTTGGAGTAAACTTCTAAATTCCACTTCCATTTCACGGGCAAGTTCTGCATCTATTTCGCTGCGTTCGAGTAACTTTTGCTTATAAATTTCTCGAGGATTGGCATGTTGGTCAATCAATTTATACATCATCGGTTGGGTAAACCTAGGTTCGTCGCCTTCGTTGTGTCCGTATTTGCGGTAACCCAACAAATCGATAAAAATGTCGCTGTTAAACTCCAACCGGTAGGACATGGCCAACTTTACTGCATGCACCACCGCTTCAACATCATCCGCATTCACATGCAAAACCGGACATAAAGTAACTTTCGCTACATCTGTGCAATAGGTGGATGTTCTTGCATCCAAATAATCTGTAGTAAAACCAATTTGGTTGTTTGTAACCATATGGATGGTTCCACCTACATAGAAAGAATCCAAACCACTCATTTGCACCACTTCGTACAATATGCCTTGCCCTGCAACTGCTGCGTCACCATGAATTAAAATAGGGCAAATTTTATTTACATCTTTGTCGTATTTTGTTTCCAATTTGGCGCGCACCATTCCTTTTACCACTGGGTTTACTGCTTCCAAATGACTGGGATTGTCGGCCAAACGAAGGTGAACGCTTTTGCCACTTTTGGTAGGAATGTCGGTAGAATAACCCAAATGATATTTTACATCTCCTTCAAAATCTTCATCGTCGGTTTGAAAAATTTTGCCTTCAAATTCTCCAAAAATATCGCTGTATTTTTTATTGAAAATATTGGCCAAAACATTCAGTCTTCCGCGGTGTGCCATACCCATAACAAATTCCTGTACTCCCAGTCCAGCTCCGTATTGAATTACCGCATCTAAGGCGGGTATAAGGCATTCTAAACCTTCCACGGAAAAGCGTTTCTGCCCAATGTATTTGGTATGAATAAAATTTTCAAATACAGTGGCTTGGTTCAATTTGCCAAAGAAATGTTTTTTCTCATCCTTGGTAAGATCGGGTATGTTTTTGGTTTTTTCAAAACGGGTTTGCAACCATTCTCTTCTGCGTGGATCTCGGATGTAGCTGTATTCGCACCCAATACTTTGGCAATAGGTTTCTTCCAAAAGAGCAATGATATCTTTCAACTGTGCCATGCCCAAACCCACTTCAACACCCGCATTGAATGTTTTCTCAAGGTCGTCTTTCGACAGCCCAAAATTTTCAATTTCCAAGGTGGGTGTATATTTCCTTCTCTCGCGCAAAGGGTTGGTTTTGGCAAACAAATGGCCGCGTTGACGGTATCCTTGGATAAGGTTCATCACGTTGATTTCTTTGGCAGCATAATCGCTTAAAACGCCTCCACTCAAAGAGGATCCTTCGGATTTTTCTGCACCCAAGTCAAACCCTTCAAAAAACTTACGCCAGCCAAAGTCTACACTGTCTTTGTCGTTTTGGTATTGTTCATAAAGGTTTTCAAGGGCCGATGGGTCGGCATTTTGGAGGTATGAGGTATCTAAATCTGGCATAATAATAAACCCGCACAATGGGCCTGCAAAGGTAATAAAAATGGGGCAGAAAGATATAAAATAAGAGGAAGGATTTCAAACTATATCCAAGATACTTTTGTCATATTTTCACCAAAGCTTGCATTTTACAAATATTTATTAGAATATTTGTAGAAGTACGTTTCTGCAAATTGGCAGTATGAAATGAACCTTAACTAAATAGAAGGGTATATGATTACAAACAAACTAAGATTCATGAAACCGTTTACCGGAAGGGTAAGCCGTTTCGCCGCCATCTGCGGCATGATGATTGCGGGGGGGGGTGTTTGGCCAAAACGCACCTAAAGTGGCACAAAGGAATTCTACCTCATTAATGTCCTTTGCAAATCCAGTTACGCCTACACCGCCGTTAGTTTCGAAAGAAGACTGGCATTTTGGTGGAGTTGTTACACAAGACAAGGGCTATGTCTTTACATCGCGTCAAGAGGTATCTGTGGATGCAACCGGGGGTCTACAACAACGTCCAGGAATGACTTACTATGACCAAGATTTGGAAATGGAATGGAATTACCAACTCCCTGTTAACGGAGTTTATAATATTACGGGTGGCGCTACTTTGAGTTCTGGCGGCGGTGAGGTTCACACGCGGGTAATAGAAGTTGCAGATGGTTATGTAGCATTCGGTGTTGATAGAGCTGCAGGTAAAGACCATCCAATTTGTTTGAAATTGGATAAGCAGGGTCACCTAGTTTCAGGTTTTCCCAAATTATACCTCAATACTATTGATTCTGACATTACCTTGCATGATATTTGTTATATACCCACAGGCAGTAATGCTGGATTTTATGGTGTTGGTTATGATAATATATATTGTTGTCTATTTAAATTTGATTTAAATTTAACAACACTGACCAAGACAAGATTAAAGGATGCTAGCGGTAATGATGTAGAAGGCCTTTTGCGCAGTATTTGCGTGTTTTATGATAATGGTAGTTTACAACGAAACGTGCCAACTAGCGTTGGCTCAACTGCTTTAAAAATAGCATTTACCGGATCTACGGATGACGCCACTAAAGTCAATCCTAAAACTGCGGGAAGTGGCACTACAACCACCTTTGACAGAAACGATGTAATAATAGGGGTGTGTGACTTTAATCTTGGTTCTCAAAAATATTATACCGTTAGTTCAGGTGCAAGTTCGTTAGGTTTTACAACCACACATTTATTCGATCGTTTGGAAACTCCTGATTTTAATAAAATTGATATTAAAAACAATTCAGGGATTCAAGTTACGGATGGCAAGACTGACCGTGATTATGGGTGGGATATTTGCCAATTGGCTGATGGCAAGTTAGCCGTTGCACAATTGTGGAATCAGGCTTTTTTAGAACGGGATGGTACCACTCCTAATCCAAAGTCAAATCGTGATGGAGTGAATACCATGTTTGACCAAATTATTGCAGGTGACATGGTTTTACAAATAGTGGAATATAATAATTCAACAAATGCGTTTACAACCATGACCTCAAAGCATGTTGGGCATGCATCTGGTTCCGATTTTTATTTAAGGATTAATCAAGATTTTGAAAATAAAACAGTTATAGTCGGAGCAAACAATGCAGACAAAGAAACAGTTGGTGGTTCACCAGTAAATATTAATAAGTATTTTATATCAAAGTGGACATGGAATTCTACTTCATCGACTTTATCAATGAATTGGATGCGCACGGCGCAGGGCAGTGGCCAACAGGTTTGTCCATTTGAGTACCTGCCAGGTATAAATAATACTTATATATCGGCAGGCAATAACGATTTAAATGATGAAGACTTTGACATCATCAAATTAGGCAAAGAATGCCAGGCCAACACTACACTGACTGCCTTTAATGATGCATTTTGTGCGGGACAGGTCGATTTTAATTTTGTAACTTGGAGTGCGATGCATGGCGGTGCAACCACACTTAACGTTGGTGGTAGTGGGGTTGTGGCCCATCGGTTGGTAGTGCCTGATGGATTTACGTTAAAATTCCTAGGGGGTATAGGAGTTACCCTTCAATTCCCATTATTAAACAATATTTTTGATATTGAAGAAATTAATGGCTCGGGCGGAGCATTTGGCAGCCCAGTTATGAATATAGTGGTGCAACCCGGTGGTAAAGTTATTATAGAAAATGGGGTTATACTTCAGGGCCTTCAAACCGGGTGTTCCAGTCCATGGCAAGGTATAGAACTACAAGCTGCCACAGCTACTAGGCCAGGCGGTGTTTTGCAAATGGGCACAGCAACCATACAGGATGCAATTTGTGCCGTGCGTGTGCAAAAGGATGCCAAAGTGGTAATAGGCAGCAGCACAGGAGGTACACCACAATTTATAAATTGCTCTAAATCACTAGAGTTTTTGCAAGACAATGGAAGTAATTCAAGTATAATTTCTGGTGCGAGTTTTGAATGCAACGGCCCGTTAATTGACAATAATGGCAACGGACACAATGCACATGTAACAATGTGGAACACCCATGGAATTCAATTTTTGGATTGTGTTTTTAAAAATAGTGAAATGGGCTCTTTTACGAACAACAGCCGGGGTACTGGAATTGTAGGGTATGATGCACACTTTTTTGTAATGTCGCGCATGAACGGTTGCATTCCAACTGGAACTGGTTGTACTTTTGATGGATTGGGTGTTGGTATTGATGCTGCCTTTAGCCATGGCGTGCCATTTACTGGTTACCCAATAAAGGTATTACAAGCAAAATTTACAAATTGCTCTCACGGAATCCATTTTGGATATGGTGACAACTTGGTCGCTTACAATAATACCTTTCTTTATAACAATCAAATAAGAGGTAACGACCCTATTTATGGAATTCCAAACTTTACTACAGGCATTTCTTCTTATTATACGGGCGGTATAAATTTAGACGAAAACAAAATTAACATATATGACGAAAATCCAAATACTGTAATGGAAGGTTTTAGAGTTATGGGCAGCACGGATATATTTTCATCATTACCAAGCACGTTGTTTAAAAACGAAATAACCAATTATATGCCGATAAGTCCCCCTTACATTGTTGGTAAAGTGTTTGGAGGTGGCAGCAATACTGAACTTGATGCTTTTTGTAACAAATATGAAAATATACAACAAGGGTGGCTAATTGAAGCTGGACAACTGAAAGATCAAGGAATCAGTGGCTCAACCGGTTTTGCCGCTGGCAATGTGTTCCCACAATTTCAGGCTTGTCCTTTGGGTGCCGTAATTGA
>JBBQBB010000021.1:0-53783 GCA_038317095.1 Bacteroidia bacterium | reverse complement strand
GCTTTGGCAATAACAGCAGTCAATTCCCAGAGATGATAATACAGATCTACGAACTTCAATAGCATTTCTTGAATCGTCAACCATAGAGCTCATCAATATGTCTATCAACATTTTACGAGATTCTATATCTAGCTCTTTAAGCATTTTGATAATATTTTTGTCAATTTCCATCCAGCCAATTTAACAAATATTACTGAATTCTGCAACATAACCAGATTACCTAATTTAATAATTGCGATGGATTCGGGATCAGCAATTCCTGGCCTTCCTATTTTTTTAGCCCAGATAGAAACACCTGAGCAACTAACTTTCCTAATGAACATAACCGGGAATCTCGTTGAACCGCCATATAATATAAGTTTACCGGTTGAATCAAGATACATACTACCATATACGCGTCCTGTTGTATATACATTCCCTGAACCATCGGTCACCGAAGATTCACTATAATGGCGACATTCACTAATTTCTTTAACGGATTCAAATTTAGCAGTTTGTACATTTACTAAATATGCAATAAGGCAGCATAGCAAAAGAGTTGTTTTTTTCATAAAGGGTAATTTGGTTAAATTCTGAAATTTATGCTTTGTAAACCTAAAACAAATATCGCGGATTGAAACTTGATTATTGCAAAAAAGCCTACCTATTCAAATGCAAGAAAGAAAAGATTGTACCTACCCATTAATCCATAATATTCGGAATTTCAGAAAATTTAATATTATTACACCTATGAAAAGACGGAAAATATTGCTTGAGCTGTATTTGCTTTTTTTCAAAACACGCAAGCCCAAATACGCTTTTCTTTGGGTGTTTATTTTTGGATACCCAATTTTGGGCTAAAATGGGACAGTGGTGCCCACATATTTCGAACACAACACTGCAAAAAAAAAGTGCAAAAACCATGGGTTTTTGCACTTTTTAAAATTATATTAAAGTATATTTTACATACCTAAACGTATTTCCAACAATCACTTATCCTATTTTACTTCAACCACGCTGTCTACAAAATAGCGGGTTTCGCCACGCCAAAGGAAACGAACCAACTTTTCGTGGTAGTGCAATCTCACTTCGTGTTTCTTTGCCATGGCATCTTCTATCTGTTGCAATACGTTTTTGTCGCTTTTGTCTACACTAAAATCCCAATATTTACTGGAAAGGCCCGATGCCTCATCTGGCGTGATGGTACCCAAATAGATTTGGCCTTCGTAGGTTTTAAATACATATCCTTTTTGGCTAAATTTCATAATTTTACCCGCCCTAAAACCGTTACTGTAGTTGAAAAAATACCCAATTACCATATACAAGGCAATACCCAATATACCAAATATAGCAATTCTTCTCAACCATTTCTTAAATCCAGATCTTTTGGATGGAGGACCTATTCCATCGTTGCTTTTCAATTCTTTATTTTCCATATTTAAATTCCTTCGTTTAGCAATTCTTGTTTTCCTTTTTCGAGCAAATCCCTTGTTTCATCGTCAATAACAGGATAATCTAGCCCCATAGATTTTAACGTTTCGTAGACTATGCTGCAAACCGATAAATTTCGGAGCCAGTTTTTATCGCTGGGTATTACAAACCAGGGCGCATAGCTGGTAGCTGTGTTTATAATGGTTTGTTCGTATGCATTTTGGTAATCGTCCCACAATTTGCGTTCCTGTAAATCGTAATAAGAAAATTTCCAATTTTTTTCGGGCGCTTCAATTCTTTCTAAAAACCTTTCTTTCTGCACATCTTTAGATACATTTAAAAAGAATTTGAGTATGATGGTTCCATTCTCTACTAGGCTTTTTTCGAAATTGCGTATGGTTTCGAACCGTTGTTGCCAAAAATGCTCGTTGATGTTTTTAACCGATTTAATATGTGGCAATTTTTGGCCCAGTATATATTCTGGATGCACACGCGTTACCAATACTTCTTCGTAATAACTGCGGTTAAATATACCAATGTTGCCGCGCGCTGGTAATTCTTTATAGCATCGCCATAAAAAATCATGGTCAATTTCTAAATGCGTTGGTTTTTTAAATGATACCACTTGGCAACCTTGCGGATTTACGCCTGTCATTACCGATTTTATAGTGCCGTCTTTGCCCGCTGCATCTATGGCCTGAAACACCAATAACAAACTAAACTTGTCTTGAGCATACAGTTTATCTTGCCACTCAGCCAATTTGGCTTTTATTTTCTCAAACTCTGCCTTGCCTTTTTCTTTGTTTAATCCGTCAGTGTAATTGGTATCGTAGTTTTTAAGTTTAAACTTCTTTCCATCGTATACTGCAATATTTTGATCCTGTATAAATGATTTCATGGATTAATATTTTTCAAAAATAGAGCCCAATGCGGTAAACCAATGCACCAAATGGATTAATTGCTTGAAATTCTGGATTTTGGGCGTATCCAATCATAAACCAGCTGCTGCCGCCATTCATAAAGCCAATGCCATATATTGGCGAAGCAACTGTTTTGCGCTGCAAATTGCTGCTTGGAACTACACCGTTAAGCAATCTGTACTCTGCATGCAAAAAAAACTGTTGGGCAATAATCAGTCTGGCAAAAGCATGCCCCCCGTAGTACCCGCGGGTGGTATTGCCCGTTAAAAAACTGCCATGCACGCCAGCCCCGAGTAGTATGGGTTTGGCTACTTTTACTCCCACAAATGGCGACAATTCCGCATATATGCCACCGTTACCACCGTTAAACATAAACTCTAGGCCCAACAAACTGTTGTCTTTTAATTTGTCAAACATGGGTTTCCCGTTTGTATTGCCTGTTGAATCTTTTGCTTCAGGGGCATCATCAGTGTATTGTGCAGTGCACTCATTTGCGAAATTTAGACAAACTATTAACAGTATGGCAACATTTTTTAACATATCCTACTTCGGGTTTGTTTACCCGCAATTATACAGCTAAAATTGTACCGCGATTTAAACCCATGTCTAAAATTCACAATTTTTCAGCAGGACCTTCTATACTTGCAGAAAGTGCTTTCGAAAAAAGCATTGCCGATATTAAAAACTTTGCAGGAACTGGACTCAGTATTCTTGAAATTTCACACAGATCTAAACAATTTGAAGCGGTAATGGAAGAAACCCGTCAGTTGGTAAAAAAGCTGCTCGGCTTGCCAGACAATTATGATATTCTTTTTCTGGGAGGTGGCGCCAGTACCCAGTTTTTTCAAATTCCACAAAACTTTTTATGTACTTCTGCAGCATACACCAAAACTGGTACTTGGGCCAGCAACGCCATTAAAGAAGCCAAAGCTTACGGCGAAGTATTGGTGGTGGGGAACAGCGAGGATAAAAACTACTCCTATATTCCAAAAGGTTACGAAATCCCAGAGAATGCCGACTACTTTCACTGCACCAGCAACAACACCATTTTTGGCACACAAATGAAAGCGTTTCCCGAATCTCCAATTCCAGTTTTTTGCGATATGAGTTCCGATATTTTTAGCCGAGAAATTGAAGCCAGTAAATTTGACATTATATATGCCGGTGCCCAAAAAAATATGGGCCCTGCTGGTGTTACATTGGTTATAGTGAATAAGGATATCTATAGTCGACGGTCTGATAGGCATATACCCACCATGTTGGATTACAAAAACCACGGAGAAAAGGAAAGTATGTACAATACACCTCCAGTTTTTCCTATTTTGGTGTCTAAATACAACTTAGAATGGGTGGCAGAAAACGGAGGTTGCGCAGGTATGGAAGCTAGAAACAACGAAAAAGCACAATGTTTATACAATGCGGTAGACCGCAGTAAATACTTTATAGGCACCACTGCTGTGGAAGATAGAAGCAACATGAATGCTTGTTTTGTTTTTCAACAGGCGGATCCAGTCCTTGAGGCAAAATTTGAGGCAGCGTGCAAAGAAGCTGGAATAAGCGGTATTACAGGCCACAGAAGTGTAGGCGGTTACAGGGCGAGCATGTACAATGCTTTGCCGCTAGAAAGTGTGCAAGCACTGGTAAATGTAATGGAATCTTTTGTTTAATTTATATAATTTAGGATTATGAGAGTATTGGCCAATGATGGCATAGATGCAGCAGGGAAAGCAATTTTAGAAGCTGCCGGTTTTGAGGTAATAACCGATAAAATTCCGCAAAATGAGTTACCGGCAAGAATAGCAGAATTTGATGTAATTGTTGTGCGCAGTGCTACAAAAGTAACCGCTGAAATTATGGATTGTGGCAAGTTGAAATTAATTGCAAGGGCAGGTGTAGGACTGGATAACATTGACCTTAAACATGCTGGTTTGTTAAATATTCCAGTAGTAAACACACCCAATGCCAGTTCACGCAGTGTAGCTGAGTTGGTTTTTGCCCACATGTTTTCCATTTGCCGAATGTTGCATTACACCAACCGTGAAATGCCATTGAATGGGGCTGCAAATTTTAACAACCTTAAAAAAGTAGCTTCTGCAGGTTCTGAGCTTGCAGATAAAAAATTGGGAATCATTGGTTTTGGTAGAATAGGACAAGAAGTCGCTAAAATGGCCATAGGCTTAGGTATGGAAGTGATTATTTACGACTATAAAAAGCGAGATTACGAATTAACAATAACCTTTAACAAGCACTATCACTTAAATAATTTTGTGGTCAATTTAACAGTTCAGCCATTGGATGTTCTTTTAGCGCAATCTGATTTTGTGACTATCCATATCCCAGGTAGCGACGAATTTATAGACAAATCCATATTCAATAAAATGAAAATAGGTGCCGTTTTGATCAACTGCGCTAGGGGTGGCATAGTCAATGAAAAAGACTTAGAAGAAGCCTTGAAATCGGGCCAATTGGCTTATGCTGGCATAGATGTATTTGAAAGTGAACCTCCCATTAATACATCCATATTAGAATTGCCCAATGTATCGTTAAGTCCACATATAGGTGCCAGTACCACTGAAGCCCAAGAACGGGTGGGGGTGGAACTTGCCCAAAGAATTATATCCTTCTTTTAACCCGAACCTTGGTACGAATCTATCCTTTTTCAGCCCTTTATCCCACTTCTGAATTTGCATCCCAAGTCGCAACCCGCGTTTTGGGAACCGAAACAGATGAAGAAATTAAGTTGTATTGCGAACAAAATCCTTTTTCTTTCCTACATATTATACAACCGCATGTGCACTTTGCAGAGCCAAAATCTGAAAATGAAATTCATTTTGGTTTTGCAAAAAATTACTTTAACCAATTGCAAGAGCAAAAGGTGTTGGTACAAGATGAAGACGCATCCATTTATATTTACAGACAAACCTTAGCGGATGGCTATAGTTTTACCGGTTTAATTGCCGGTATTTCTGCCATTGATTATTTGGATGGAAGTGTTAAAAAACATGAATATACGATTTCAGAGAAAGAAAATTACATGGCCAAACACCTCTTGCACACAGGTGTGGTAGCAGAGCCAGTACTGCTTTCATGCCCAGAAATTGGACTCATTGAACATTGGATTGGCGAAAATTTGCCAGAAACACCGCTTTATAGTTTCAAAACAGACAATGGAAGTAATCATACATTGTGGAAAGTAAAGAATGAGTTGGCTGTAGAAGAAATATGTAAACTCATGAAGGACAGCGATTCATTGTATATTGCCGATGGACATCACCGTATCGCTGCAACAACTGACTATTTGGCCCAAATGCACAATGAGCACAATTGGAAGTCAAACCAAATGTTCTTTATGGGGTTGATTATTCCAGAGCAAGAATTGCGTATTAACTCGTTTCATCGTTTGGTTACCAATATATCCGATGCAGAAATTAGCGCAATGCTAATTGCCATTCAAGACACATTTGACGTGGAAAAAATAAACGAGCAAACTTTTGTACCGAAAAATAAAGGCGAATTTGGACTTTGCACCCGTCAGGGTTGGTATCGGTTGTCGTTTAAATATCCGTCGGACTATGGTTCGCCTTCGCAAAATTTAGATGTAAGTCGATTGGAAAAATATATTTTTAGCCGAGTATTAAAAATACATGATTCCAAAGCGGATCCTAGGCTGCAATTTGTGAGAGGAGATATGCCGGCCCGAGATTTAGAAACCTTAGTGCATGCGGGAGGTATTGATTTGGCTTTCCTTGTTTTCCCCAATACGATGCTAGAAATTAAAGAAGTGGCAGATGCCGATGAAACTATGCCACCCAAAAGTACGTGGATTAAACCCAAATTGCTTACTGGCATGATAGTGTTGCGATTTACGGAATAAATTTTCTTTTGCAATCAAATTGCAAATGCGTATTATTAAAAAAGGAAAAGTAAATTTACAATTACAGTGCTTTTGGTACTTGGCTTTACCGCCGCCTCTGTGCTCTACGGGTGCAAACGATTTCAGAATGGCCCCAATTTTAGTGTTTTAAGCATCAATGCCAGGTTGGTGAACGATTGGGAAAATGTAAAATCTTTTACGGATGGCAAAGAAGATGCTTTAGATGCTGATGATCTTGACGATACTTGGAAATTTAACAAAAACGGCGATTTTGACATTGCAGATCCGGGGGGCTCACCCTCAGCGGGTACATGGAAATTAGACGACAGCAAAAAACACATACTTATAACCCCAACTGGGCATGTAAATCTGTATCTTTTGAGACACTTAGGCTTACCAAAAAAGAACTTTGGATAAAAGCTTCAGATATAGGGGGTAATTCTGAAGACCATTTTGAGCCCAGGTAAATAGGACGCAACAGTATAAAGAGAAACATGCCCCCTCGGCGTGTTTTTTTTTGCATGTAACAGAACCCGTTTGAGGCAGAGCCACCTGCTAGGGAATCTGCGAATTTATTCTTGGTAGTGCGCAATCCTTCCTAAAACTTCCACCAAGCAAATCACAACATAAAGTTTGTTTGACCTCTCCGCTGATGGGGTTGGGCGGGCCCCTATAAATACGCAATATTTGGGTTACTTCATTTTTACCAATGAAAAATTGGGGCGTAAATAGAGGAATTTTGAGAAGAGACTTTACAACGGGTTGTAATGGTTTTTGAAAAACAATGGGTTAAACTTCAAAGAGAAGGGCGGGCTTTTGCCGCAATCAATAAGCCAAAAAAGAATCAACCAATATAGTGTTAAAGAATAAATTAACTTATACAATATGAGGTAGTTAAAGCATATAATATAAAGTAATTATTGATGTATTTATTTGCATCCAATATCTGCCAAATTGGCAAAATTGCCAAATCTCTAACTGGGTAGTTTACACATGTAAACCAAACATGTTTACAAATGTAAATATTTATCTTTACATTTGTAAACATGGATATAAGTCAACGTTTTCTAGCGGTTATGCGACATTCGAAGCTTAATAATGGAGATTTTGCCCTTAAAATAGGGGCAAGCCAAGGTGCCATTTCACACATTAACTCTGGCAGGAACAAACCCAGTTTGGATATGATGATTTCCATATTGGCACATTACCCCGAAGTGAGTGCCGAATGGTTTATACGAGGAAAAGGGGAGATGATTCAACCCAACAAAGTGGCTGATATAAAAACAGATTTACTTAAACTATTAGAAGAGATAAAATTAGTTAATACTATGAATTACAATAGTATGGGTGGAAGAATCGAAATTCTGGAAAACAAATTAAAGGCCTAAAAGAGGTCTTGACATTAAAACATGCTCAATTGTTTTTTGTCTTTTTGTTTGCCTATTAAATCGTCAAAAGCGCGTTTAAAATTCGCCAACTTGTCTTGATTGACACTGTAAATAGTTGCAGTTTTATAACTACTTCCATCAATAAGTCCCACACTTTTAAGACGATAGAGGTGCTGTGAAACGGTACTTTGAGAATAAGGGAGTTGCTCCACCAGCATTTTACAGGTTTGATGGTTGTTTTCCATCAAACTTCTTAGAATGGCAATACGGCCTGGGTGCCCTATTACTTTTGCAGTATTGGCCAATGCTATTGTTTTGTCGTCAAATGCTGAAGTTATTTGCTTCATAATAGAAATGCGATAATACTACACCCACAGTGATTGACAATGAAGTAAAACAAATGGTTATACTCTATTTTTCTACATTCATCGCCTTTTTGCGTTATTCTCTTTTGTATTTCCACCGTCTATGGCTCCAAAGCCAAGTTGCAGGATCCTCTACAATATCCCTTTCGGTAGCACGGGCAATCATTTCCGTTATTTCTCCTTCCTTTGTTTCCTTCGGTTGTTCGCAAAGCAATATCATTTCTGCAGTGTAAAATCCTCTTTTCACTTTGCGCACTTGCAGGTAATAAACACATTGATCCATTTTGCGGGCTATCTTTTCGCTGCCCATCATAAAACAAGTGTCTTGGTTTAGAAAAGTAGTCCAATAGGCATTTTTACCATTGGCTGGATTTTGGTCACCTAAAAACGCTGTGGCAGTAATCAAATTGGCATTCTCTGTCATTACCCTAAGTGTTTTTTCCATAGGAAAAGTTTGTGTACCATATCGACTACGTATCTTATAAAACCAACTATCCCAGCTAGCATTGCTTAAGGTTTTATATACCGATTGGGCGTGTTGTGGAGCTGATAGTTGGGCCACAGTGCAAACCCATTCCCAGTTTCCGCAATGACTCATAACCACAATGCAACTGCGTTTATCGGCATACAACGATTCGAATATTTCTGGATTTGTTAATGCCAAGCGCTGCAATAAACTCGATTTTGAGATTGTCATTCCCTTAATGGTTTCAAGGATTAAATCTGCCAAGTGTTTATAAAATGCTTTTTCAATGTATTTTCTTTCAGAATTTGATTTTAAGGGAAAGGAATTTTGCAAATTGGCACGCACGATTGCTTTGCGGTAGCCAATAAAATTATATAGCAAAAAACAAATAAAGTTACTAAAAAGGTAAAGAATGGGAAATGGCAAAATGGAAATAAGCCATAGCAAAGGATAAACGGTAAGTCTAAATAGGATAGACATTATTTAAAATACCGAAAATCTTGGCCAGCTTTAATCACCAGCAGCGCTTCGTACATTAAATCTATGCAACTTTGTATATCATTCTCGTGTACCATTTCAACTGTGGTATGCATATATTTTAATGGCAAAGAAATAAGGGCAGAAGCTACGCCATGCGCGCTATAGGCAAAACTATCGGTATCAGTGCCAGTACTGCGGCTCACGGCTGCACGTTGAAAATCTATTTTTTTCTTTTTTGCCGTGTCCACCAACAATTGTAAGAGGTTGTTTTGCACTGCTGGTCCCCATGTTAATACAGCGCCTTGGCCACATTTACAATCGCCTTGTTTCTTTTTGTTGTATAAAGGAGAACAAGTGTCGTGGGTTACATCGGTAACTATTGCCACATCTGGGGCTAATTTTCGGCTAATCATTTCCGCACCGCGTAAGCCTATTTCTTCTTGCACGCTATTTACGATAAATAGGGTATAGGGCAGTTTTTTCTTATTTTCTTTCAGCTTCCGTGCCACTTCGGCAATCATAAAGCCACCCATTCGGTTGTCTAATGCCCTGCCAACCACATATTTTTCATTCAGCCACATGGTTTCATCCACAAAAACGGCCACAGAGCCTACAAAAACGCCCATTTTTTCAACTTCTTCTTTGGAAGAGCAGCCCAAATCTATGAACACGATGTCTTGCTTGGTTTCGGGGTCTTTTTCTGGACGGGTATGAACGGCAGGCCAACCAAAAATGCCTTTCACGATGCCTTTTTCGCCATAAATATTAACCCGCATGCTGGGTGCAATTTGGAAATCAGAACCACCATTGCGAATTACATATATATACCCATCATCTGTAATATAGTTTACAAACCAAGAAATTTCATCGGCATGGGCTTCAATAACCACTTTGTACTTTTGTCCTGGATTGACAACACCAACGGCGGTGCCATAAGTATCTACAATGGTTTCATCAATATAAGGTTTCAAATAATCGAGCCACAATTTTTGGCCGCTGGATTCAAAACCGGTTGGAGAAGCGTTGTTTAAATATTTTTCTAAAAACTTTTTCGATTCTTTACGCATCTGGCAAAGATACTATGAAAAGACATTGACAATGGCGCGGAGGCTCAATTTGTTCATTTAATAAAATGTTATATAATTTACATTATGTTAAGTTGATTGTTTAAAAAGAAACCGAATGTAGATATTCGGTTTCTTTTATACTCCTCTTTTAGTTTTGTGTTTTGGCCAATTCTAAAGCTTTAATCATAGCATCATGTCGATCTGCTTCTGCTTGGTTCCCCATTTCCAAAGCTACATTTTTTAATGTTTTGTGCAATCCAATCAATTCGTCGGCCGAATATCCTTGGGTGTTTTCAGCAGCAACTTCTAGATATTTGGTAGCCAATTTGTACAAATCTTGCAATTCTGCATCAGCCGCTTTTCGCGCTGCGCCCGAAGCTACCATTTTTTTATCACGCAACTGGCTGCCAATGTGCAACAATAGCAATCTACCCAAATTGTTGTTGGCATCGTAATTTAATTCTTCCAACTCTATGGCCATTTTATAATCTGCAATAGCCTTGTCATATTCCTTATTCTGCTCATTTAGCACCCCCCTGGAATAGTACCAACTCGATTGTGGATTGGTTTCAATTTGCCTGGTCAGATCTTCCATTAGCCTGTCTACCCGGTTAATGGATACAAAATAATTAATCAACAACTGAAAAATCATTTTATTATCTGGTGCGCGGGTTATGGCTTCCCTAATCACTTTTTCGGCTAGTGCAGTGTCTTTATTTTCCAAGTAGGTTTTGCTCAAAGCCTCAATTACTAGCGGAGAAACACTTCCCTCATTGGCCAACTGTTGCAGAATCTCAATTTTTAATTTCACATCTGCGCAGTTGTAAGCGGCCAATGCCATTTTATCGGAAATAACCTTTTTGGTTACATCTTGTTTCTCAAGGTTATTTAAGGTGGCTGTATCTAACTTTTCTAACAAAAACAAACTTATTTTGTAATAATCTATGGCTTTTGCGTAATTTTTATTTCCTAAAGCCGTGTAGGACTCATTGTAGCAGGCTATAAAACTACTAGGCATTTCTGATACAGCATCTTCTTTGTCAACTTTCTTGGCATTTGCACTTTTTAAAAATTGCATCATAGAAAAACCAGCAATGTATCCCGATTCTGCCTTGAAAGCCCGCAAAAAAGTATCGTTGTTCGCATTGATACGAGAATACACCATAGATCTTACAAGCCACATTTTTGCATTTTCTTTGGCTCCTTCCATGTTGTAAGCTTTATCAATATCGTCTTTTGCTTCGCCAATACTGCCAGCATCGTTGCTATAACGCACTAGGTTATAGGCACTGTTTACATACTTGCCGATTTGTCCCTTGGCACTTAAAGTGAGTCCCACAAAGGCAAAAGCCAAAATTGCAGATCGTTTTATATTATTCATCGTTATTTGTGATATCTTCTTCGTTTTCGTCGTCTTCCTCTTCTTCAGCATCGTCTAAATCTTCTTCAGTTTCATCTGCTTCAATTTCATCGATTGCATTTGGGTCAGTTAAGTCAACAATGATAGAATCTCCATCTACTGGCAGCCCCTCTCCTGTCAATTCACTCTCCTCTTCTTCCTCCTTAGGAACTTTGGTTATGCCTGCAATTTCATCGTTGCCCTTAATGTTTATGAGTCTTACGCCTTGTGTAGCGCGGCCCATTACCCTAAGTTTTTCGGCAGCCATACGTATGGTCATTCCGCTTTTATTAATGATCATTAAGCCATCTTCATCGGTCACAGAAAGCAAACCCACTAGATTCCCTGTTTTCTCTGTAACGTTTATGGTTTTTACACCTTTTCCGCCACGGCCGGTAATCCTGTAATCTTCCAGGTCTGTTCTTTTTCCGTATCCTTTATCGCTTAACACAAGTATTGTAGTATCCTTATCTTCAGGATTTACACAAACCATGCCAATCACTTCATCCTTATCACTCTCTAACCTTACACCCCTTACTCCTGCTGCAGTTCTTCCCATTGGCCGTACTTTGATTTCGGAAAAACGAATTGCCTTACCACTCTTTTTCGCAATCAAAACTTCGCTTTTTCCGTCGGTAAGGCAAGCTTGCACCAACTCATCTCCTTCCCTCACCGTAATTGCATTAATACCGTTAGACCTAGGTCTGGAATATTGTTCTAGCAAGGTTTTCTTCACTATTCCTTTTTTGGTAACCATTATAATGCTGTTAGAATGCAGCGTTTCTTGGTCAGACAAACTGGTAACATTTAAGAATGCACGAATTTTATCTTCAGATGGAATATTAATCAGGTTTTGGATAGGACGCCCTTTGGTTACCTTACCGCCTTCTGGTATTTCGTACACTTTAAGCCAAAAACAACGGCCCAATTCTGTAAACAAAAGCAAATAATTGTGGGCATGGGCCATAAATAGGTGCTCTACAAAATCGGTGTCTCTGTGCGATACCCCACGCAATCCACGTCCACCGCGATTTTGCTCACGGTATTCATTCAACTGGGTGCGTTTTATATAGCCTAAGTGTGAAATGGTTACAACCACTTCTTCGTTTGGAATAAGGTCTTCAATGTTTATTTCACCCGCATTAAATTCAATGCGTGTGCGGCGCTTATCCCCAAATTTTTCTTTTACTTCAAGCAACTCATCTTTTATAATTTGCATTTGCAAGCCTTCATCTGCAAGTATGCTTTGGAAATATTCAATTTCCTTCATAATCTCGTTATACTCGGCCCTAATTTTATCTCTTTCAAGACCGGTTAGGCGCTGTAATCGCATATCCAATATTGCTTTGGCTTGGATATCAGAGAGGCCAAATCGGGTTATCAACCCTGCTTTGGCTTCATCAGGATTTACGCTGGCTCGAATCATTTGGATGACTTCATCCAAATTGTCGATGGCAATCAACAATCCTTCTAAAATATGAATGCGTTTGCGCGCTTCTTCTAATAAATACTGGGTTCTACGAATTATAATTTCATGCCTATGGTTTACAAAATGTTTAATTAGGTCTTTTAAATTCAACATTTCTGGTTTGCCATTTACCAAAGCAATATTGTTTACAGAAAAACTGCTTTGCAAAGGTGTAAATTTGTACAATTGATTTAATACCACGTTCGGCATGCAGTCGCGTTTCAATTCAAATACGATGCGCATGCCTTGTCTTCCACTCTCATCGCGCACAGCGGAAATACCATCAATTACTTTTTCACCAATTAAATCTACACATTTAATGATGATTTGTGATGGGGTTACTTGGTATGGAACTTCGGTAACAATAATCATTTCCTTGCCAGTGGCTGTGGTTTCAAATTCTGCTTTGCCGCGCATCATTACACGTCCACGACCGGTTTCAAAAGCATCTTTTACACCTTCTACTCCATAAATAACACCTCCAGTAGGGAAATCTGGACCTTTAACAAATTGCATTAATTCTGCAATGCTTATATCTTTATTTTCTATATAAGCAATGGTTCCTTCGCATACTTCTGTAAGGTTGTGTGGCGCCATGTTGGTAGCCATTCCCACTGCTATGCCCGAAGCTCCGTTCACCAACAACATGGGTATTTTTGCTGGCAATACAGATGGCTCTTCTAAACTTTCGTCAAAATTGGGTCTAAAATCAACGGTATTTTTATCAATATCCGCCATCATTTCTTCGGCAATTTTTCGCATTCTTGCCTCGGTATAACGCATTGCTGCTGGTGGATCTCCATCGATAGAACCAAAGTTTCCTTGTCCATCTACCATAGGATAACGCAAACTCCAAGGTTGCGCCATACGAACCATTGCATCGTATACGCTGCTGTCTCCGTGTGGGTGGTACTTACCTAACACCTCCCCTACAATTCTGGCAGATTTTTTATGGGACCTGTTTGATGCAAGTCCAAGATCCATCATACCATACAATACCCGTCGGTGAACGGGTTTAAGTCCGTCCCGCACATCGGGCAATGCTCTAGAAACAATTACCGACATCGAATAATCGATGTACGCGGTTTTCATTTCATCTTCAATGTTAATTGGAATGATTCTTTGTGTTATTTCGTTGTTGTCGTCCATGCGTAATTTTAATGGTGCAATTTACAACCAATTGCCCAACCTGATTGCATGTTTTCTAACATTTTATGCCCAATAAGGTGGCTTTTTTTCACATATATATATACCCTTACCCTTTTAAAGGTAAATGGCTTGTTTTGCGCTTTCTATTTCAAAAAAAAAGGCCCCTATTTGGGACCCTTTTCTTTAAGTTTAAAATTACTCTTATTTGTAATTCTTATCGTGTTTTGTTTTTTTAGAAGCTTTTATAATTTTGTATTTAGATGTTCCATCCGCCTTGAGCACTTGAATTTTTCCGTAACCCAACTCACTCAATCTTTTTTCCAACAACAACATATCTCCACTAACAACAACAATCACTTGGTCGGTTTTTAGGTTGTTTTTAGCCAATTTGTTTAAATCATCTATAGTGATGGCATTTAAAATTGTCATTTGTTGCTGCGAGTAATCCTCTGGAAGGTTTCTCAATGCCAAATTCATAATAAAACCTGATTTTTGAAATTGGGATTCGTACTCCAATGCCTCACTTGCCAAAATAGCTTGTTTGGTAAAATCAAACTCTTCCTTATTCAATCCATTGTTTCTATAAGTTTCCAAAACAGTCATAATTTCTTTAATCGCACTGTCTGTAGCCCTTGCTTTTATGCCTGCGCTTACCGTATAGGTTCCTGGTAAATCTTTGTAGCTTGCACTATATCCGCTGCGAATACCATAGGTCCAACCTTTGTCTTCGCGAATATTTAAATTTAAACGACTGTTAAAATTTCCACCCAAAGCAAAGTTCATTATGTTGCTTTTGAAGAATTCGCCTGCCATATCATAAGGCAATGCTCTAAAGCCTAATATAATATCGCTTTGCTCTGCATCGTCATAATTTACTCCAAAAATTTGTGCAGTACCGTATTGAGGAAAGCCAACGGGTTTTACAATAGCAATGTCTTTGGATCCCCATTTCTCTAAAAATGCCAACTTTTTATAGATTTCATCCGATTTAAATGGACTTACTACAACCACTTTGGTAACATTGGGTACAAAATAATTGTTGTAATAGGCTTTGCAATCGTCCAAACTTATTTTTTCCATGTCCGATGCTAAAATAGATTTGCCGAATGCAGTATTTCCCCACATTAACTGGCGCCAAACATTGCGACTTCCAGTGCCACGGCTGCGCAAACTATTGGTTGCATTTTGCTTGGCATCTTTTTTCATTTTCTTAAATTCTTTGGCATCCCAGCGAGGTTTAAACATTACTTCTTCTAGCAACACCAGAGTTGCATCTAATTTGTCTTGTGGGCAATACAATGAAATGCTAGTAGAGGTACTTCCGCCACCTATAGATATACTTGCACCCAATTTCTCCAATTCATTTTCCAAATCTTTGGGGGTTTTAAGCGCCGTTCCTTCATTCATCATTGCAGACATAAAGCTTGATGTACCTATTGGAGAAGTTTTACCATCCAAAAGACTGCCACCTTCCATATTCATGGTAATAGAAACCATAGGCGTTTCTGTAAACTCAGTACCTAGAATTTCAAGTTTATTGGCCAATGTTTTTCTAAAAATACTTGGGGTTTTAAAAGCTACAGGTGCTCCTGGAGTGGGCTTAACACCTCTGTCGAAATTGTCTGTGGATGGGTTGTACCTTAAGTTTAAATATTCTGCCTCGGCTACTGCATTTTTGTAGGTTGCATTTGGGTTGTAACTCACATATTTTAGAGCTTTGATTTGATCTTTTGATAAATCATCCGCTGGTGGATCTATAACTATGGTCGAACTGAATTTGCCTTTAATGTATTTTTTGTAAACACGCATTATATCTTCGCGGGTTACATTTGCATAACGATTGGCATCGTCTTGCAAATTCATAGACGTGCCATCTTTCTTTTTCAAATCGAACAAATACCAATAGGTACTTAAAAGACTGGCTTTATAGCTTACGGATTCTAAATTGCTGCCATAAGAACTTAATATATTTTGTTTGGCTCTTGACAAATCTTCATCGTTAAAATTTACCCATTCAAAAGAATCAATGGTTTGCTGCATCATGTTTTGCAGTTTTTTCATGTCAGACCATGGATAACCAGCCAAGGTAAAAGTAAAATCACCTGCAAGTTCATGGTTTACCCCGCCCATAGGGTTGTTGGTGCAACTTGCTTGCAGAGCCCAAGGGTCTTCCATATCCTGGAATTTTTTGTACATCGGCGAATTTCGGGTACCCCCAAGCAAATACGACAATAGATCCAGCGGAGCTTCATCATCATGCCCTACTGGTACTCCAATAAAAGATGTTTGAACAACAGGAACATAAGCGTTCACATCGGTAAAACCTTTAATTTTATTTTCTGTCAATACTACTTGCTTTACTTTTTGTTTTCTCACTTCTGGGCAGCGGTTTAGGCTTCCGTAGTATTTTTCTACCCATTTCACCACCTCAGCCGTATTTACATCGCCAGAAACAATAACACAAGCATTGTTTGGTCCGTACCAGCGCAGAAAAAAGTTTTTAAGGTCGTTGCTATCTACCCTATCCAAATCATCTACAAAACCAATAGTAGACCATGCATATGGATGGTCTGTAGGGAAAAGATTTTGTTCTTTTACCTCTTGCATAAAACCATAAGGACCAGATTGGCCTTGGTCTTTTTCATTTTTCACTGTTGCGCGTTGTACCTCAAATTTCTTTTTGGTAAATGCCTCTAAAAAGCAACCCATGCGGTCGGCTTCCATCCACAAGGCAGTTTCCGTGAAATTACTAGGAAAAGTTTCTATATAAACCGTACGGTCGCGGGTGGTATTTCCGTTTACATCACCACCGTATTGTTTTATAAGTTTAAAATGTTCCTCATCGGCTACGTGTTTAGAACCCTGAAACAACATGTGTTCAAAAAAGTGGGCAAATCCAGATTTTCCAGGAAGCTCCCTTGCGGAACCAACGTGGTAAGTAACGTTTATATGCGTTACCGGATCACTATGGTCTTCACTCACCAAAAGGGTTAATCCATTGGGCAATTGATACCTAGAGTAAGGTATTATTAAACGCCCATTTTGGGTTTCTACCTTTTCCACCAATGTGGCTTGCGAACTGGCATAGAGACTCAATAGGCCTATGCACATAGAAAGAAGGAAATGTTTTTTCATGCGTTATTAACGAATGTGCAAAAATAGAAGGATTGGCCAATAATGAGACTATTCTTTGATAAAATTGACAAAAAGAAGGATAAAAGTTAAAAATATGACGCAACCCTATGCACTTAAATCACGTCTGATATATTATCCGTAAATTTGCACTTTTTTGAAAGTATCCAAATCCATATTATTCTTTATTCTTTTGTGTCTTGCATTGGGTAGTCATTTTTTATCTGCCCAGTCTAGCCGCAATTTGTATGGCAGAGAATTTTGGGTAACCTTCACAGAAAATAATTATCCGGATACTTTTAATCACCTTATTGTTACCCCCATGGTGCGCGATACTATCAAAATTTACAATCCTAGGATAAACCAATCGGCTAGTTTTCCGGTAAAACCAGGCCAACAGAATATCATTCGGCTGCCCAAAACTTCTTTGTTGTTTTGGTATAGTCCTTTTTCTGCCTTCCCTGTAAATACTGGTGTAAAGGTGACCAGCAAAATGGGTGAATTTGCGCTGCAAGCTGTAAATACCATTACTTTTAGCACCGATGTTACTGCTGTAATTCCAGCCCACGTTTTGGGCAATGCACGCGAATATATGGTGCATACCTCCGCTGGCAAGTACGATAAACAAAGCCAGGCCGCAGTAATAGCTATGGATACAGGTACCACCACGGTAGAGTTTACTGCAGGTTGCGACCTTACAGGGCTCGGTGGAAAGGGTACTGTGTTTACGCGGCAATTGTTATATGGCCAAGTTTTTGTTTTGCAGGCTTTGGATACGCAGAACCTTACTGGAACTTACATTCGAGTAATAAATAGTTGTAAACGAATAGCCCTCTTTTCTGGGGCAAAATGTGCACGGTTGCCCGATGAAGCAATCTGCACTGGTTGCGATGTGCTTTTTGAACAACAATATCCTACTTGGGCCATGGGCACAACCTATTTAATTCCACCAGTACCTGGCAACCAATCATGGTTTAACAGCATGGCGGCATTGTTCAACAATACCAATATTACCATTAATGGAGTATCTCAACCCACTTTAAACAAAGGAGAATGGATTAACAAATCTTTTACTGGACCGGCTCTGGTGCAGGCAGATAAGCCTATTTCTTGCATGCAATTGCTAAAAAGCGGTGGTTGCAATGGTGCCATTAACCCCACTGGCGACCCTTCCTTATTAAGTATTCCACCACTTGGGTCTGAAACGGGAATTGCAGGAACATCGGTATATAGGAATACAAATTATACCGGTTATTTGGTGCTCATATCTCATACCCTAAATGCACCAAATATCAAAATAAACGGAGTGGGCATTTTGCCCAGTAATTTTCAAAAGTTTAGCGTTGGTGCTCAATATTTATGGCATTATACGCAGTTTATTACTTACAACCAAACTTGGAAAATTACCGCAGATTCTGGATTTTTTGCTTACCAATATGGAATGGGAAATGCTGAAAGTTATGCAACTTGCATTGGCGCATCATTCCCCAGTAAAAAGGCAGATTTTAGCTTTAGCCCTTCGCCCATTTGCAATCCCAATGAGCCTATAACTTTTACGGCAAAAGGAGACAGTTTGGGTCAGTTTACTTGGTTTTTTGGCGATGGAAACAGTGCTTCTGGAACCCAAGTAAACCACGTTTATGGAAAAACGGGTTATTTTAATGCCAGTATTGTTAATCCCACTTCGGGGGGCTGCACAGATTCTATAGTATTGATTATAAAAGTGCAGGCTGGCCCACCCAAACAATTGCAAAAAGACACCCAACCATGCCTAGGCACTGTGTTGCGCATAGAATTACCTTTAAATAAAAGTTACAAATACCTCTGGGAAAATGGAAATACTTCATTTTTTCAATCTGTACCTAGCAACCGTGTGGTAATATTAAAAACCAGCGATACGCTGGGTTGTACTACTACAGATACACTTACCGTTAAATATAGAAATTGCAATGACTTTGATTTGCGGCTGGCGAATGTTTTCACACCAAATGCGGATGGATTTAACGATGAATGGAAAGTGATTTTTAAAGCCTACAAAAGCGTAGATGTTAAAATATATAACCGCTGGGGTGTATTAATGTATGGCTATCAGTTGCCTGGAAAAGACCATTGGAATGGAATGGTAAATAACCAATTTGTAGAATGCCCAGAAGGTGTATATTTTTATAGATTGGTAACTACCGAACCCGGAGGAAAAACAGAAGATTACAATGGCAGCATTCAGTTGATAAGGTAATGCTATTGTCATTTTCTTGTAAGTTTTATTTGCAATTTAAAGGATAAAAGCCTTTTTTATTTGGTTTGCAGAAATGAAAGAATAGTTTATTTTTTCTTTCATTTATCTAAGGCACTATGCATTTGCCGCAATCCATATTTTATTTTTTACGATTTCATCGTAAAAACTAGACTATTTTAAAATTGTCAGTAAATTGTCATTTGAAAAAGAGGGATGTGTCACATTTAATCGTTTATTTTAATATTTGTTGGAACATATAATTAATATGCGTAGAAACTTACTTAGAATTTTATTTGTCCTTGCTAGTTGTAGCATTGTTTATTTTTCGAAAACCAATGCAAGTGGACCAGGCGCTGGATATACGAATGCACCTAGTGAAAACAATTGTACCGGTTGTCATACCGGAAGTTTACAAACTTCAGGTACAAAGTGGGGTAACATTCAATTAACTGATAATTTTACGGGAAGTGGATATATTCCTGACTCGACTTATACTTTAAAATTAAAGTACAAGGAAACAGGAAAGTCTAAGTGGGGATACCAAATTACCGCACTGGATGGCACTGGCACTCCAGCTGGGACATTTTCAACCCCCGACACAAGGTCTCAGGTTTATTCAGCATCGGTAAGCGGAAAAACACGGTCATATTTAGGACATACTGGATCTGGGAATTCATCCAACGACACCATAGAGTATAAAATAACATGGAAAGCACCCTCATCCAATGTGGGCCCTATAACTTATTATGTAACTTTAAACCAAGCGGATGGCGGTGGTGGAACGAGCAGCGATGTTATTTATGCAAAAACGTTTACGGCATCGGCATCTAGCTTGCTTCCAACAGCCAAAGTGAAAATTAAAGATTCTGTATTTTGTTCCACACAGCAATTGACTTTTGATCCAGTTTTAACCAATTCACCTTCAAAGTTCGAATGGCAATTTCCAGGAACTTCACCTTCCACTAGTACTAGCCAATCGCCAAAGATTTCTTATACCAATACAGGATCGTACAAAGCCATTTTGCGGGTAAAAAACGGCAAAGGTTATTCATTTTACGATACACTCACATTTACCGTAGTCCAAGGTGCTTCTTCTCCATTGATAAGCCCTAGTGGTACAGGCAATTTGTGCAAAGGAGATACACTTTCTATAAGAACAACACAACCCACAACTGGACATACTTATTTGTGGAATACTGGCCAAACTACTTCTGCCATAAAAATTACGGATTCGGGCAATTATTTTGTTACCGTAAAAAACACAAACAAATGTTTTAAATCTTCAAGTATTACTAATGTAGTTTGGAAAACAAAACCATCTATTACCCTGATAAAATCTTTCAGTGGCGATACCGTTTGCTCTAATTATCCATTTACAGCGGCACCACTCATCACTACAGCACCCGCAGATAGCTTTAGTTTTATTTCCGCCAAGGGACCTTTTAGTAAAACAGATACCATTCAGCGCATGTTGGCATCGGGTTCTGCTACCTATAACGCATGGGCTAAAAATACTTTTGGTTGTATAAGTGCCAAATCATCTATTACCATAAAAGCAAAACAACCCAGTGCAGCGCCAGTTGTTGTTGCTACTAATATTAGCTACACCTCCATCCGTTTTGCTTGGTCCAATATTGCCTTAGCTTTATCTTATAGAATATCTTTAGATACGGGAAAAACTTGGCTAACCCCTACCCTGGGAGATACTGGCCATTATTACGATCTTGGGGGCCTTATAGGCAACACCTCTTTAAAAGCACAAGTGATAGCTTTAACCTCCGGGCATTGCACACAGTCCTTAACTGGTGAAAAAACAGCAACTACTTTAACTTGTTCGCCTATTCCTTTTACAGCAGTTCCTTTAAATATTTCTGTTTGTAAAAATGGTTCTACACAAATAATATTAAATGGGTTAAAAGGACTAAAAATTGGCGTAAAAATAGATGGGATTTTTAAAGGAACAGATACAATGCAAACTATAACTGTAAAGGGTACCAAAAACTTTCTGGTGTCCGTTATAGATTCTGCCGGTGTAATATGCGGTTATACAAACAAGCAGGTTTTGATAAAAGAAGACACAGTTAAAACTCCTACTACAAATTTGGGAACTGTAAGTCAATTTTGCACACCCAATAGCACGGCTGCGCAAGCAGTCATTGTTACCAAGGGTGCAAATTTAGACTCGGTAGCATTTGTTTTAAACAATGCTATAGTAGCCGTAAAAACCACCACTACCCATAGTTATATTGTAAAAAATAACGACTCTATCTGGGTTTTGGGTAAAAATGTTCGTGGTTGTTTAGGCATACCTAGCAATTTAACTAAAATATTGGTAAACCCAGCTCCCACCGCAAGTTTTATAAAAACAGATATACCCCATGGCAACAAATTTAAGGCAGCGCAAACCGGCGGAATCCATACTTGGAAATTGGATACATTTTCAATGCGCAGCGGCGATTCAAATACATACGATTTATTTAAACAAAGCAACAAGCTGGTTAAAATGGTACATACTATTACAGCCAATGGTTGCACATCCAAAGATTCTTTGGAATTTACAGTAACCAATTTTGTAGATCTGAAAACAACATCTACTTCGCTATTGAACATTTACCCAAACCCCGCTAACGATAGGTTGAACATTGTTATGGGTATGCAGAATATTTCTGCAAAAATTGAATTTTACAACGCCACAGGGCAACTTTTGCAAAGCAATATATTGCGAAATGGAAACAATAGCATTAAAATTCTATTGTTACCAGCAGGCATAATTCATTACAAAATTGTATCCACTTTAAATACGACTACCGGTAGCATCGTCATAGAAAGGTAATGGAGGGTTTCCGTTTCTTTTGACATAGTAAAAAGGTCCGCATCAAACCAGCGGGCCTTTTTTTAGGTTTGTAATAGCCGGAAAAATACCCTAAATCCATATAAATTGTTTTATGAAATCTTAACCCATTAAGGAATTATGCATTGGCATCATTTAAAACTGTTTTTTTTAGAAATTGCCTTTCAATGTGTCAGTTTTCTTTTCTAATGACACTGGCATGACAATTAAATATTAGAACGAACGTTCATGTTAACATGAACCAAAATTACTTCCTAATCTATTTATTATTAATCAATTCTTTTTCTCAAGCACAAACCCGTACAGTAGGTGTTGTTAAGTATGACAAAAGCCAATACGATGGCTACTGCTTATATGCTCCCAACGGAACGAAAAAAACATTTTTAATAGACAAATGTGGCAGAAAAGTAAATGAGTGGAACAGCGATTTTTCGCCAGGCTTATCTGTGCATTTATCGCCAGATGCCAAATTGTATCGCAGTGGTGTTTATGGCAGCTTTGGATTCGGTGGAGGAGTAGGCGGCGTTTTAGAAAAATACAATTGGGATGGAGACTTGCTGTGGCAATACAAATGTGCAGATAGCAACCAAAGTTTTCACCACGATTTTAAAGTACTTCCCTCGGGCAATATTTTAGCCATAGTATGGGAAAAGCATAGCATAAAAGACGCAATAGACAATGGCCGAGATCCCGCGAATACCAAATATGATATATGGAGTGAACGCATTGATGAATTGGAACCAATTGGCAAAGATTCTGCAAAAATTGTTTGGCAATGGCGTGTTTGGGACCATATGGTACAAAATGTGGATTCCACCAAACTGAACTATGGCAATGTAGCAAACCATAGAGAATTGTTTGACATTAACTTCTCCAATGGCAACAACAATAAAAACGGACAAGATTGGCTTCATTTTAACAGCATTGACTACAACGAGCAGTTAGATCAAATATTAATTAGTTGTCATTCGCTAGATGAAATCTATATCATAGACCATTCAACAAGCACAGAACAAGCCTCTTCTCACTCTCTTGGGCGGGTAAATTTGGGTGGCGACATTCTATACCGCTGGGGAAACTCACCGTCGTACCAAACTGGCTCTTCTGCAAACCACCGTTTATTTCGTTCCCACCATGCCACTTGGATACCTCAAGGACAAGTTTTGGCAGGTAACATTCTTATATTTAACAATGGATTAAATCGTCCAGGGGGCAACTACTCTAGTATAGATATTATAGTACCACCCTTAAAACCAAACGGAAGTTATACAATCACACCTGGATCACCCTATTTGCCCGATTCTCAAAATGTAGTTTACAAAGCGCCCAAAAAGAACGAATTCTTTTCCATGTTTATGGGCGGTGTTTATCCAATAAAGGATGGCAGGTATTTAGTAACCAATGCAATGACAGGTACTTTTTTTGAAGTTGCCAAAAACGATACCAACATAAAATGGAAGTACATAAATCCATTAACTCCAGGGGGCAATACAAATCAGTATGCCAAGGTTGCTACTAACAGTGTTTTTAGAATGGAGTTTTATCCCCCAAATTATTCGGCTTTTTTTGGGAAAACATTAACCTCGGGCGATGAAATAGAAAGCAAGCCAGATACGGTCAAGCTTTGCGATAAACCTTTACCTCCATTTTATTCAATATTTAAAATTAACAAACAAAATACAATTACCGGGGTTGCAGATTCATTGGGCACCAAATGTAGGCTTTCGGGTACAGTTCAATCGGTAAACTTAGCCACCGGCAATGTAGAATTTATCATCGCGGACAAAACAGGATCTATAAGGGTTTATCATGCCTCTAAGAATTTTGGCAAAATTGTAAATGCCGGAGACAGTTTCATGGTTCAAGGAGCAGTGCTTCAAGACAAAGGTTGGTGCACTTTAGGCAATTTAGATACGCTGGTAAAATTGGGTTTTAGCAAAAAGACTATCAACGCCACGTTATCATCTTTATTGGAAGAAAAACAAGAATCCACTTTGATTAAATTTGCCAAAGTAAAACTAAAAACACCGAGTACTTGGCCCACCGTGGCTTTGACAAAAAACCAGAAAAAGACATTGGCGGTAATAGATGCAGCGGGGAAAATAGATTCTCTACGTATCTACGAAGCCACCGATATTGATGGAACTACTGCCCCCATTGGTTATTTTGATGTTCAAGGCTTTGTAGGCCAGGCCGACAATACCAATCCCTTTTTGAGTAATTATTTTCTTATTCCTTCAAAATTATCCGATTTTACAACCACTGTTTATGCCAGTATCGAATTCAAAAGTGCGGTGGATACCGCAAACAACAGTCAAGATTCATTTTTTGCCTTGGCTTATCAAACCGCAAAAATAGATGGCATTTCCTTCGAAGTTGGTATCAAAGGTGGCACAGCTATTCTCAACCAAGATTTTTTCTATGCCTCTTCCCTCTTTCAGTTTGGTGGGCAAACAGATACTTTAAAAATTGGATTTAAACGAAATACAATTCCCACTTTTACAGGCAATCGCAGCATTGTGTTAGCCATTCGCAATCCCATGGGACCTGCATTTGTTGGTAATGATTCTACCATTACCATTTGGCTTAAAGGCAAAACAGAAAATACAAACTCTCTCGCTTTATTTGATAAAAACAACTTGCAAATTTTCCCCAATCCTTCGGAGGGTTGCTTTACTGTGCGTTTGCAAACTAAAATTGCCTCCATTGCTATTGTGGATTTAGCAGGAAAAAATGTTCCATTTACAAGCCTGGATAATGAAGGAAGCAAGTCCATACAAATAGAAAAAGCTGGATTGTATATCGTTAAAATTACCAGCGATAAAAACCAAGTTTATCAGCAACGCCTAGTGGTGGTAAATCACTAAATATAATTTCTAAAGCAATCTCATATTTTGGGTTCTATTTTTAACTTTGTTTGTTAAGTTTGTAGCATGATTCGTAAAACACTATTTCCCCTTGCATCCTTTGCGGGTGTTGTTGCTTTTTTATTGGTACAATGCGGCAAAAAGGACGGTGCAAATGGTGAAGGCAAAATATTTGAACGCTTAGAATCGAGTGTTACAGGTATTAATTTTGTAAATACAATTCCAGAAACAGATAGCATAAACCAACGCACATACCATTACTTATACAACGGCGCTGGTGTTGCTGCCGGCGATATAAACAACGATGGATTGGTGGACTTGGCTTTTTCTGCCAATGAAAAACCCGCCAAATTGTATTTGAACAAAGGCGATTTTAAATTTGAAGACATAACAGATAAATGTGGCTTTAAAACCAGCGGTTGGATGAGTGGTATTACTATGGCCGACGTGAATAACGATGGCTTTTTGGATATTTATGTTTGCAGAAGTGGTCCCGAAAAAAGCAAATCTGCCAAAACAAATTTCTTATTCATCAACAACAAAAATGGGACATTTACAGAAAAAGCTGCAGAATGGGGGGTAAATGATGGTGGAAATGCTACTTGCGCCACTTTTTTAGATTATGATTTAGATGGTGATTTGGACCTATATCTTGGCAACCATGCCGACAAATATTTTGCCCAGATAAGCACCAAATGGTCGCGCACATTAAACATGGACTACAACAACCAACAGCATTTGTTTAGAAACGATGGAAGCAAATTTAGCGATGTGTCTGAAGCGGCTGGAGTAAAAGCCATGGGATATTGCCTCAGTGCTATGCCAGGCGATTTTAACAGAGACGGTAAGCCTGACTTATATATATGCAACGATTATCAAGTGCCCGATTACTATTATATAAACAACGGAGACGGTACCTTTACAGAAAGCTCTAGTAAGTATTTTAAACACACTAGCACCAACAGTATGGGAAGCGATGCATGCGATTACAACCGCGATGGATGGCTTGATTTGATGACGGTGGATATGCTTACCGAAGACCCGCGCAGGTTTATACAAATGGGTGGCCCAAAAGATTTCGATAATTTTATGACTGCATTGCACAATGGTTATGGTCACCAATATATGCACAACACCTTGCAGACAAACCAAAATGGCTATTTTTCAGATTTGGCTTACCTAAATGGTGTGGCAAGAACAGATTGGAGTTGGAGTCCCCTTTTTGCTGATTTTGACAACGACGGTTTAACCGATATTTTTATTTCCAACGGTTATTACAGAGATGTTACAAACCTAGATTACGTCCTTTACGAAGACCGCAAACTAAAACAAAAAAACCAATATGTAACCAAGGAGGAAACCATTGGAAAATTACCCTATGAAAAATTGCAAAACTATGCCTACCGCAACCGCGGCGATTACCAGTTTCAAAACACCACCGCCGACTGGGGATTGGACGAACCTACCCTATCTACAGGTAGTGCCTATGCCGACTTAAATAACGACGGTAGAATGGATTTGGTGCTTTGTAACCAAGCAGACCCAGTTTTCATCTATAAAAATATAGGTACGCAAGGCAATTACTTGGATGTGAAGTTAAAAGGCGGCAAGAAAAACAACACTTTTGGCATTGGAGCTAAATTATTTGCAACCAACGACAGTGGAACACAAATCTACGAAATGCAACAAACCCATGGTTACCAAAGCTCTAGTCAGCCCATGTTGCATATAGGATTGGGTAAAACAGAGAAGTTGAATAAACTGGTTTTGGTTTGGCCCAATGGGGAATTTGAAGAATTAAAAGACATAAAATCGAATCAAACTTTAGTTTTGAATGAAGCCAAAGCTGCTGGTAAATACGATTACGAAAACAAATCTGAATTTACATTAGAGGAAATTACAAGCCAAACTGGCTTGGATTTCAAACACCAAGAAGCGGATAACCCAGATTTTAAGAGAGAACCCTTGTTGCCTCACAGATACACACAACAAGGGCCAGGTGCTGCTTCCGGCGATGTAAATGGTGATGGTCTATCAGATATTTTAATAACAAATGCGCGGGAAAGCAGCGGTTGCAAGTTGTATTTGCAAAATGCGGAAGGAAAGTTCAATTTAAATACATCACAACCTTGGCAATCCTTGAATGTAGATGTATTGGGTTGCCTCATATTTGATGCAGACAATGACAATGACAATGACATTTATTTGGTATCGGGTGGCAGTGAATACGCTTGGCCAAATAAAAACTACAATCACCACCTATACAAAAACGATGGCAAAGGCAATTACACAGACAATAGCGGCGCCCTGCCCGATGTGAATTGCAGTGGAAGTTGCATTACAGCTGGAGACATTGATGCAGATGGCGATTTGGATTTGTTTGTTGCGGGTAGAATTTTGCCTGGCTCCTATCCAGAATTTCCGAATCGTTGTTATTTACTTAGAAATGATGAAGGCACATTTATTGACATAACAGCCACGTGGGCTCCTATTTTAAACAAATGCCCAATGATATGCGCTGCAGTTTTTGCTGATTATAACAACGACAACAAATTAGATTTGGTGCTCGCCGGTGAGTGGCTTACTGTATCTTTTCTTGCCAATACTGGCAGTAAATTTACCGATGCTACTTCTACCATGAATACCAGCAACCTTTCTGGCTGGTACAACAGTTTGTTGCCCATAGATATTGACAACGATGGCGATCTAGATTTTATTTGTGGAAATAAGGGCCTAAACAGTTTTATCAAAGCCACACAAGAAAATGCAATCAAATTGTATTGGACAGATTTAGACAAAAATGGAAGCATAGATATGTGGATGACCTATTCAAAAAACGCCAAAGAATATCCCTTGTACCAACTGGATGAAATGGCTATGAGTTACCCTGGTTATATGCGCAAAAAATTCACCACTTACAAAGACATGGCGGACAAAACCGCACCAGAAGTTTTTGGCGAAGAAAATATGAAAAAGAACAACTTAACTGCACATACTTTTGCCAGTTTGGTATTGTTAAACAACAGCGGCTCTTTTCAAATTTTCGAATTGCCAAGGCTTGCGCAAGCAGGCCCTATCTTCGGTATGGTTTCAGCAGATATTAACGGAGACGGCATTTTGGATGTTTTAGGAACAGGCAATTCCGATGCCCCCCGCGTAACCCATGGCAGAGATGATGCCTTTAATGGGTTTTTATTAATGGGTGCTGGCAACAACCTTTTTTATAAAAGTGGCATAACCAGTGGCTTTTATGTACCCGGCGATGCCAAATCATTGGTTACAATTAATTTAAAAAACCGTGGTTTGGGAATCCTAGCTATGGAAAACAACGGACCTGCAAGACTTTTTACACCCAAACACAAACTCCGGTTTATTCCCGCTGGCGTTTCAGACATTAAAGCCCTGGTTTCTTTGAAAAATGGAAAAGTAAGAAACGAATGTATGACCTATGGAAGCGGTTATTTAAGTGCAAGCCAGCCTGGCGTTTGGGCCGATGATAATGTTGTTAGCGTGGAATTTGTAGACAGCAGGGGCAAAAAACGCACTGTTAAATAATTTATAGGTTATTGACAATTCCTTTCCCAGGTTTTGTAACACGCATCCAAGTTTGGCGTTCTATGGAAAACCAAATTCTATGATAAGCATTTTTAAAACAAAGGGGATACAATGGTTGATTTTATTCTCGTTCCTCTTGCCTTCTGGCGTTTTTGCCCAAAGTAAATTTTTGAACGCACGGTTGTTTTTTGAAAAAGACAAATTTGTTCTGAATGCCCAGTAAGTATGTTGCAGCATATCTGAGACACGGTAAAAACCTTCCAAAAATTCCGAATTGTATTGACTGGTAATGCAGATTTGGATGCCGACAGTTTATACAACCAAACCCTAAGCAAAAACAGGGTAATTGCGGTTGTAGATTTTCTAAAACTATGCAGCATACTCTACGCTTCCTTGAAATTGCTTTGGTTTGGCGAAGAAAAACCCATAAATGCCGATGTCACCGAACAAGGCAAATCGTTAAACCGTAGGGTTGATATTAAGTTGGAATATGCAGAAAGGATAATGCTTAATTCTAACATGGGTATTGCTTACCCTGCTTACATTTGCCCCAAAAGAAAATTACCCCAGCAATTTACAATTGACCCAGACAGAGATACATTTCTAATTGCGGATGGCGGCAGCATTATACATATTAAGGCAAACACATTTAATGCAAGAAATGAGGATACAATACAATTTAAAGAAGCATTTACCATTGAAGACATGTTTCTCGAAAATTTGAATACGCTTGGTGCCAATGGAGAAATTCTTCAAAGTGCCGGCATGTATTGGTTAAATGCCTTGGACAATGGTAAGCCCATACAACCGGCGCTGCCAGTAATAGTAATGGTGCCCACCGAAAATATGAACCAAGAAATGCAAGGATACAGCGCCTCTACCCCAGATTGCGATTCAACTATAAAATGGGATCTTTTAAATGATGGATTGAATTTGCCCCATTTACCCATGTTGCCAGACCAATTTTACAGTTGTCCATTTGTATGCGGTAAACCGACAAATTGTTCCTGCAATTTTTTCTTTTGTCGCATTGGTAGATTGGGCAAAGTTATAGGCGGTATTTTTTAAAACGGAAAACCATTTTAGAAATCGGGTGGAACGCATTGGAATTCGCATTTGCAATAAAGAAACCCGCATTGGAAGCAAACTTTCCGCAAAAAGGCAAAACGATATTAGAAAACAAATTGCCACCCTCCAGTCGAGGCTTACTCTGGTAAAAAACAGATGGGTCGCCTTTTATGCAAAGAAATACAACATCGCTGAAGCAGCCTCTGAAGTGCAATTTTTTTCTAAAAATATACATGATATTTACAACGACAATTGCAATGCCTTACGAGATTCACTTCAAAAGTATGGCGTTGACAATTACCCAGATTTAATGATGAAAATCTATAAACCTTTGGTGAAAAAATACAAAATTAAATCTTACGATGAATTGTTGGTTTTTATTGCAAAATATAAAGCGCAAAAAAGCCAACAAGCATCTGAAAAAATCAAAGCGGAATTTGACAAAAAATTTCTAAATAAAAATTTAGATGCTGTTGCCTATTACATGACAAACACACAGCGACTTGGTTGGTACAATTGCGACCATCCCGTGGACAAACGCGAGCAGAAAAGCATTGTTGTTTTTAACGAAGCAACAGAAAATACCACGGCTTATTTTGTAGACCCACAATTAAAAGTATTGATTCCCATTTCTGTTTCTGGTAAGGATTTTAAAATGAAAATACCGGGAAACAAAGCCTTTAAAATTGTGGTGATTAAAGTAATACAAGGTGCATTGTATATGGGTGTTTCTAGCTTGGGTCAAAAAGAAAAAGAGATCAGGGTAGCGGTGCATAAGAAAACCCATGAACAATTTTTGGAATTAATTAATAGATTAAGCAGGGGTTTTGACTAAATTGCAAATTCAATGATTTTTAAAGCCACTCTGTTAGGACTGCATTTTTTTTCCTGTATGTGTGTATTCGGCCAAAAAATTGACAATACTGCGCTTTTTAGAGATGCCCAGTGCTCTAAGTTTTTTAGATTTCACTACGAAAACGATTATTTTTCAGCCACCGACTATTACTATACACAGGGTTATAATTTTGAATTAATTCATCCAATTTTCAAAAAAAATCCATTGTCAAAAATACTTATTCAACCTAAAAAATGGGAGAATCGATATGGTTTGTGTTTTGAGAATTACGGCTTCACCCCTACCAGCATTAGGCACCCTGAGATTATTTATAACGACCGGCCTTTTGCGGCCTGTATTTTATTCAAATCATTTGCCATTTCCACAGATACTACAAATAAGATTAGAATTACTTCGGTTTTTACCACCGGCATGATAGGACCCATTGCCCAAGGTAAGGAAATTCAAACTGCCATACACCGCTGGATTCGCGGCACCAAACCACAGGGCTGGCAAAATCAAATTAAAAATGATGTAGCTGTAAATTACGCTATAGGTATAGACAAATTTATTTATGCATACCGCAATTTTTTTTCACTGTATGCCAATGCAAAAATCAATATTGGTAGCCTGTATAATAATGCCCAAACGGGTTTTACATTTTTACTCGGAAAACACAATGCACCTATGAAAAAAGCCAAAGCTGGCCGCCGCTTTCAGCTCTATGGTTATGGACAGGGTTACACCCAGTATGTGGCATATGATGCTACTTTGGCGGGTGGTTTTTTTGCCAAAAAAAATCCATATACCATTGAAAATAAAAACACAAACAGCATTGTTTATCAAATTAATGCAGGCTTAGTTTTTCAATACAAAAAACTACAATTAGAATATAGTCAAACTTATATTTCCAGAGAGTTTAAACCCGGTGTTTTCCACCGCTGGGGGGGCATACGAATTGGAGTTTTATTGTAATCCTATTGCCAAAAGCTAAAATGCATGCTCTAGAAATTCGATAAAAATTGGGGGTTATTAAGCAAGATCGAAAAATCCCATTCAACGGAGGGGTGTCAGCCTAGAATGGGCTGACGGGTGGCATACCACCCATTAGATTGTTGCCTACCTAGAACGAAAAACCTACAAGTGTTAACAAAATGCAGCTATCTTGATTGCAATTGGTCTGCTTGCCAAATTTCATTTTAAATAAAAACGGTTCAAATTAACCCTGCCATCAAGAATCCGTTGTATAAGCCTTGGTTTGCCGCTAATCTTTTGGTGGGCTTAAACATAACTTAAGGCATAAAACCAATGGTAATTTGTTCCAATACTTTCAATGTTTTTAATTAAATATTTTAAACTTTTTAAATGTTTTGCCTTGGCGCAGCAACCATGCGTGGTAAGTGCTGGGTATATCGTGGGTCCAATGGGGAATTGTAATGGTGATTAATATACGATCTAAATGTGAAAGTATGCCTACCACTATGGCCATTTTTAAAAAGAAGCCTCCTTCCCCAAACCCTATCATGGAAGTAAATGCGGCTAACAAACAGATGCCCCAAAACTTGGATAAATAGGCATGACAGCAAGTTTCTTTACCGAACCTAATAAAACTTACAATGTAGCAAGATGCTTCGGTAGCAAAAACAATGATAATAGGAATGCTAAGCGGTCGAATAATTTCAGGATGCAGTGCCCAAGATGTCCAACCAGCCGAAACCCAAAACAACATATCTACTTGGCTGTCTATTCTGCGCATTCTGGTACCTGCTATGCCAGAATTGCGAGCCAAAATGCCATCCAATATATCTGAAATCAAACCCAAATAAAGCAAGAGTACAATCCAACCCGAATATTCTACACCACCTTTATATGCCAGTAAAAGCATAGTGGGGGCGCATAATAGGCGGAAAAGAATTAGTGCATAGGGTATATTTAAGTATTCTCTCATTCTAATTGGGTATGGTTAAGTTTTCAAACATAAACCTTTTATAGTTGCAAAACTTAATATAATCTGCACAGATGTGTTCCAATTTTTGCTGTGCATCAATATCCAAACTGTGGTTTAAATAACGCATAAAGCTGCCTGGTGGCACAAAATACACTATCGGTACATCCATTACCCCGTCTTCGCTTACTTCTTCATAAAGCACATTAAGTTTCATCATTTGCACGTGTAAAGCTTTGGCAAATGCTTCTTTGTTCTCTGGAAAATTACTGCATTCTACAATCCACTCATACCTTGGTTTTTCACCATTCGCTGGTATATTGCCAGAGCAAATGTATTCGTGTAGGGTTACGTTTTGCTTTTTGCACACTGCATCTATACAAGCATCAGCATCACCTATGGTTACATGCTCTGCCACAAGGGATAAGGTTCTACCCACCCTGCCGGTTACGACAAATTTCCAGGGATGGGTTTGAATAAATTTTACGGTATCGCCCAAAACATAGCTCCAAAGGCCCGAATTGGTGGTTAAAAGCAAGGCATATTCTGTATTGGTTTCAGTTTCTTCAATACCAATTCTTTCCGCATTCTCTTTGTTTACATCTGCAATTTTTACAAACTCGTAAAACACACCGTTAGAAGGCATAAAAGACATACCAGGCTCATTCAATGTATCTTTAAATCCAATAAATCCTTCCGAACTGGGAAAAGTTTCCAAATGGTCGAAGTGTTTTCCCATTTTCTCTCTCACGATTTGCTCATAAGGCTTATAGCTCATACCACTGGTAACAAGCAATGAAAAATTTGGGAATATTTTTTCGAAATCCAAATCATTTTGCAACTGCAGTTGGTTCAAAAATAATTGCAACCAGGGTGGGAAAGCTACTATGCCACGCAAATCTTTTTTGTTCGCCAATGCCTCTTTTACCATAAAATCTATCCGATCCCCAAAGTTTTCAATTTCATAAATTCCTCCGCTAGGTAGATTGTATTTTTTCATCCAATTGGGAATGGTTTCGGCCATCAATGCTGAAACCAAACGGGCTTTATATTTGCCAAATTGGACAAAAGAAGGCCTTGCCGAAAAAAACAACATGGGCCCCTTTAATTGGTTCAATTTGTTGTATTTCATGGAATAATTGGCCATGGCGGTGAGTCTACCCATTTTTTGACTTTTAAGCCCTTCAGTAGAAATAGGAATAAACTTTTTACCTGATAAGGTGCCCGATGTTGCCGCAAAGTATTTTGGAACGCCAGGCCACAAAATATCGGCTTGCCCCTGCCCCATTTTTTCTATACTTGCAGCCAAATGATTGTAGTGTTGAAGGGGTACATTGTTTTTATAATCATTGTAGTTTTTGATAAAACCAAAACTGTGTTTTTTTCCAAATTCAGTATCTTTGGCTGTATACAACAATTGTTTTAGTTGATTTTTTTGTTCTTCTACAATCAATCCCATTTTCTCTACATGCCTCCGGTATACTGTATTCGCAACCGGGGGGTATATAAAGGTTCTTAAACTCATGGTTTTTTAAATGGTGTTCATATACCCTTTGGTGCCGTCTTGATAAATGATCGTCTCTGAGATTGTATCTCCGTCAATCGTTAAATTTAAATACGTATTTAACAATCGTTTATTTTGAAATTGACTAGGATTTGGCAACGGTTTATTAGGCAACCAAGCAATTTTTTTTCCCAATTCTGCTTCCAATTCATAGCCTTTACCATAAGGCAATGCACCATTTCCTATGCATCGAAATTTGGTTTTTACATCTCCCAAAACAGTAGAATTAAATACCATTGCATTGTGTATGTGGCCATAATACCAAAGATCGGGCATAGAATTTCCCATTATTTTAACAACATCGTCCCATAAATCAAATTTCTCATTACCCGTCGATGAAACGGGTCCATGGTGGGTTATCAATGCAATTTTTCCTGCATGTCCTGCAATTTTTTCTTTCATAAATGCAATTTGATCAGGATCCGTAATTCTGCCTTCAGAGCAAAAAAACACATTGCTAAAATAACTTGTATCTAAGCCTAAAAACAACCAATTGTTTACTTTAAAACTGTAGTAACTTGTATTATTTTGGGCTTTAAAAGCATCATCTTTCAGGGTAACTTCAAAATAACCACTGTCGCCACTATACAGGTCATGGTTTCCGTTCATATTGAACGATGCTATTTTACCAGGCGTCCATGTCTTTAAAAATCCATTTTTTGCTTCTTTTGTGGTACCAGAATAATAAATATCACCCAAGTGAATATGCACACTACCTTGGTTTTCGGCCATTTGCATTTGAATCAATTCTGCCGGACAATGGGGTTGGTTATCGTCTTTCCATGCTCCCGTTCCAAAATCTCCCACAATATTTATCGAGACAGGTGAAGTACTGCTGTAATCAGCATAGGTTGGCGTAGTATGGAATTTGCTTAATTTTTTAATGCCCAAATGCACTTCAATGTAATTTTTAATCACTTCCAGCCACTTTAAATCAAACAATTCAAACTTGCGAAATGAAATAAACATACCAGATCCTGATGTAATTTCTGCACCATATATTTCTTTTTTCCAAGCCGCTAAAGTTTCAGGTGTAACTTTACTTGCAGGCATGCCGAATAGTTTAAAAACAACCTTCACCACAAAAATTGTATCGTAGTTTAGCCAGTGTAAAACCAAACCAAGTTCTGCACTGCCTGATAATTTTTTTTCAGCAACTTTTTGTTCCATAAAATCAATGATTTGCGCTTCGCTTTCTACCAGCATATTCCAAATATTTTTACTTGAATTTAGCGAGTTGTTGCCAGAGTGTTTCTCCTTTTGGAAAATCCGAATTGCAATAAAATTCCACAAATAGGTCAAACCAGTAGTGATATTTTTAAACATATTCATTTTTTTACTTTAAAAAGAATTAGGCAGTATAGTAAACATTTCCATTTCGCCTTTGTTTTTTACATGATAATTTCCTCTGGCGACACATTTAAAATCATCTTTTATGAGCCCATGCATGGCTTTGCTCATATTTATAGTTCCAACCTCTGCAGCGGTTTCCATACGCGAGGCAATATTTACAGTATCTCCCCAAATATCGTATGCAAACTTAATTTTACCCACCACACCAGAAACGGCAGGACCTGCATGTATTCCTATTCTTATTTGAAAACCAGGGGTATCTATATTCTTGTTTTTAAAACGGTGACCTTTGATAAATTCCAAAATTTCTAAAGAAGCCAATACCATTTTTTTTGCAGAGCCTTTGCCTTCATGCGGCACTCCAGCTGCACACATATAAGCATCGCCAATGGTTTTTATTTTCTCCAACCCGTGTTTTCCAATAATTGCATCAAAAGCAGAAAAACACGCATCAATTTCTTCTACCAGTTCAGTAGGTCCCATTTGTTCGGCTATATGGGTAAATGATTTGATATCTGAAAACATGATAATTGCATTGGGATGAAACCGTGGTGCAGACTTCCCTGTTGTTTTCAATTCTTCTGCGGTTTCTGCTGGCAAAATATTGCGCAACAAATCGTCCGATCGTAATTTTTCTGTTTCAATCAATTGACGTTGAAATTCAATTTCATTTTTTTGCGCATTGATGGCTCTTGTCCTTTCTTCCACCTTTAATTCCAAAGTTTCAAATAACAATGAATTGTTCAACGAAACTGCAATTTGACCCGTAAGAAGTTGCAAAATTCTGCTTCTTTCATGCATAAAAGCACCTTTGATCAATTCATTTTCTAACCAAATTATGCCAATCACATTTCCCCTATCTGCAACGGGCAATATCATAAGCGATTGAACGTTTGGGTTGTCTTCCCTATAAGGAGCAAGCCAACCCGCATCTTCTTGCATATTGTTTACCAATAAAACTTCTTTACTTCTAATGGCATAATTGGCCAAATTTTCTGGCAAAACAGAATTGCCAGCCAATGGCATGTTATGGTATTTAAAATACCCATTGTCTGCTGTGCCGGCTTCTGCTTCAACAAACCAATTTTCGTTTTTATGCAATAAAAAATAACCCTTGGTTGCACCCGCATTTTCAATAACAACAGCCATCAATCGCTTTACCATATTGGAAAGTACAATTTCACTGGCAATGGCTTTTGAAGCTTTTGCTAGTGCCAATAAATCTACATTTTCTTGCTGACCAGATTCTTTTAATGAGGGCTTATAAGAGTTCGATGCAGATGCTTCTGAAGAAATTAGAATGTCATGATACTTTGATTGTAATTTTTTTACTTTATTTACTGCACCCCATTTTGTGTAGGCTTTTAAAGTGCGCACAGCATATCCTTCGGCTGCAACGGTCATATTGTTTCGCATTAAAAAAGAGGTTGCCTTTTCAAGCGCTAGAGCTTCGTCAAAAATATTTTGTGCCAAGCGTGCAGAATTTATTGCTGTATTAAATAATTCTATTGTATCTGCAGTATTTCCAGTATCTTCAGCAAAACAAGCCAATGCCAGTTCATACCTGTGTTTGTGATTTATTGGCTGTAAATCACTCCATTTTTTCAAGGTTTTTATATGTTTGAGTATTGTTTTTTTACCTTTCGTGTTGCCATTAATTCTTTCATAATCCAATAAAAAAAGAGATTCATAAAATACAAATGACAGATAAATAATAGTGCCAGGGAACGCCAGTGGATTTTGTTTTGTAAGGTTAAGGAAATGGTTTGCCTTTTCCATATTTTCCGCGAGGTGATAAAAATAAATGAAATTGCAAAAATCAAAATAACCGTTTGCAGGAAGATCATTCAGATCTTTGGGAAATTTATCATTGAATAGTGCTACATTCATAAAACTTCCGTCATACTGTTCTTGATTTTCATTCGGTCGAAAATAATGATAAGCAAGTTGATAAAAAATGGAAGCTTTGTAATACGAACTGTATTGCTTCATGTCCAATAAATTACCACTTTCTAAGTTCCAATTATTTTCAATACTTTGCAATGGAATACCTGCAAAAAACGCGGTGGGTATATATATTAGATAGCCTAAGGATGCATTGAACAAATCGCCAGTGTCACTTCGGGTTTCAAAACCTTCCAATAAATAAGCCGCACTGTCTTTCCATCCATTTTTCCAATGGTGAATATAAATGCCATATGTGGTTATAAATTTGGTTTTTTCTACGAACAATTGTTTGGTATCCATCAAAATTTTGCATGTATCCCCAATGGCAATTCCTTTTTTAACACTATTTAAAAAGGCTTCTTGTATTACACCAAAACCTAAAAACGCAACAGGACTTTGGCTACAAATGCCGTACTTTAATGAAGTATTAATTAAATGAAAAATTAAATCTGCCAATAAATCGGGCTTTAAATCAAATACCCAAGGACCTATGTGCGCCATAATATCCATGGCGGCTATGGCTTTTTCATCTTCCATTTTTGGCAAATCAAGAATTCGCTTTCTTCCTTTTTCTCCAGTCAATTTATTAGATAATTGTATAATATTTAATATGGCCGCAAATTTTGAAGGCTTTTCAGGCATTTTTACGCCCAATAAATTCAATATTTCAAAAGCCTCTTTTAAATGATCTACTTTAGAACCTGGCTTTGCTGGGAAAAGGACGCGTGCTTTTAATAGTGTGATTCGATCGGTTTCACTTTTAAACTTTGAATCCAAGATAGCACCATATCTGTTAAAGGCGTCAAAGTCTGGGCTCAATGTTGCCAATTCGATGCCGTTGTTGTATAAACTTAGTGTTAACTCATAATCTGAATTCCATTGGTTTTCTGGGCATAATTTTATGGCATGATCGGCCAATAACAAAGCTTGTGAAAAAGCAGATTTTCTTTTTAAAACTGCACTCGCCTTCGAAGAAATAAGCATCATAGTTTCTATTTCTTCTGGCGATGTAATAACAGAACTTGCTTGACTACTTTGGTTGGCTACTTCTACCAACAAATCATCATTCAAGCTTTTCCAATCCGCAGTTTTTAGAAATGATTGAGCCATTAACCAATGCCTCCAAGCCTTATCAGCGCCAGTTAACTGGTTATAAAATACTTCCCAAATGCTTTGGTGTACAAACTCAAATTCATATTGATTAAGATCTGGCTTTTCTGATATCTTCAAGAAATCCAATCGTTTCTTTACCGAAACAACAAAGCCTTTTTGTATACAATTTTGCAATATTGCTACAACCTCATCCAACTCCCGGCCAGTACCCAATACCAATTTATCCAATGAAAATCTGAGACCCAAAAAAGATGCAGATATTAATAGTTCCTTCCAATAAATATCCAAACTCTCAATCCGCGTTTTAATTATTCCGGCTGTCTTATCCGTAACCACCAAGTTTTCTAATTTGATATTATCCAATTCCCACTTTTTATCCTCCCCAAAATACAATGCACGTTTTTCTTTCAGTAAGATAACCCATTCTTTAATTAATTGAGGATTTCCATCACACTTATTAAACAAAATATTGGCTAACTTTTCAAAATCCATGAATTTAGGATAGAAACTTTGAAAAAGATATTCTTCTATTTGGGGTAGCGTAAATCCAGCCAATTTGATTGTGTCGAATATTTTATTTTCAAGTGTTTCTGGCATTAAATCCATAGTGCGGCCCGCTACAATTAACATCAAATTGTCTAAACCTGCAGCCATGAACAAATTTTCTAATAATATTAAAGACGCCCTATCGGCCCATTGTATATTGTCAATGCACAATACAATCGCTTTTTTATCTTCAGCCAATATTTTAATAAAATCAATTAAAACCAAATTTAGCCTTATTGTAAAGTTTCCTTTATCTTGCGCATCTTCTGGATCAGGCAATCCTGTAATAATTGAAATTTCCTCACTCACTGCCGTTAAAAGCTTGGCAGCTGGTCCCATTCTTTCCTTAAATTTGTTGCGTATCATATCCAATTCGGCTTCAGAAAAGGTATAAATTTGTTGTAGCCAATAATGGATCATTTGCCCAAATGGAGAATAAATCTTGTCACTGTTTTTTTGGTCAAATTTTCCATATAAGTAAACTGCTTTTTCAGCATTTACAAAATTTCCAAAACTATGCAACAATGTAGTTGTACCCACCCCGCTATCACCTTGCACCGCCAATAAGGTTTTGCCATTTCCAATTGTATTTAAATAAGCATTGGATAAAATATTCTTTTCATTCTGCCTAAATAGCGTTTTGGAAGGAAATCGAATGCTGGCTCGGGTGTAATCCTTAGACAAAGCAAATTGTGGGTTAGAATTTCCGTTTTCAAATTCCGTTTTGAATTGTATTAAATCCCGCAAAAAAGCATCTAACGATTGATACCGATCATCTGGATCCTTGTTTAAAAGGGTCATAACCATGTCGTTCAAAAGTGGGGGAATATCAGATTGTAATTGGGTTAAACTTGCCGCTTGAACAGCCAAATGGGCATGGACAATCTCTGCAGTGTCTTTTCCAATAAAAGGCAATCGTTCCGTTAGCAAATAATAAAAAACAACTCCCAATGAATACAAATCTGCGCGTTTGTCAATTCGTCGGTTTATTCTACCCGATTGCTCAGGCGACATAAATGAAAGGGAAAATCCGCGGGCATTATTGCTTTGTTGCAATTGCTCATCGTTTTGACCCAATTTTACCGCATTTTCAAAGTCAATTATTGTGCAATTTTTACCTGAATTTGATACTAATATGTTCTGTAAACTTAAATCTAAATGTAGAATATCTAAATTGTGCAAAGCAATAAGCGGTGCGAGTATTTGAACCATTAAATCTATCTTTTGGGCTTGGGGTAATTTGTTTTTTGACAGAAATAAATCCAACATTTCCCCATCACAATATTCTAAAACCAAAGCTAGGCGTCCATCCATTTGTGCTTTTTCTATGGATTTTCGAATTCCTGGTACTGATATGTCTTTCAGAAGTAAAAATTCGTTGTCAATTCTGCTTATTTCATAGTCAGTTGGGTATTCAGAATTGAGGATTTTAAGCACAACGGGTCCATCTGCGTTTTCAGATTTATAAACCCTGCTCTGCGAGGATTGAAAGATTAATGCAGCGGATTCTATGGAGTATTGGGTTTGATTCATAATTCGTATTCACTCCATATTTAGACAGAAACCAATTGTGGTTTTTTATACAATACTACATAGGCAATATTAAGAATAGATGCCATAATTGCCAAACATACAGCAAAATAATCGCCGCTTTTTTCTAAAATAACAAAAGCAGCAATCAACGCATTTGCAATGGTTATCATCCAGGCTACAGAATATGAAAAGTAGGATTTTACCGGACTTAAAATATAGTTTCGCATATAGATAACCGCCATGATTACTGTAATTACATAGGCACTCCTAGTATCCGCTGTGGAAACAGAACTGCCAACTGCTTCTAAACTTTTAACATAAGTATAAAACATAGCTACCCAAGCGAAGAATGAGATAAATAATAAGGGTTTAAAGTATTTGGTCCAAGTTGGGTTTTGAATTTGTTTGCTTCCATAGCGGATTAAATTGTAAAAAATAAACAAATCGATGCCAAACCAAACCCTAACACCCCATAAATAATAAATACTCAAAGAATCGTTTAAACAAAAGCCCCAAACAAATTCCCAAGCCAAATTGGCGGCACCAGCCATGTATGGCATTTCAACATATTTGTTTTTGAATGACCTGTAAGCAATAACGCTGTAGGCTATTAACCATAAAAGCATCCCTACAGATATGACTATCAGCTCTGTAACGGTGTGATCTGAGACATTTTGTACAAAGAGTAAATTATCATTCATAGCCATGCAATTACGTACTTTTTACCATTTTTTTCAAATATTCCTTTACTTTCATATCCCTTTTGGCATAAAATGATCTGCCAAAAGCATTTTCAATAGAATAGAAGGTCAAAAATTATTCTAAAATGCGCACATACAATTCTTCCACTTTTTTTCTGGCCCACGGGGTTTTCCGCAGAAAGGTTAAGCTACTTTTTACCGTTGGATTGTTGTTAAAACAGTTAATTTGAATGATAGACCCCAATTCCTCCCACCCAAAGTGTGAAACAAGTTCTTTTACAATAAATTCTAAGGTTTTTCCGTGCAATGGATCGTTCGACATCTAAATATTATTTAAGATTGCAAATTGGTTTGTCTCTTTTAAGCCCTAATTACTTATACTTTCTATCCGCCAATTGACTAAATATTTTGCGGATGCTATGGATTTATAAACAGGCTTAATTTCCGGTGCAATATTAAACCTTTATCAATCATATTGTTTCATATTGTCTCAAAGATCATTCGCCGAAAACGACAATTTAGTCGTTTGCATTCGGATGAATACGATTCGTATTTCAACCCAAAAGCAATACAGGTATAGCAAAACTTAAGCATATGGGAGAAATAATTATATTACAATCTTATTCTAAGGTTTTGGAATTGACATACAAATTATGGATCCTCAAAATCATATATCCAAAAAGCACGGCACACACAATTAATGCGTTATTAACCAAGCCATCCACAGAAAAGGATAATTTTATTAAAATAGTTGAAATTACAAAACCAGAGTTCCGAATGATTTTATGAAAGCTATCAGAATAAAAAAAAGAAAATAAAAGCAATATAACGTCTATGATGATTAAGAGCATAAAGAAATCCTCGAAAAATATGTTGTTAATATTTTTAAAACTGGTAATATTGTCCCAATGGTCTTGTACAGAAACAACAATCCACTTGCTAAAAGAGATTAAGGCTAGCACACCCAACACTGGGATTATGACCATGGCAATGCTTTTTTTAAATTTTATAAACCTTTCTATCTTCTCTTTTCCTTCAAATAATTCAAAAGTATCTTCACCCCCATGTTTTTCCATTTTTTGATAAAACAAATGAATTAGATAGAACAAAATTAAGGTAGTTAAAACATCATAAGTGAATTGTAAATCGTTTTCTAATTTGAACCATTGGGTTGTCATTTCAATGTTGCCTATGTCTTTGAAAATTCTACGAATTACGATTAGTGTAATAATTTCATATTGCTTACCTATGTAGCTTGAGATAGATCTCGGTAAGTAAAAAACAAGCAGAAATACTTCGTATACAAGAATGAAAGAAAAGGGAGTGTATACTGCAGAGATGGGACTTTTTGTAAGTTTGGAGGAAATATGAATTATATCTTCACCCACAAGAAAAATTACAAGCAAATGCAGCACAAAACTCACAATGGCAATGACTATAATAACACGTTCTAGACGTTCCCTAAACTCTTCCGACAGAAAATTATTCAATATTTTCTTCATTTTTAACAGAATTGTATAAAACAGTTTACCTTTAAAAATATTCATTTTAATTTTAGCTTTGCATAAAATAGATGCATACTAAAAGCATGTGGAATGCTTAAACAAGACAAAAGAATGAAAAATATACCTATATGGTTGGCGCCAGAAAAAAGGGCAACGCTTAAAAGAACCAATGCACCTGCAATGCTAAAAGGTAGTGACTTTAACCATAATCGAGAGGATGATTCGTTTAATCCTACCAATAGGTGACGCCAACCGTACATACTGTGCTGGCCAATAAAGTAAATGCCAAATGAAACCAGCAAGGGCAAAAAACTGCTTAACAAAAGATAAGTGAAAGTAAAGAGTATTTGTTTTGATTTATATACCACGGCCATAGTAATTGCACAAACAATGCAGAATACCTGCAGCGACAATAGCTGTAGGTCTGTCATTTTTTTCAAAATGTTTGTAGAGTACAAATTTGGAATTTGTCCAAGTATCCAGGTCAATTCTTTCCTATGAAAAAAGAGAATAATTGTTAAAACCACAATGCCCCATAAAAGTGATTGCCACCCTTTCCTTATGCCCCATTCATTAAAATCTGCTTGGCCAAAATGCCATGCTGAATATGCCACAAAAACAATTAATGCTAAATCCGAAAAAAGCAACCAAACCACACCAAATAGCGCACTTTTGAGCAAATAATGAGTCACGAAATGAAACAGTTTGTTTTTATTGCCAATATTGTTTTGTGTAAGATGATCCAATGCGCCATGAGAAAGGCCTATTGTTAAGAAACCAATACCCAATATGCTCCAAGAAATACTTTCTAAATGGACAGTGGTTAGAACTAAAGTGCTAAGGGTAAAAATAAAGGGAAATACCAATATCGGTAAATTTGCAAAACGTTGCAGTGTCTTTGAAATGGCCGTTTTATTCACAGTCAAGGACATAGAACGGCAAGTGATATAATGAATTTACCAGTGAAAAAACTTAGCGCAACCAAATGAAATAAACAATGGCAAATGCCATTAACCACAGAATAAAAATTGATTTTGTTTGGCATAAAAATAATTGCTGTTTCTTTCATTTTTTGTAGGTTTGGCAAATACAATAAAAAAAGGGATGGTATTTTAACTTCAATACCACCCCTCTCAAATTTAATTTTTATTAATCTTCAGAATTTCTGCTAAGAGCATAAATTACCAAACCAAAACCAATTTTATTGATGGCATCGGCAATGTTGTAAACAATATCCATAGCATGGCTAGCAGCGGCAGGATCGCTAACAAGTGTAATGCCGAATATGCCACCTGGGGTTCCTAAGATGTAACCCAAAGGATAAATAGCCCAACCCACAAGAACGAACCAACCAAGTATACGTGTTGCTTTTGCAACTTGTGTACCAGCAGTTTGAGCCAATTTGGCAACTTCGCCAAACCATACCAAGTAGGCAATGTAGAAATAGGCAGCGCCAGAAACTACACCCCAAAGTACACTGTGGCTTCTATCCAATGTTTCTCCTATGTAACCTGTGATTAACATAACCAATGATGCGAAAATCAATTTCCACAGCAAGCCAATTTTTGCACCAGCTTTTTTGGTAATGAGATAGAATTCAACGCACATTAAAGGCACTGTTAGAATCCAGTCTACATAACGGAAGAATGTGGGTGAATCTCCTGTTTCAAGATTGTAACCCCGCATATAGTAATAATGCACCGCTGCAATAAATGTAATTAAACCTGAGACCAAAACTGACGTTCTCCATTTTGGAGATGTATTGTTTAGCTCAAAAAAGAAAAATACTGATGCGGCCATCATGGCCATCGTTCCAATGAAGAACGTGAATGCAACGTAGTTGTCGCTAGCAATTTTTAAATGTTCCATGTTTTTTTTATTTGGTTTTAGTTTGTTTTATTATAAATTAGATTGGGTAGCACTATTTGTAAAGCAATACCCTTTGATTGGCCAAAATTGGCCTCGCACCCTAGTAGAGTGCTCGAGAATAAAGAGTATACCCATAGATCCTAAACATTCAATTTTGGTTTGGTTTACCATTTTTCAATTCGTTTGATGGGGCGAATTTATAGTGGAATATATATGTTTTGTTCTTTTTGTTTAATTTAATGGCCACACAAGTTAAACAAAATGTAAATAATTCAATATTTATCTCTGATAACATATTGAATATTAACTATATAAGTAGTCTTATTTTTGACGCTTTACCAACATTGTCTCAATGGATGTTTTCTATTCAATGGCAATACCCAGACAAAAAGTATAACCCATGTTGGCCCATAAGTAAAAAAACACCCCCGCCTTAATGTGACTTTTGAAACTACCAAAATTTTTAAGGAATTATAATTCCGTTTCCTTTGTGTTGACCATTTTCAAGATCAACTAATCCCTAAAATAAGGTTTTATCTTATTCCATTTCCCATTTGTTCTCATTTACAGACATTGAGCATACAAAAAAATCATCTTTTGTATAAGGTGTAATATCTGCTCCAGCATAAATTTCAATTGACCCATTATAATCGAAAATGTTGGTGGTATTGATATTTATATTTTTGGTTATTGAATGTGTAAAAGCCATTGACCAGCAGTGGCTGCTACCTATTATAGGTGAGGCAAGATTCCCCAAAGTTGAATTGTCTTTTGAAGGGCCAACCGTATTGCATTCTTGATTAAAGACAATCGTAGGATCTGTATTGCCAAAAACACAAACATAAAGCAGTCCGCCAGAAGGCTTTCCAAACAAGCGGTTTATGAATGGATAATGTTCTGGTTTGAGAAGCATCCCATGTTGCGCTTTATCGCTTTTATCTATGAAATACTTAAAAATGTTCCGAAATTGGCAAAGATGAATATTTGTGTATTCTTCAGCAATTTTACCACCTCCATTTTCGCCATACCAAACATTCTGATTGAATTGTACAACATTACCCTGGGTAAAATCTGCAAACCTCTTTGGCGCATCAAAAGCGGCGTTGTTTTCTATCAATTCCAGCATGAATGGTGCGTTTCACAAATCACTCTGAAAACGAATTTTCCAAATTTTGCATTAAAAACAATGGGTGCTATCGAATTTAAATAATTACCCTGCCTTGTGTAATATTCGCAACCAGAGAGCTTAACTTGCTTCGGAAATGTATCTTTGCTGCTGTATTTTACTTTTCAAGGAACTAAACCATTTTTGCTTTTACTTTTTTTACAAGCAACGGTTATAAGAATTATTGACAAAACCAGCCAAACAAGGAACTTAATATTTCTTCCACACATCAAAGTTAAAATAAAAATTAAAAATGGATTGCAACTTGAATCACGTTTGTCTCCTATAGATTTTTTTCTCCAGCAATGGGTCGATTTCACCTAGTGATACCTACGCTGAAACCCGCAAATTTTCCATTAAATGTCAATTCAATGGTGCTTTTTTCAATATTCTAGACTTTTTTAAAAAAAATCTCAAGTCAAATATTTGAAATATTGAAATAAATAGTTACTTTTGCAGTTCGTATAAAGACTATGGGAGTTACAAGATTAAAACGCAAAGAAGCAAAAATTCGCAGTCGCATGAACCGCCGCGTGCAAACCATCAAACGTTTGCGCAGCATTGTTACCATCGCTTCCCCTTACAAGGAAGAGTCTGGTATTATACTAGAAGACAAAGATTAATTGAAAGAAAGCATTTATACAAACACACCCAGAAGGTGTGTTTTTTGTTTATATACTAATTTACCGCTTCATTTAAAATTTTGCAACAAACAAGCATTTTTTGCATTAAAATAGGGGAGCATTAAATTGATGGTGCGATATTTGAAAATGAAAACAGTATGAAAAAAGTGATATTACTGGCAGCATTGGCAGGGTTGTTCGCAGGGGCAAATGCACAACCCAAAGGTGGAGGTGCCGAAAAGGACAAAGGCAAAAAGGGGCAAGCTGGCCCTGGAAATCCTAAAATGAGCAAAGAGGAAAAAAAGCATGGTGAACGCGTAACCAAAAGTAAAAAAACGGGCAAAGCATGTTCTTCGAGAGATACTATGTACTGCGCTGGCAAACCCTATTGCATGGCAAAAGAAGTGACCCATAATCTTATAGGAGCCGTTACGTCTTATAGTTTTTCATCCTTAAAGTCATCCAAAGAAAATGTAAAAGTTACTTTAGAATCCGTTAGTTCTGGCGCTAATGCTGTCTATTATTGGGTTTGGGTGCAAGGTGAAACCCGTTTTGAAACCGAGCAGAAAGAAAGCCCGTTGGATTTAATATGCTACTACTACGTTTATAAAGATACCAATTTCAACATAAAAAACTTTACATCCTTAAAAGCCAATAAAGCAAAAATCATATCGGGATACAATGGTGGCCCAGCTCAAAAGCCAAAAAACGATGAAGCGAACAACAGAAATAGAAACGACAAATTGGTTTTTACTGGCAGAGACATTCGCCAGTCTAGCGTATTGATTGGCCATATTGAAAGTGCAAACAACACTACAAGTGGAAATATTGTTACAACATACACCGTTTACAATGCAGAGGGCAGCATAGTTGCAACAGCTGTAAATCATGGAATGAACGACCATGTGTGGAACATAATAACTGCAAATGACAAGCGCAACCATGTGGTAACTGCATCTTTGCTGCACGACCAAGATGAAATTGTTAAATACCTGGTAAACCTGCTGTATCTATAAATAATAAAAGATTTTTTGGAAAGGCTGCTTTTAAAAGGTGGCCTTTTTTGTTTTATAGCCTGACAACCTCACTTGTCCAAGCATTGGAAATATTATTATCTTTGCGATTATATGAAACGTTTAGTACTTCCAGTTTTATTCATTTTTGCTGCATGTGGTTCTAAAAAGGAACAACATGGTAAAATTGTACTTAATCAAAATATTCTTTCAGAATGCAATACAGCCATTCAAAATGCGGTAGTAGTAGATCATGTTCCAGCCCCTGTAGGCAGTAGACGTTATTATTACGCCAGCGCAGCAGCTTATGAGAGCTTGGTACCTTTCCATCCAGGATACGCCAGTTTAGCTGGCCAATTCCATGGACTTTCAGCAGCACCCAAAGCTGACACAAGCAAAGACTATTGCTTGGATTTGGTTTCAATGCGGGCACATACTTTTGTTTCTAACAAATTGGTGTACAAAGAAGATTCAATCCAATCTTTCCTCGATCGCAAAATGGCATACTACAAAAACGCCCTTTCTGAGGATATGTTTAACAATTCTGTAAAGTATGGAGATTCAGTAGGTGCGCACATTGCCAAATGGGCTGCAAAAGACAGTTTTGCCCAGTATAGGGGTAAGGATTTTTATATAGTTAAAAAAGATGCAGGCAAATGGCAACCGACATCCCCAGAATTTGCCGATGCAATTGAGCCTAATTGGGGGCATATTAGAACTTCGGTAGTGCCTAATGCCAATTTTACCAAAATTCCTACACCCATTGCCTATTCTTTGGATAGAAATTCGGAATTCTACAAAATAAACAAACAGGTTTACGATGCAGTAAAGAACATAGACAGCAACAAAATGTTGATTACAAAATATTGGGACGACAACCCAAATACTGTTGAACATCTAGGGCATGTAACCATCAATGTGCTAAAGGTATCCCCCGCTGGGCATTGGCTGGGTATGTTCAGCACAGTTGCACGCCAGAAGAAATATACGCTTATTCAATCTGCCGAAGGATTTGCAAGTCTAAGCGCTGCTATTTTTGATGCATTTATTGTGTGCTGGAATGTGAAATACCAAACCGAATACTTAAGGCCGGAAACATCGATCCGCAAGTTGTTCGATTCTTCATGGTCCTCTCTCATACAAACACCTCCATTTCCTGAGTATCCTAGCGGGCATAGCGTTGTTTCTTCTGCGGCAGCCACTGTGCTTACATCGTATTTTGGCGACTTTGAATTTACCGATAGTGCTGAGTTTGAATTTGGACTCGGAACGCGACATTTTAAAAGCTTTAAAGCCGCAAGAGATGAGGCTTGCATCAGCCGCAACTATGGTGGACTGCACTTTATGGAAGCCATTGAAAATGGAATACTATTGGGCAATGCCGTAGGTGACTACCATTTGAATCATTTAAAAACCCGTCCTTAAAAAGCAATATATCTTACCCTTTTTTCACACCTATCTTTTTTTTTAATACTTCGGTTTTGCAGGAGTCGGTCATTAATGGATAACTCGTTTTATTGTTTGCTTTTTTTGAACTGCGAAAATGTAACAACAAGTGAATATAATTTGGCTTTTTTATAAAATGAATGACCAAGAGCCAAAGCTTTTGTTTAAACTTACTTTCTTTTAATTGGAAGTATTCCTTTCTTTTTTTATTTTTTATTAGGATATTTCATTTTTATTGTGCTAAATTTGAATAACGGAGGTATCTATGAACAAAACTGAAACCATGGCAGTGGTGGGTTTGGCATTACTCGCATCGCTTGCAGGATGCAGTAAAAAAACAAACACTACAGAAATAAACGTTGGCTTAACGTCAACTTCATCTTCTTACGAGGCTGTAAATGTCCAGATTAAAGAAGTTTGGATAAAAGTAACCAAAGAAAATACCGGATGGTTTTTCCTTAAAACCGAAGCCAACGCTTTAGATTTAAATACTTTATCCACTGGTGTTGAGTCCATATTGGCAAAAGGTTCCATTCCTATTTCAGAAATAAGGGAGGTGCGTTTTATTTTGGGAAATAGCAACACTTTGGTAAAGCAAGGAGTCAGCTACCCTTTAGCAATTGCATCTGCCTTGGAAGGAAACGCAATAAGTCTTCGCATTCAACGGCCTTTGAATAAGGAAAATGAGAAGGTTATTTTCAGCATGGATGTAAAAGCTTCAATCAGCAATCCATCGAACAATGAATACGTGCTGAATCCAGTAATTCGCTTAAAATAATCAACCCAAATTCTCAATTTGCTTCTGTAAATTGAGAATTTTTTGTTCTGCATCTGCTTGCTTTTGCTTTTCTTTGTTAACTACATCGGTTTGGGCATTGGCAACAAATTTCTCATTGTTCAGCTTGGCGTTTACCGATTTCAAGAAACCCATTAAATAATGAATTTCATCCTTTAACCTGGTTTTTTCAACAACTGGATCTATAGCTTCCGATTGCAAAACTACAAAAACTTCAGAATTTCCGGCCATTGCAGAAACCGCAGGACTAGGTACTTTACCATTTATCGTAAGATTACAATTGGCTAGCTTTTCTACAAACGCTTTGTATTGCTCAAAAGAATTTCCTTGGGTTTGAATCGTTACTTCTAATTTCTCTTTGGGTGCTATGTTTCGCGCATTACGTATGTTCCGAATTTCCGTTACCGCAAGCAAGGGTTCATCTGATGCCGCTGAAACCAAATCTGATTTTGGATAATCACTCAGTATACAAGGCTTTTCTGGATTGCCTTCAAACAAAGCATGGTGCAACTCCTCCGTAATAAATGGCATAAATGGGTGTAGCATCTTCAAAAGTGAATCAAAATATGCTGTGGTTTTGTTCAACGTAATCTTATTCGCAGCTTCACCATAAGGAGGCTTTATTGCTTCCAAATAAATGCTGCAAAAGTCGTCCCATACCAATTTGTAAATATCCATTAGCGCCTCATTAAGTTTAAACTCGTCAAACTTTTTCGTAGCTTGAAAAATGGCTTCGTTCAACCGTCCTTCAAACCATTTAATAGCTTGTATTTCATTGGCCCTCTGCGCTTCCTCTGCCGACACTTTCCATCCAGAAATAAGTCTGTAAGCATTCCAAAGTTTATTGCAAAAATTGCGTCCTTGTTCAATCTGGCTTTCGTCAAACAATATATCATTGCCGGCAGGTGAGCACAATAAAATGCCCATTCGCACAGCATCAGCTCCAAATTTGTTGATCAAATCCACTGGATCTGGACTATTACCCAATTGTTTGCTCATTTTACGGCGCTGCTTATCCCGCACAATGCCGGTGAAATAAACATTTTTAAACGGCAACTCCTTTTTATACTCATACCCTGCCATTACCATTCTGGCCACCCAAAAGAAAATAATGTCTGGTGCAGTAACCAAATCTTGGGTGGGATAATAATACTGAATGTCTTTGTTCTGCGGGTCTTCAAAGCCATTGAATACGCTTATAGGCCACAACCAGCTACTAAACCAAGTATCTAAAACATCTTCATCTTGCTTTAAATCGGAAGCCGCTGTGGGTAAACCTCTATCGCTAAATTGCATTGAAGCAAGATCTGCAGTTTTGGCCACCTCAAAACTTCCATCTGCCGCATACCATGCCGGTATGCGCTGACCCCACCACAATTGGCGACTGATGTTCCAATCTTTGATATGGGTCATCCAGTGGTTGTAAGTGTTTTTATACTTAGCTGGATAGAATTTAATTTCATCGTTCATTACCGATGACAGTACTTCTGGGTTCTTTTGCATAAATTTCTTCATGTCCATAAACCATTGGGTACTTATGCGAGGTTCTACCACCGCATTGGTTCTTTCGCTAAACCCTACATTGTGCGCGTAATTATCCGTTTTAATTAACAAATTTGCCTTTTCTAGGTCCACAATCCAGCCTTTTCTAGCTTCGAATCTGTCTTTGCCCACAAATAAAATTCCCGCGTCAGATATGCTTCCATCTTCGTTTAACGTATCTATGACCGGTAAATTGTATTTCAGCCCTATTTCATAATCATGGATATCGTGGGCAGGTGTAACTTTTAAAACACCTGTTCCAAATTCAATGTCTATATAATCGTCTGTAATGACAGGTACACTTCTATTTATTAGTGGAACAATTACGTTTTTGCCCACCAAGTGTTGGTATCTCTCATCTTTTGGATTAACGCAAACAGCCACATCACCCGCAATGGTCTCTGGCCTTGCAGTCGCAACAGCCAAAAACTCATTTGGGCTACCTTCTACTTTGTATTTAATATAATAAAGTTGATCTTGTACTTCTCTGAAAATAACTTCTTCATCGCTGAGTGTAGTGCGGCCCAATGGATCCCAGTTAACCATTCTGGTACCGCGATAAACCAATTTTTTGCGGTACAAATCTATAAAAACATCTATTACAGCATTGTATAAAGCTGGTTCCAGCGTGAAACGTGTTCTTTCCCAATCGCAACTTGCCCCCAGTTTTTTTAATTGATCCAGAATAATTCCACCATATTTTTCTTTCCATTCCCATGCATATTCTAAAAATGCTTCCCGGCTTAGATCCTTTTTTTGGATGCCTTTATCTGCCAGCATTTTCACCACTTTTGCCTCTGTGGCAATACTTGCGTGGTCGGTACCTGGCACCCAACAAGCATTTTTACCCAACATTCTGGCTCTGCGGATTAAAACATCCTGAATGGTATTGTTAAGCATATGCCCCATGTGCAATACCCCTGTAACATTAGGAGGTGGAATTACAATGGAAAAGGGCTCTCTTTCATCGGGTTCAGAGTGAAAATATCCTTTTTCCATCCAATAGGCATACCATTTGGCTTCTATGTTTTGGGGGTCGTATTTGGGGGCAATGTCCATAAAACTGCGAATTTACTGCTTTTTTTGCCGCGAAAAAGTGCGCGATTTACACAATTTGTGCGCTGCCTATTTTTAAATGCCCACACAATTTAAAATTCTACCGTAAAAATTGCAAAAAAGCTTATCTAGCCAAACCATTTTGTAATACTTCTGTCATACTTAACAATTATGTCACATTCATTCTGTAAAAAGCTGATATTCGTTTTCTTTTTGTATGAACAAACTGCTGCTCATCTTTTTCTTAGGTTGTAGTTTTGGCTTAATGGCTGCAAATCCAACCGTGCAGGCCAGCAATGTTCTTTTGGTAAATAGAACTTGTAGATCCGCAGCAATACATTGGACCACAGGGAACGGCCAGTATTCACTGGTTACTTGCAGGCCTCATTGGCAACCAAAAAATGACCCTATCGATGGCCAAGTATTTTTCGTAAATTCGTTTTATGGAAATGGTTCATCGGGTGGCGACGAGAACTATGGTGTATTTTTCGGTACAGATAGCAATGTTAATATTAGTGGGCTTCTAGAAGATAGCGTTTATATCATTCAGGTTTATGCGGTAAATGCACCACCCTTTCAATATTTTTCGGGTAACCCACCCACATTAAAAGTTCAGACTTATAAATTATCATTTAGCATTTCTGCGATAGTTGAAAATGCATGCAGGGGTAAAAACAAAGTAATTTTTAAGTTAAACGCCAAAGGTCCCCCAGAATTAAACCACTATTTATGGTTGTTTCCAGATTCAGTTTTTTCTAGCCAAAACCAAATGGAAAGGCATTTTAAAAGATCGGGTTTTGTTACGGTATCGGCAAAATTATTACCCGATTACGGTTGTAAAGAACAAAAATCTTCCAAAACTATTTATATCATTCCTGGCATAAATTATGCTTCCATTTTGGCCCAAAATGCAGCATGTATTCTTCAAAAAGTAATTCTCAAGGATACCATAGATTTTGATCTGGTTTCTGGCGCCGGTTATACGCGAAAATGGATTGTGCCATCGGGCGATAGTTTTAAAACATCTAAAATTATTCAAACTTTTTCAAAGCCCGGTTTATATACATTTAAAGAAATTATTTATTCTAATTTTAACAATGTTTTTACCGGTTGCAGCGATACATTTAGTTCAGTTGTTCGCATATACGACAATCCAAAATTAAAATTAAATGGAGATACGTGTATTTCTGACTTTGAACCCTTAAAATGGGTAGCACCTCTTGGTTTTTTGCACTACAATTGGCAAGAAAAAAGCCAACTTCCATTTTACTTTTTGCAGCAACCCGGTTGGATAAAATTGACAGTTACTGACTCAAATGCTTGCATGGCCGCCGATTCTGTTTTTGTTCCCAAATGCAGTGAACCCGTCTATTTAAAAAGGCAAAACCTAGCGACCTTAGAAAATAATTATAGCGCATTTCCCAATCCTGCCAATCAAAATTTGTATATACAAACGAATGTATTGGATTTTGAAGTATTTTTATTCAATACGAGTGGCACACTTGTCTATAATGGATTCAATAAGCATACTATTCC
>JBBQBB010000020.1:0-55406 GCA_038317095.1 Bacteroidia bacterium | reverse complement strand
TTGGCTGAGAGGCCAAGCAGGTATCCGTTTACCGGATCACGAAAACAATATGTACTTCGCTGTGGGCTTACAAAGCTGGCATAAATAAAATATATACAAACATCCTAATCTATCCTAATCCACCCTAAAACATCCTAAACTAACTTTTACATATTTTTTCATTGATGAAGTTTGCATTCTAATCGAACGCAAAACTTCATGCCGCACCCAACACATACTGCTTTATTTACCACCATTTCGGGTGTTATAGGAGGCGTTGGTAAAGCTATTTCAGCTAAGTCTCTTTTACTGGCAATAACATTGCCTGGCCTTACTACTGTTATTATTTACGCCGCTGCCTCCGCAGCAGCCGGCTACGTGGTTAAAAAAATAATGGACGCTTGCTATCGAAAGTTCAATCAATTCTTTAACGATAAACCTACTGACGAGAATGAATAAATTGCTTGGTATAGCACTTGGCGCAACTGCGGTTTATGGCATTGTTAGGTTACTAAAAATGCAAAACGTAAGCGATAAAACCAATGTTTCATTGGTGAACCCTCGTGTACATTCCATCAATTTAGGCGGACTTACTTTTAGAACAGAGTTAGCTATCAATAACCCCTCAAGAGATTCTGTAAGCATTACTAAACCTGTGGTTAGTGTAAAAAGCAATGGGGGCGGGGCAACCGGCAGGAAGCCCCCGCCACCGCTGCCTGGAACCACACTGCGGTGCCCTAGCTATAGCGGATGACCGGATAAAGGCCCATGAGAAAAAAGCACACTTCGTGCCCTTCAGTCACAGGGTGTGATTAAAAAAAAACGGGCAATGGAATACGATAAAAAACAAGTGCAAATTAGGGATTTAGGGTGAACAAATGGGATGTGGTGGATGTTTTTTACCATTCGCAGAGTCGCCTGCGGGAGACTCTGCGAAATGCGCGTCCGGCGGGGGCCCTTAACCCGTAACCCAATACCCCTTAACCCGCACCATTCGCAGAGTCGCTTGCGGGAGACTCTGCGAAATGCGTGTCCGCTGGGGGTTACCCTTACCCCGTTACCCTAACCCCATAAATCCTTAACCATTAAAAATTAATCATTCTCCATTCCCTAACTTTGCACCCAAAACATGAACGGATTTTTTAAACTCCCAAGCCCTATAAATGAAACGGTGCTAGACTATGCGCCAGGCAGCCCAGAACGCGCCAAATTGCAAGCCGCACTGGCCGAGAAACGCGGCATGGTGGAAGACATACCCATGTACATAAACGGCAAAGAGGTGCGCACTGGAGATACGAAAGATATATGCCCACCGCACGATATAGGACACAAGATAGGTTTTTACCATGCGGGCAACAAAACCCATGTGGAAGCGGCTATAGATGCTGCGCTGGCTGCCAAACCAGCATGGGAGCTGATGCCCTGGGAACAACGGGCGGCTATATTTTTAAAAGCAGCTGAGTTGCTGGCGGGGCCATATCGCTGGGCGATAAACAGTGCTACTATGCTGGCCCAAAGCAAAAATGCCTACCAGGCAGAAATAGATGCGGCCTGTGAAATGATAGATTTTTTGCGATTTAACGTGCACTATATGGCCGAGATATATGCAGAGCAACCGACGGCAAACAGCAAGGGCATATGGAACCGCCTGGAGTACCGCCCACTGGAAGGTTTTGTATTTGCCTTAACCCCATTTAACTTTACTGCTATAGCGGGCAACTTGCCTACCAGCGCTGCCATGATGGGCAATGTGGTGGTGTGGAAGCCTGCGAATACCCAAATATACAGTGCCAATGTGCTGATGAAGGTGTTTAAAGAGGCGGGTTTGCCCGATGGGGTGATAAACCTGGTCTATGTTTCTGGCCCTGACGCTGGGGATGTAATTTTTAACCACAAAGATTTTGCAGGTATACATTTTACAGGCAGCACGGGTGTTTTTAGGGGTATATGGAAAACGGTGGGCGACAATATAGCCAAGTACCGCAGTTACCCTAGAATAGTGGGAGAGACCGGTGGCAAAGATTTTATACTGGCCCACGAAAGTGCGGATGTGGATGTGGTGGTGGCCGCTATAGTGCGGGGTGCCTTTGAATACCAAGGACAGAAATGCAGCGCCGCCAGCCGTGTGTATATACCAGATGCGATATGGGATAAGGTAAAACCCAAGTTAGTGAAAGAAATGGCAACCCTGAAAATGGGACCTACGGAGGACTTTGGCAATTTTGTAAACGCGGTGATTGACGAAAAGGCGTTTGACAAAATTAGCGGATATATAACCCAAGCGAAAGCCGATGGGGTGGAAATACTGAGTGGTGGCAATTTTGACAAAACGAAGGGGTATTTTATAGAGCCCACTATAATTATGGCGCCCAAGCCGGACTATACCACAATGTGCGAAGAGATTTTTGGCCCAGTGCTTACCATATATGTGTACCCAACTGGGGAATGGAGCAAAATGTTTGACCTGGTAGATAAAACCAGCGAATACTCGCTTACCGGAGCCGTAATAGCCCAAGACCGCCAAGCTATAACGGATGCTACCTGGGGATTGCGCAATGCGAGTGGCAATTTTTACATAAACGACAAACCAACGGGTGCAGTGGTAGGCCAACAACCGTTTGGCGGCGCAAGAGGTAGCGGAACCAACGACAAGGCAGGCAGTAAAGTAAACTTGCTAAGATGGGTGAGTCAGCGCACGATTAAAGAAACGTTTACGCCCCCGAAAGATTATAGGTATCCTTTTTTGGAGAGTTGATCCGCCACGGCGGAAATAGTTTTCTCCGCCGCGGCGGATTAAGATAATCTGCCGTGGCGGAGAAAGTTAAAGAAGTGAGTTTTGGGAATACCCGCTAGGTTGGAACTTTTTCTTTGCCTCGACAGGGACTCGGCCGGGTGGGCAGGCTGTTTAATTACTACGATGATTCGGCCTATGCCGCAGGCAGGTTAGTGCGCATTTTCCTTTGTGGCTTCGTGGCTTTGTAGCTTCATGCCTGTTTCTTTCGCCTCGCCGGTGGCTCGGTTAAGTTTAGTTGCCTACTTTTTTCATGCACTATTGCAGCACTGCGCCACAATTGTTTAGCAAAATTACCCCTTCCTTGGTTTTTAATTTTATTTCTGAAAACTGCACAAAATCGCCAACTTTAAGCTTTTTTAGCAAGTCACGAATGGGTTTTAAGGAATTTCCGTTGACAATCATTTCGGACATACCAGCCTTGTTCAAATGTGAAAATTTGTAAGAAACTATTTCAGCACTTTTCATTTTCAAACCGCTTTTGCAATCTACGGCAATGCAATTTTGTTGTTTAACCAAATCTGCCAACGCCAAGGGTTTGGAAAATGACACTGAACCCAACTGAAAACAGGGCTTGGCAGTAATGGCTGTATCTGAAGGTGCAAATGCCGCTGTCGTGATAGAAAACGGGGTTTTGGCGCTAAGAAGAATACAACAAATGGCAGCAAGGAATATTGTTTTTTTCATATTGTTTTGTTTTATGGAATTAAAATTAGCACAATTATTTATTTTTAAATCTTTCTATTAAAACCGAAAATTGACAAAAATACTTGTTGGGGTGGTAATACTGACATTGCCGGTATTTATAATGTTGTTTATACCAGGCCCCGGGGGGTTTGATGGAGAGTAATTGATCAATTTTTCTGAATATTTTCGGCGGTAAAATTGAATATAAGTTTCGGTATAAATAGAAATCCTTGCATTTACCTTCCATTCAAATCCCAGGTTTGGAGACAAACCATAAAGCCATTCTTTGCGGTCTGAGGTTGTAAAAGTGGTATAACCACCAGATGTAGTATACCTAGAATATACCTTTTCACGGGATTGAAAAGTAATCAAATCGGCGCCAAAATAAAAATTCCATTTGGGTGCTAATTGTACTGTTTTATCTAAGCCAATGCGGTACCATAAGGATTTAATATTTGTTTCAGAGTAGCTGCGACTGCTGGCGTTGTCGTTGTTGTCGTATTTGTATTTTCCGCCAATCGCGGTTCTAAAATTCAATTGTTTTCCAATGCGACGGTAGGTAAATAAATATGGATTTGCTTCTTGAATTTGAAAATTATTAATTACGACGAATTGTTTTGCAAAAATTGTTGCATTTATGCCTATTTGATTGGGATTTTGGGCATTCATTTGAAAGATAAATAACCTGGATGTACAGAAAGATAAAACACTTTTTTTTATTTTCATAACCATTTATTTTTACGAATATAGCTAAATAATTCGAAATAACCAAAAATATGCAATTTTAACCTGCACTGGCCTCAATTTTATTTTTGTTAAAGGATATTATTCCAAGTCCAAAAACCAAAGAAGCATAGCAAGTAAAGGTAAAAAAACTAAGAGAAATCCATTCAAGTTTGCCATGCGGCAAAACCCAAAAGCAAACGATTGGAAATGCAATATTGCGGGCAATTTCTAGCCATGAAACGCGATTCGAAGTTTGTACTTGTCTGCCGGTTAAACTTAAAAGCATCCAAACAACCATAATGGCGGCGTAGGTGCGTTCTAATGGCGGCCACATTTTTTCGTTGTAAATGAGCAACATGGCTAATCCGGCGCAAGCAAGCAATTGGAGTAAGGCATAAATTTGTTTTCCACGGTATATATAAAACTGCGGAGCTGGTGGAAATATGCCTTTTATATCCGATGGTTTGTTAAATAGACCTGAAAACTTCTTAGCAGATGGAATCCTTTGTTTAAACAAGGCAATCATTTGCCTAAATCCATGGAAATGTGAGAAAATAAAACCCATGGAACCTGTTCTTTCCGTTAAGCCATAAACCGGCACTACTTCTGGCAATTCTTCTTGAAAACTGCCAAACAAACGGTCCCAAATAATAAATACACCTCCGTAGTTGCGGTCAAGGTATAATTCATTGCTGGCATGGTGCACGCGGTGGTGACTTGGGGTAACCAATATGTATTCTAAAAACCCCAATTTGGGAATCAACTTGGTGTGCAAAGGCAATTGGTAAATTCCGTGAAAAATAAGTACGCTTAAAATTACGATGGGGTCAAACCCACAAAGCGGAATGAGGCAATAGAAAATAGAACGGGTGATAGTTTGGAAAATGGAGATACGGAATCCCACGGTGAGGTTATAATCTTCGCTTTGGTGGTGTGCACTGTGTATGGCCCAAAACAAACGGGTTTCATGCCCTGCGCGGTGGTAACAATAAAAAATAAGGTCGGTGAGTACCAAAGCCACAAACCAACTTAGTGGGGTATTGGGAATGTGCCATAAGGCCCAGTTGTCGTGAATGTAAAAGAATACCAATATGAGAAAACCGTCCCAAAACACTGAGAATACGCGGTCGCTAATACCGAAGGCAGTGTTGGTTGTGGCATCGCTTAGGTTGTAAATTTTCCTCTTTTTTACAACCTGTGCAATGAGCTCGGCGGTAAGCACAGACATAAGGCATATGAAGCCCGCGAGTATGAGGTATTCGTGTTTCAATGCTTTTTAGCTTTACAAATTTACACTTTTTTCCAAGAAAAATTACCAAAAAATTAGATGCTGCATTTTGGGCTTATAGTAACATATGGTTCAACTTGTCGAAAAGAACCTTGCTCACATTGTTCTTGTAAACCTTGTCGTTATAGTATTTAACCCAGCGTATGCCACGCGTAGCACTGGTGAAAAATATTTCATCGGCGCTATTAAGGGTAATTTCGGCCACGGGTTGCTCAATTACGGTGTATCCATATTCTTGGGCTAAATTAATTACCACTTTGCGCATAACCCCATCTGTACAGTATTCGGTAAGCGGAGGTGTGTTTAAAAATTCGCCATTGAATGAAAAAATATTGCTGCTTATACCTTCTGCAATTCTACCCGTTTCATTGTATATCAAGCATTCATCCAGTTGGTTTTCTCTGGCATATATACCTGCCATTACATGTACAATGCAGGAAGTGGTTTTTAAAGTAGAGACGAAGTTGCCATTTTTACTCATCTCTTTATATGCACCCAGTTTTAAACCATTCTCTTGCCAATCGTAGCCAGCATTTTCTTTTTTTACGATTTCCAATACTATGGTGCACTTGTTTTCTACGGGGGTATACAATCCTGTTGATTCCCTAAAAATAGTGCACCTTACCCTGGCATTTTGAATGTTTTTGCTTACAATCGCTTCAGATATCCATTTTTCCAGTAAATCCCTATCGAAATCTTCGGGCAATTTCATTTTTAACAACATGGCCGATTTGCGGATTCGGATAAAGTGCAATTCACCGTGCAATAACCTGCCATTGCTAAATCGCATACTTTCAAAAAAACCATCGCCGTACCTATAACCGCGAGATGCGGCTGTAAAAACCGGCGTGGTTTCGTCGAAAATGGTTCCGTTAATGGAAAATATACAAATCATGGTTTGCGTCTGAAACAACAAAAGTAAGTATTTCCCTCACTGCTTGCCAATGAATCTTTAACCAGCCTAAAATCAAAATTGATTGGGCAAAATTCACCAGTTCCTAGGCGAGGAAATATGCATTAAAAGGCTCTATTTTTTCCGTTTAGAAATTTCATCCCGAATTTTTGCTGCCTTTGCATAATCTTCGTCTCTGATGGCTTCATCCAACATAGATTCCAGTTCCTCTTTGGAAATATTGCCAAGTTCGGAATGTGATTTGCTCACTGGAATAAGCTCTTCATGCACTACTCTTCCCGGTTTTTCTTCGTCTGCCTCAAACTTATCTTCTGTTTCATAACCGGCTTCATCTAAAACAACTGAGTTGCAGTAAATTGGACAATGAAATTTGGCAGCAATAGCAATAGCATCGCTGGTTCTGCTATCAATTTCTGATTCTTTACCGTCTTGTACACATATAATTTTTGAAAAGAAAATGCCTTCTTGTAAATCGGTAATTTCTACTTCTTTCACCTCAATACGAAAGGATTGAAGTGTAGTAACGAACAAATCATGCGTTAGCGGTCTGGATGGTTTCATGCCCTCTAATTCCATGGCGATGGCTTGGGCTTCATAGGCACCTATGAGCACAGGCAAACTGCGTGTGCCATTCGATTCTTTTAAAATAAGGGTATATGCCCCGTGAGAATGGGCTGGAACTATGGAAATTAGATCAAGCTTACAGCGTTTTGTCATTTCCTTTAAGACGCTTTTACTGCTTTAGCTGCTTCAATTAATTTGGGCAATATTTCAAATGCATCTCCCACAATGCCGTAATCGGCGGCTTTAAAAAAGGGGGCTTCTGGGTCCTTGTTAATGGCAACAATTACTTTGCTAGAACTTACACCGGCCAGGTGTTGTATGGCACCAGAAATGCCTATGGCTATATACAAATTGGGTTTTATGGTAATACCCGTTTGGCCTACGTGCTCGCTGTGTGGTCTCCAATGCATATCACTTACAGGCTTGGAACAGGCAGTTGCAGCTCCAAGTATGGAAGCCAATTCTTCTATCATACCCCAGTTTTCTGGTCCCTTCATTCCGCGGCCCGCGCTTACTACTATTTCAGCTTCAGTCAATGGGATTTTTCCGCTTACTTTGTTTACCGCAGTAATTTGGGTGCCACTTGCAATTGAACTTGTATTTTTTCCTGAACTTGATACAGTAGCTGTTTTGCCCCATGTTTTGGTTTCAAATGAGTTGGGTGTAATGGCCAAAACTTTTATAGCACTCGTCATATTTACCCATGCAAAAGCTTTGCCCGAGAATACGCTTCGCTTCACCTTAAATCCACCCTCAGTTTCTGGATAGTCAATAATGTTGGTAGCCAATCCTGCACCTAGGCTGGTTGCTACCCTGCCGGCAATGGATTTTCCGCAATACGTATTTGAAATAACTACGGCTTTGGCGTTCTTTTCTTTGCAAATTTCGGCCATTAGTGTCGCATACACATTGCTGCTAAATTCGCCATTGCCACTTACCGTTATTACCTCATCCGCGCCATAGTTTCCTAGGATTCCAGCGTCAATGCCATCGCCAAAGGAAACCGCAATTACAGGTCCTGTTGTTTTTTGTGCCAATTCCTGGGCAAAAGAAATTGCCTCTAAAGTTGATTTTTTATAATGATTCTCGCTGTTTTCCGCGAATACTAATATAGCCATTTTTTTAAATTACTTTAGCTTCGTTGCGTAACAATTGCATTAATTCACCTGCATTTTCTGGCGAAATTAATTTAACACCTTCTTTGGGTTTGGGAAGATCAAATGTTGCATATTCACCAAATGCTTGGATTGCGGTGGGTTCCATAACCTGTAGAGGTTTGGTTCTGGCTGCCATAATCCCACGCATATTTGGAATACGGGGTTCGCACAAATCTTTCTGCGCGCTGGCTACAAAGGGCATTTCACAGGTTATCGTTTCTTTGCCTCCATCTATATCTCTATCCATTGTGGCTGTGTTGCCGTTAAGGTCCAAGCGGGTGATAACATTTACACTGGGTATGCTTAGGGCTTCGCCCAAAACAGAACATACTGCACCACTGTTAAAATCGATACTCTCTCTGCCTGTTAAAATCATATCGTATCCTCCTGTTTTAGCCACTTCTGCAATCTGGGCAGCCACAAATTGTGAATCCGTAGGAAAGGCATTGATCCGAATGGCGTCATTTGCTCCCATGCTCAAGGCTTTGCGCATACTTGGCTCGCTATCTACTAAGCCCACATGAATAATGGAAACGGTTCCACCTGCAGGTTCTGCAATATCCAGTGCTCGGGTTAGTGCAAGTTCATCGTACGGGTTAATAATGTATTGAACACCGGTGGTATTGAATTTGGTATTGTTGTCCGTAAAACTGATTTTGGTTGTGGTATCAGGCACCACACTTATGCAAACTAATATTTTCATGAATACTTTGAAAGCGAAGTCGCAAAGCTACTCAAATATTAAGATATTTTTAAATAAAAAAGCCGGAACGAGGGTTCCGGCTTTATGCTCTTGTTCAATCAATTTAACGTTTAATAACCTCAATCTTGTCTTTAGACACATCTACTTTGTTGCCCTCAGATTCCATGGATGCGCCATCTTTTGAAACTTTAATTGAAGTGCCTTTGTCGTCGGTTTTGCCTTCAACTGGCGCTGCAGCAGGTTCAGCCGCTTTGGGCGCTGCATCTACTGTTGTGGTCGTTGAATCTGTTGCATTAGCTTCGGTTTTAGAACCGCATGATGCCATAAATGCAATAGCTGCAATGGCAAGTGTGTACTGTATTTTTTTCATGTTTAATTGATTTTAAGAAAGCGAAACTATGCGCTGTCGAACAAACATCCTAAGTTTTTTTTTAATGTTGTATGCACATGGTGTGAATAACTGCCGGTAAAATCAAATCTCTTTATTCCTCACTAGCGGTTTTCAAGTGATTTTCAATAAACCAAATATCCGCCACCGCCGCCGCTGTGCGGCGGGGGCGATGGCGATGGCGGACGCGAAATTTGGGATAAATATTTGACAGTCCATGAATCCTGTACCATGTGTTTGATTTTTACATGACCATAACAAAAGTGTATAAAATTAATTGAATAGAATCCATGCATACAATATTCTTGCAGTAGAATATGAATTACCATTTCATTGCTATAGGCGGGGCTGTCATGCACAATCTTGCCTTGGAACTACTGGCCCATGGACATACAATTACAGGTAGCGACGACGAAATCTTTGATCCGGCTAAAACAAGGTTACAAAATGCAGGTATTTTGCCTGCTGAAACAGGTTGGTTTCCCCCAAAGGTGCATGCTGGTTTGGATGGCGTTATTTTAGGCATGCATGCCCGCGCCGACAACCCAGAATTGCTGCGAGCCAAAGAATTGGGGTTATCCATTTATTCCTTTCCAGAATTTATTTACGAACATAGTAAAAACAAAACCCGGGTTGTGATTGGCGGAAGCCACGGAAAAACTACCAGCACTGCTATGCTCATGCATGTTTTGCAAGAATGTGGCTTGGATTTCGATTATTTGGTAGGTTCCCAGCTGGAAGGTTTTGAAAGAATGGTAAAAATTAGCAATGCGCCGCTGATAATCATTGAAGGCGATGAATATTTAACTTCAGCATTGCATCCTGTTCCAAAATTTCATATTTACCGCCCTCACCATGCTATGATAACAGGCATTGCTTGGGATCATATCAATGTTTTTCCTACCTTCGAAAATTATGCAGATCAATTTCGCATTTTTATAGATACGCTTGAACCCAATGCTTCTTTATATTGGTTCGAAAAAGATGAAGAATTGCAAAAAATGATGCATGGATCGAAAATTCTTGAAAAACCTTATCAAGAGCCAGATTTTTTAGTTACAGAAACTGGGGTGGATGTATTTGTTGGAGGTAATACGTATTCGCTTTTAATTTTTGGAAGGCACAACCTTCAAAACGCTGCAGGCGTGCAGTTGCTGGCTGCGGATTTGGGCATTTCAGAAGATGCTTTTTGGACCGCTATGCAATCTTTTGCAGGAACATCGCGCAGGCTTGAAAAGGTGGTGAATACCACCCCCATGGTTGTTTTTAGAGACTTTGCACATGCGCCTAGCAAAGTGAAAGCGAGTGTGCAAGCAGTTAGGGAACAATACCCAAACCATTATTTTGTGGCTGTCTTTGAATTGCATACGTTTAGTTCTTTGCGTGCAGATTTTTTGCCAGCATATGCCCATACTTTAGACCCTGCTGATGCTGCATTTTTACTCTTTGATCCGCATGTATATGCATTGAAAAAAATGCCCATACCCCAAGCTTCAATTTTGGAAAAAACTGTCGGCCATTGCCGCGCTTTTTCTACAGCAAGTGAGCTAAAATCTGCGGTTCAAAAGAACATTGAGGGAAACGAGAAAACGGTTTTATTGCTTATGACTAGTGGCAATTTAGGCGGTTTAACCGTGACAGATTTTATTTTTTGAATAAATATAGTTCTTCCCATATTCATTTTTTCTTGTTTATGCCAAAAAAAAGCTTTATTTCGCTGATTCCTCGGGAGGGAATTATGAAGATTAAATCGGTTTTATTTACTATTTTGATTTTTGTCAACTTGTCTATTCTTGCGCAAAATGGCATTGTGCATGGCACTGTGGTAAATGAAAACCAAGAGGGCATGGGAAATGTTACCGTAAAGGCCGAGCCTGGTGGTTTTTTGGCCACAACGGATGCATCCGGGAAATTTACCTTTGCAGGCTTGCCTGCAGGCCGCATCAGAATTACAGCAAGTTTTAATGGTTTCGAAGATGCAGCAGACGACTTGGAAAACGAAACCGGCAATGACCGCTTGCAGATTTTGTTGGCCATGAAAATGAAAGTAAACCCTACCAAAGAAGTAGTGATTATAGGATATGCAAGACAAATAAAAAAAGACGTAATTGGGAATATTTCCAAAATAAAGGCACAAGAATTAACCGTAAATCCTGGTTTGAGTTTCGATGCATCTTTGCAAGGCAAAGCGCCAGGTATCCAAGTAATCCAATCCGGTGGTATTGCAGGTGCTGGAGCTTTGATTCGAATCCGAGGAATAGCTTCGGTAAGTGCCAGTGGCGAACCGTTGTATGTGGTAGATGGAATGCCTATCAACCAGGAGCAATTCATTCAAATTGGCAACGGCATTAGTGGCCAACAGAACAATCCTATCAGTTATTTGAATATATTTGACATAGAAAGTGTTGAAATTTTAAAAGATGCCGCCTCCGCGGGTATTTATGGTTCTAGGGGTGCAAACGGGGTAGTTTATATTACCACCAAACGTGCCTCTCTAAAAGCGCCCAATAAATTAACCCTCATTTCTTCGTTTGGTACCAGCAACCCTACTGTTACTTTGCCCATGTTGGACAGCAAAAAATGGCTGCAATTGTATCAAGAAGCTTGGACCAACGATGGCAATGCGGGGCCTGCAACCTTGCCCGATGGAATTCAATGGAGTGAAGCGCAGGCTACCAATACCAACTGGGTAAAAGAGGTTACGCGCTTAGGGCTGAAACAAGAAACAAACGCATCCTACACTTATTCAGCAGGCAAACGATGGAGATTTTACAACTCCTTCGGCTATTTAAACGCCGGTAGTTTTATCAAAGACAATAATTTTAGAAGATACAGTGGCAGGTTGAATGCGGACGTAGAAATCAATTCCAAAACCCGTTTAAGATTTGGTTTGTCTATGTCCGATTCTAGAAACAACAGGCAATCGCAATCCATTCAAGGTGGGTTGGGTGCTGCTTATTCTTATGCCCTTCCTATCTTTTCTAAAGACCGCGTTTCAGGCTTTGGTGCAAGCGGAAATCCGCTGCTTCGCATGAAATACCAGCATTGGTTTACCGATGAACGCCGGTTAATGGCGAATGCCAGTTTCGAAACAGAAGTGCTGCGCAACGTGGTGTGGGAAATGAAAACGGCAGTAGATAGAATGGTGGTCTCCGACAATTTATTCATTGAAAAACCGTTTTTTGCCAAGGACGGAATAGCGGTTTCTCAACAAAAATCCTTTTCTCAACTCAGCGATTATGCAGCAGATAACGTTTTGTTAAATACCAATTTTGTTTACCATTTGAGAAAAACTTCCAAAACAGATTTGAATATTTTGTTTGGCGGGGAATACCAAACTGCAAATATCCAAACCAAACAATTTAAAACCGAAGGATTAAACAGGGCGCTTTCGGCTTCTGATTTTTCAACCAAATTTACGGTAAACAATGAAGCATGGGCTTTCTTAAGCTCTTTTGTGCGTTTCAATGCAAGAATTTCTGGCAAATGGTTGTTTCAAGGTAGCTATCGCATGGATGGATCAAGCCGATTTGGTGCAAACAATCGATTTGGCCATTTTCCTTCTTTAGCTATGGGCTATTTGATGAGTGAAGAAGCATGGTTGAAAGAATCCAAAACCATAAATTTCTTGAAATTTAGAGGGGGTTGGGGCTATGTGGGCAGCTCTGCCATCCCCAATTTTATCCAATTTGGAACCTATGGCAATGCTGCCAATGGGAATACCTACGGAGGCCAACAAATATTGCAACCTTTGAATTTGGCAAATCCCAATTTGAAATGGGAAATGTGCGAAGTAATTGATGCGGGTGTAGAATTTAGCATGTTTAAAAATAGATTTTATTTCGAATTTTCGGGCTACAAGAGGCAAACCAAGGATGTGTTACTCGATTCGCGCATACCAGGCAGCAGTGGCGCCGTCAACGGCAATGGACAATATCGCTATTTTCAAAACATTGGCACAGTCATAAACAAAGGTGTAGAAATGCTTGTAAATATAGTACTCGTTGACAAACAAAAAAGAGATTCTCGTTTTGCATGGCAAGTGAAAGGAAATTTTATGCACAATGAAAACAAAGTAGTGAATATGGGATTTATAGATCCAGATGCCATAGTAGGAGGGGGGGAAACCCGAATTCTAGAAAACCAACCCATCGGTGTGTTTTATTTGGTAAAATATTCGCATGTAGACCAGGCTACTGGAAAGCCTGTTTTTTTAGATAAAAACGGAAAAGAAACCTTTGAATATTCTTTGAACAACAGGGTAATTGCTGGAACGGTTCAACCTAAATTTATAGGATTTGTAGAAAATAGATTTGATCTTAACCGCTGGGGTTTTGCTTTCTCTTTCTATGGTGTTGCGGGTGGTAAAATATACGACGAGGGAGCAAAGTACCAGTTTACCATGCTTTCTGGTGGAAATGTGCAGGAAGGGTTAACCGACCGCTGGCAGAAACCTGGCGACAATGCGGCATTTGCCAAGCTTTCTTTAAATCCACTGAACTACGGGGGGTTGGATAATGTTTCAAATTACCATACCACACAATGGCTTTATGACGCCAGTTATGTGCGGTTAAGAGAATTGAGTATTAAATACAAAATAAAAGAAGATAAAGGCGGAAAAAGCGCAATCAAAACAGCCACTTTGTTGCTCAGTGGATATAATTTGTGGTTGTTTACAAAATACCCTGGTGATCCAGAAGTGATTCGCGATTATAGCGTGGCAACCCAGCGAAATATTGGCACCGCTGTGAACAATTTATCGCCACCGCAAGAACGCAGTTTTATGCTCACTTTAAAGCTTGAATTATGAGAAAAGGGAGAATGCAGTTGTTGAAATTATTTGTTTTTATTTTCGCTATGTCGTCCTGCGATAAATTGTTGGATATTAAACCCGATAATGTTAGGGTTGAAGGCGAGGCCATTCGCACAGAAGCGGACTTGCAATTTTTACTCAATAGCGTTTATGATGCATTGCGAAGCGACTATTTCATGGGTGGCAATGACTGGGTTGCAGCTGAATTGTTGGCTGATAATTTGAATGCCAATTCGGTTACCGGAAATTTACAGGCCATTTACAACCGCAATACCACCATTTTTAACAGCGTTTCAAGGCAATTGTGGGATCAAGCATATACTTGCATTTACCGTTGCAATTTGGTGTTAAAATATGTGCAAACGGTCAACGGTTTAAAGCCAGAAGTAAAAGCAAAAATTATGGGAGAAGCGCACTTTTTGCGTGCTTTCTGCCATTTCGAATTGGTGCGATTTTTTGCCCAACCCTATGGATTCAGCCCTGGAAATGGACATTTGGGTATTCCAATTCGAATTGTTCCAGGCATATTGCCCATTGCCAGAAATACGGTAAACGATGTTTACACCCAAGTAATTTCCGATTTCAACTTTGCCATTTTAGAATTGCCCTCCGATTACTCTTCTGGCAGGCCAAATTTATGGGCGGCTAAGGCAATGTTGGCTCGGGTTTATTTTCAAGAAAACGATTTCTTTTTTGCTTTAAAATATGCCAAAGATGCCGTAGAAAATAGTTCCGCTATTTTTCAACCCGATTTTACAAAACGATTTTCGAATGCAACCAATACAGACAATTTGTTTGAATTGCTTTCCAATGGGTCGGGCACTACCGGCCAGCAATCTGGTGCATTGTTAGGCTCATTGTATACCAGCACAATCAATAAACCCACGCTTACATATACCAAAGATTTTTACAATGAATTAAAACGCGATGCGGGTGAAAAAAGATTGGGCGATTGGAGTAAATTGGTCCCAGCCAATGGCAGCAATCCTGAAGATTATTATCCCACCAAATTGAATTATTCTGTACGCTTTAATATTCCCGTTATTCAATTGGTAGAAATGAAATTGATTTATGCCGAATCTGCCTTAGAAGAAGGCGACCCTACAACCGCTAAAATTCAATTGAACGATGTGCGGTTGCGGGCCGGTTTGTCTAAATACACAACATCCAATACAGCTTTGTTGTTCGATGAAATTAGACACCAGCGCAGGTTGGAAATGGTGCTAGAAGGTAACAGGGTACACGATTTAAAACGACAAGCCATAAGGGCAGGTGGAGGCGCGTTTTTAATCCGCAATGCAGCTTGGAATTGCCCTGGACTTGTTTTGGCCATCCCCGACGATGAGATGAGTGCCAATGCCAAAATGGTGCAAAATATTTTGGGTGGGTGTAATTGAAGCATTTTTAGATTTTTCACCCGGTTGGTCTTGGCCAACGGCACTTCAGTTTTTCTCCTAGTTGGTATTAGCTAACGGAGGATACAAAATAGGGTAGATTTTCTGCGATGACCACCCAGCTTGAAGAGTGTTTTGTCTCACAATGCCTTTGGCAAAGCTAAGACCAACCATGTGAGGCGTTGGTTGGTTGGGTTTAATTGAAGTTAACCGCCCCAAACCCGATCCACACTCCAAGCTTGCGGCACACCGCTGAACAGTACTTTGGTGCGTTTCCAAGTGTTGCCAAACAATTCGCTTTTGCGGTAATTTTCTAAATATTCTGGTCCTTCCCAATAACTGTAAGTGAATAAAATATTTGGCGTGTCTTGGTCTCGGTACAATTCAAGGTTCGTGCATCCCTCAAATGCCCTTATCAATGGAGCCGATTCGTGGAAAATATCCAAAAAATCCTCCACATACTTTGGCTCAAATTCCATTTTTACGATTCGTATAATCATGCTTTTTAGTTTAAAGTTCAATGTATTAAAATTATCAACTTTTAACCCTTAATCCTTAACCCCTCTTCACTCCACCTCCATCATCACCATCTGTCCAGTATTCAATCCTAGGTATTGTGCGGCAGAACCACAATTTATGGCAATTTGCAACATGTCTCCAAAACCAAACAAGGCCAATTTGGTTCCTTCAGGTACATCGGTATATGCATTTGAAATGCGTTCAATTGTTTCACGCATCCCAATTTTGAAACGGAATTTTTTTCCATTTACAATTTTTTCAAATTCTTGTTGTTGCATATTTAAATAAGCATTGCCATGCACATCGTTGTATTGCACACTTAATCTATAAATATTACCAGTAATGGTGGGCTGCACCAAAATAGATCTTCTTGCTTTTGTTTCAATTTCGCCCGTATTGGTTTCATCTTCAACCCATTTTTGCAAAGCGGGCAAATACAAGGTTTTAAAAACATCAACCACAGGTAATTCTGATTGGAGTTTAAAATAATCCACATCTTCTCCAGGAAATGCCAAAGAAACAATGCCATTGTCTGGAGCAAAGAAATATTGTCCTTTGGCTTTCGCCAAAATATATTTTTCAGGCAACCGGGAATCGATGTGCAAAAGACAAAGATGTATGCAATTGGGTGGAAAATCTTTATAAATCAATCTTAGAAAAGTTCCTGGGGCAATGGTATCTCCAAGTTTAAAGGGTTGGTTGGTAAAAATAATTGTTGAATTTGGAAAGCGAGTATACAAAATAGCCTTGTAAATTGTGGTTTCTGGGGCGGTTTCCCCAAAATCTGCAAGAATGTGTATGAATAATGACTTTTCCAATAGGGTGGTTTCTGTATCTTTGTGCAAATAACGTAAAAAAGTAAGATTTGGCAGAAAGAGTTTATACGCTGGAAATTATAGATCCGCAAGTTTTTTTTGGGGTGAATAACGCCCATTTTAACATCTTAAAAAGTAAATTTCCCAAACTGCAATTCATTGCCCGGGGCGATGAAATTAAAGTTTTAGGCGATGAGGCCGAATTGGAATCATTCGCCAGTAAAATGGAAATCTTAGAAAAATATTATTTAAAAAGTGGAGAGTTAAATGGACATATCATCAACGACCTTATTGGTCTAAATGGCGCCCAAACTTTGGAAAACCAGGTGATTGAAACCGATACTTTGTTGGTAGGCAACCGTGGACAGAAGATAAAAGCCCGCACCGCCAACCAGCGTAAAATGGTAGAATGTGCTGTCAAAAACGACATTATATTTGCCATTGGCCCTGCAGGTACAGGTAAAACATATACCGCAGTTGCCATTGCTGTAAAGGCATTGAAAGAAAGGTCCATTCGCAAAATAATTCTTACACGGCCTGCAGTAGAAGCGGGAGAAAATCTGGGTTTTTTGCCTGGTGATTTAAAGGAGAAGATTGATCCTTACTTACGCCCATTGTATGATGCTCTGGAAGACATGATACCAGCAGACAAGCTGAAAAGCATGTTGGAAAGCCACACCGTAGAAATTGCCCCTTTGGCTTTTATGCGTGGCAGAACCCTAGACAATTGTTATGTGATACTGGATGAAGCCCAGAATACCACCGATTTGCAGATAAAAATGTTTCTAACTAGGATGGGGCCAAGCGCCAAACTGATTATCACCGGTGATTTAACCCAAGTGGACCTACCCAGAAAGCAACAAAGTGGACTTTTAAGGGCATTGCGTATTTTAAAAAACATCGACGGAATCTCCATTGTGGAATTGAATACGGAAGATGTGGTGCGCCATAGACTTGTAAAAGAAATTGTAAAAGCATACGATAAAGACCATATTGTGGATAATGGAGATGCTCATATTTAATAAATATTGTATTTTTGCAAATTACTCTGAAGTATGAGTTCCGCAATACAACCAATGAGAGCCCTAACATCGACGAATTTTTTCTTTAAAAATCAAACCAATTTTTACCGTGGTAAAGTCCGCGATGTATATACCATTCGGGAAGATTTAATTGTAATAGTGGCCTGCGATCGCATATCCGCTTTCGACCACGTACTGCTCCGAAGTATCCCTTTTAAAGGTCAAGTACTTACGGAAATTGCCGCTATGTTTATGGATAATACCCAAGACATAGTCCCCAATTGGAAAATTAGCACTCCAGATCCGCAAGTAACTGTGGGTTATCGTTGTGATGCAATTCCTATTGAATTTGTGGTTAGGCAATATCTTACAGGCCATGCTTGGCGGGTGTATAAAGAAGGCGGACGAATGTTATGTGGCAATAAATTGCCTGATGGTATGAAAGAAAACGAAAGACTTCCCCAAGCCATTATTACCCCAGCCACAAAAGCCACAAGTGGGCATGACGAAGATATTTCCCTAGATGAAATTATAGAAAACAAGCTTTGTACAAAAAAACAACTAGATAAATTGGTGGAAACCGCTTTTGCATTGTTTCAAAGAGGCACCGAATTTGCTGAGGAAAAAGGATTGATATTGGTAGATACCAAATACGAATTTGGAAAAAAAGACAATAAAATTTACCTGATAGACGAAGTGCATACCCCCGATAGCAGTCGTTTCTTTTATTCAGACAGCTACGAAAATCTTTTGAAAAAAGACCACCCCCAACGGCAGTTGAGCAAAGAATTTGTGCGGGAGTGGCTGATGGAGAATGGTTTTCAAGGTTTAAAAGGCCAATTGGTGCCAGATATGCCAGATGAGTTTGTGAAGTCCATTACCGATCGATACACAGAATTGTATACTGCAATGACAGGCATGCAACTAAATTACCGTTCTTACGTCAATATAATGGACGACATGGAAAATGCCATCCAAACAGAACTTTTAAAATTCTAATAAAACAAGCAAACTATATGTTAAATAAGAAACTTCTCCTGGCTTCGATTTGTGTATTATCACTTATGGCAAAAGCACAAACGGTAAGTCTTTTCGCGGGTGCACCGCATTTAACCGATTTTGATTGGCACTCCTATTCTGGCAATACCAATTCAATTCCGGCAACTTCCGATTCTTTTGCTCTGCCTTGGGGCATTGTAAACGATACTACAGGCAAATGGTGGATATCCGATTTGACCAAAATGTATATTGTAAGTGGAAGTTCAAGTATTGTAAGAGGAGGATTTACTGGCAGCCCTATGTCTCCGGGTGCTGAAGATTATATAAATGCCACAGGCACAAACTCACGTTTCTCTCAGCCTCATGGAATTTGCGTTCATCCCAAAACAAATGATGTTTATTTGTGTGATTTTGGAAATAACGTTATCCGTAAAGGGTTGAAATTTGTAAATATCTCCAATCCCAGTGTTTGGAGCAATTTTGCAGGCGTTCAAAGTTTTTTAATTGGCGGTTACAAAGATGGTGCCGTTGGAACAGCTAAATTTAATGCACCAGAAGATATAGTAGTTACTTCGGATGGTGGAACTTTTTATGTTTCAGACCAAGCCAATCATTGTATACGGAAAATTAATGGTGGAAACGTAACTACTGTTGCAGGCGATACCATTGACGGTGATAAATTGGGGATTGGGAAAGCCGCAAGATTTTCATACCCATCTGGTTTGTTTTTAGAAAATGACAACTCCTTGTTGGTTTGTGACCGCAACAACAGTAAAATCAAACGAATTAATTTAACAACAGGTGAAGTAACTTTGGTTGTTTCTGGTTTATTTGCCCCTACTGATGTTGTGAATTTATTCGGATTGCTTTACATCACTGATCACAACAGTATACGCACTTGGGACGGCAGCAAATTGAAGTTATATGCTGGAAAATATGGTGTGGAAGGCTATTCAAACGGAAAAGACAGCTCGGCACGTTTCAGAGGATTGGCTTTAATGTGCTACGATAAAAAATCACAAAGTTTATATGTAGCCGATAATGGCAACAATTGTTTTAGAAAAGTATCTGTAATTGCAACCCCTACAGCCGATTTTTGGGCCAATAAAACCAATGCAACTGTAGGTGAAATTGTAACCCTACATAACAGTGGCAAAAATGGAACTTCCTTTTTATGGACTATAACTCCAGGCACATATACATTAGAGAATGGAAGTAAGTTAACAGATAGCGTGCTTTACGTTTCCTTTTCGGCAGTAAATTCCTATTCAGTAACTTTAAAAGCCACCAATCCTGCGGGCAGCGATACCAAGCTAAAATCCAGTTATATCAACGTTTCAGTAATCAGCGGGCTTAAACCTACAACAGATTTTATTGCCAATAAAACCAGTGTATTGCTAACCGATACGGTGAGTTTTATTGAACAATCTGGAAACAGCCCCACATCTTGGAGTTGGACAATTACCCCTGCTACGTTTACCTATCTATCTGGGACTACCAGTACTTCTCGTTTCCCAAAAGTGAAATTTACTGCTTCTGGAAAATATACGATAAAATTAACCGCAACCAATGCCAATGGGGATGTTGATAAAATACGTACAGATTACATAACTGTGGCTGCTAACAGCGTAAATGCATTGCATACATTGCCTGTAAATATTTATCCAAATCCAGCAAGCCAAACCATTCAACTTGGAGTAAGACCAAAGGGCAGCATTCTGGTTACCGGAATCAATGGCATTACCCAAAACTTTGAAACGAACAACGCAATGGCTGACATAAGCAAATTGGCTGCCGGCATTTATTTTGTGCGTTTTGAGAATGTTTCTGGTGAAGTTTTTGTAGGGAAATTTGTTAAAATTAAAGATTGAAAATAGCCGAATGGCGAAATAATATATATAGAAAAAACCCGACAATTGTCGGGTTTTTTTCTATGCTACGTGATCAATTTTTGTTTTTTTATGCGCTGCAATTGATATCAAGGTTGATTTTTATTTTGCATAAAAAAACAGCCCACATTTCTGATTTTTTTCAAACTTCTTTGCATGGATTTCCGCTAGACTTAAGCATGGTTTGTTATGCTTTATTGCCTGTTTTATTTATTCTCATTTTTGCACTTGTTTTAAATAAAAAATATGTACTCTATTTTTCGATGGCATTGGCTTCTGTTTTGGTGCTTTTTACCCTAATTATTTCTTTTTCAGACGCTGAATTGTACCATGTTTGGGGCACCAAAAACAACAGTCAGTCCATAGATTATCTGAAAAGTATAAAAGAAGCTATGGCCTCTAGTTCAAATGCAAATTGGTTTATTATTGTTCCATTCACATTGGGTATTTTTATATTCATGTTTCGAATCTATTGGCTTCGGTCAAAATCGTTCAGGTGGAATTATTTGCCACGCCAAAGACGCATTTTACTTCTTTTATCTATTTTGGCTCTTTTGCCTTGTGGAATTGGTGTTCGTGGTGGACTTCAAACCATTCCCATTTCTCAAAGTAGCGTATATTTTAGCCACAAATCTGTAAAAAATTATGCAGCAGTGAACAGTAGCTGGAATTTTTTATTTTATTTGGTCAATTCAAGGATCAATATTAATCCAGAAAATTACAGATTTGATGGGGTGCAGGGCACAGAATGGAAAACTTATTTGGGCAAGCCGACTGAAAAATTTATGGCGCTTAGTTCAAAAAACAAACCCAATGTTATATTGGTGGTATTGGAGAGTTTTTCTGCCTATAATTCTAAATTTTTTAAGAATAGTTTTAACCAAACCCCTTTTTTAGATTCATTGGCCTCAACAGGTTGGGCGTTTGTAAATGCATATTCACAAGGCGATAGAACAGATAAAGGCTTGGCTTGTATTTTTGGAGGATGGCCAGGGCAGCCTTGGCAAAGTATTATTAACGATCCAGACAAAGCAGCAAAATTGCCGTCTTTGGCAAAAGGGTTCGAAAATGAAGGTTATTCAAGATCTTTCTTTTATGGTGGAGATTTGGCTTTTGCCAATATGAATGCCTATTTAAGAAATGCTGGTTTTGAAGATTTGCAGGATGTAAATTCAATCCAAGGTGTTAAGCATGAATCTAAATGGGGATTTCACGATGAGTTTGTTTTTGCCAATATGCTAAAGGTTATTGAAAGCCAAAAACAACCGTTTTTTAATGCTATACTTACCTTGAGTAGTCATGAACCTTTTGATGTGCCCGGCTCCGAGAAGGTTGATTTTAAAGATGATTATGCAAAATTTAGATATTCCGTAAGTTACACTGATGCTGTTTTAAGGAAATTTATTCACGAGGCTTCGCATACTCCGTGGTTTCAGAATACCCTTTTTGTTTTTGTGGCAGACCATGGCAGAAACATTGGCTTGCCTCATATGGATTATTACCAACCTGCCCATTTTAGTGTACCTATAATTTTTTGGGGACCTGCATTAAATCCAAAACTGAATGGTATTGCTGACAGCAGTTATTGCGGACAAACAGACATAGGCGCGACTTTGTTGTCAGGTCTATTTCGAAAAAATAAGACATTTTTTCCCTATGGAAGAAATTTATTGGGCAAGGAAGCAGAAACAGCAGTATATTTTTTTACCGATGGATTTGGGGTTTTGTCACAGAATGGTCATGTTGTTTGGGAAAATAATCCGCCTAGGGTAACAGAAAAGTCGGGGAAAGCCTTTATAGATCTACTTAATCTGGGTAAATCTATGCAATACTCTCTGGTAAAAGAATTTAAAAAATATTAAGTTTCAAAGTAACATTTGGTCTGATTTATGCGTCTATAAGTCGAAACCCGTTTATATAATTACATATATGTATAACTTTGAACCCGTGAATTCTGCAAAACAAAACAAATTCAACAAATGGCATATGATATGGATTTTGTTTGCCTTAAACATTTTGGGCTTTGCAGCGGCTCGTATCTATTTTAGCAACCAGGAGCAGCGCGCCAAAGCGGATACTGAGACCGTTGATTTGTCTAAATCTTTCGGAGCCAATGTGAAAGAACCTGGTACATTATTAGACTGGGGCCTTCAATTGGTGCATATCCTTCGCGGCCGGAATTAAACCACCGCATATTGTACAAGGGAAAGAACTTTTTTCATTTACTCTACAATTTTTTTATTGCAGCAAGGCTATACCACATAGCTTTTTGGCTAGTTTACATTGTTATGGTCTCTTTGGCTATTCAACCAGGGCAAAACCCCAAAGAATGGGTATTATACTCTTCCCTAATATTGTCGTTTCACGCATTTGCTGCCTATTTTAATGGTTATTTTCTGGTAAACCGTTTGTTATACACCCGTCAAATTGGTTTTTACATTTTCTCATTGCTGCTAACCATCGTTGCCGTGTGTTTTCCTATTTCTATTATAGTTCACCGACTGGTGCGAGCCCGCGACATTAAAAATATAGTTTGGAGTTGGAATTTTTTCTTAGTTACATTTTTAGCGGTCTTGTTTTCTGTGGTGCTGATTATGGTTTTGAAACTGTTGAAAAATTGGTATGATGAAGAACAATCCAAAAAGCAGCTAATGCAAGTAAATTTGGAAACGGAATTGAAATTCTTAAAATCCCAAATCAATCCGCACTTTTTGTTCAATAGTCTAAACAATTTGTACGCGCTTACCCTTAAAAAAAGCGATGATGCACCAGAAGTTGTCTTAAGATTGAGCAACATTTTACGCTATGTGTTATATGAAACAGGGGAAGGAGAGGTACCTTTGCAAAAGGAAATCCAATATATTAAGGATTACATCGATTTGGAGAAGATTCGTTTGGGCAATAGGGTCGATATTCGCTTTGAATCTGAAGGAGATACTTCCAATAAAGTTATAGAACCCATGTTGTTCCTCACTTTTGTAGAAAATAGTTTTAAACACGGAGCCGCGGCAGCCATTGAAAAGGGTTGGGTTGATATTCGGTTAAACGCTACCGTGGACAAAATTCAATTTAAAATATCCAATTCTGTAAACGCAACCTCACCTGCAGAATTAGCATCCAATCCTGGAGGGATTGGATTGGAAAATCTTCAAAAAAGATTAAACCTCCTTTACCCAGGAAAATACACACTGGATTTAATTGAATCTGATTCCAGTTTTACCGTTGACTTAACTTTAACAAACTAATATATGTCTGAATCTTTGAACTGTATTTTTGTAGATGACGAACCTCTAGCCCTAGAAGTTTTAGAATCTTTGGCATCACAACACCCTAATTTGAAAGTAACCCGCAAGTGCCAGAATGCGCTTGAAGCCATGGAATGGATTAAAACCAATCCTGTGGATGTGGTCTTTAGCGACATTAACATGCCAGGTATTACCGGGGTTGATTTTGCCAAAGCCATTCAACACAGTGGCCCTGTGGTGGTATTTACTACAGCGCACCAAGAGTATGCAGCCGAAGCTTTTGATATTGAAGCACTCGATTTTCTTTTAAAACCCATTTCACCAGATCGGTTTGCTAAAACTGTAAAAAGATTGGAAGAGTATATCGAATTGCGTTTGAACAAGCCCAACGAAAATGTAGAATTAGAAGAGGGCCACATGTTTGTGAAAACCGATAGCAAATTGCTTAAAGTGGGTTACAACGAAATTCTATTTGTAGAAGCCTTTGCCGACTATGTGAAAATTTGGATTAGCGATGAAAAAAGAATTGTTACCCTGCAAACCATGAAGAATATGGAATCGGGTTTGCCAGCCGATAAATTTATTCGTGTGCACCGCAGTTTTATCGTTTCTATTGATAAAATTAGCAGCGTTCAAAACAATTCAGTCACCATTGGTAAGAAAGAAATTCCCGTAGGAAAAAACTACAAGGATGCGCTTATGACCTTGATTGGTAAAATGAATTTGATGCGCAGATAAACTCAAAAAAAAACAATCAAGAATTGTCTTCAATTTCTGCATCTGTGGCGTTTTTTGCAACGCTTTCCGTGCCGTTATCCCTGCTAGCTACAGAAGCATACATTTGGCTGGTTCCAATAATTTCTCCATTGGAGGCTTTTAAATTGAAATAAAATTTCCCATTGCTCGATTCTTTTTTATCGAATTGTGTAGAATCTTGGCTATTTTTTCGCACACTTTCAATGCCATTTGTGCAACTGTCTTTTGCTTTGTAGCCTTCGCTGCCAAGTATTTTTTCACCATTGGTAGCCGTTAAGCTGAAATAATACTCACCATTTTTTCCTTCGGTGATTTCGAATTTTGGATGTTTTGCCATAATACAAATTTACATTTCTAAGCGAAGTTTTTCACACGGAGCAGTTAATTTATTTTTATTATGGGCTTGGGTGGTTGACAATGTTTAATCGACCCTCAGAATTTTGTTAGAACTAGCATCATTCTAACTATTGTAAGATAGATATATGTTTTCCTTTGAAAGATATATGAACAGTTGGCTCAAAATCTAAAAATTATTACCGACTTCGGGCTCTATAGGAGCCGTATGTTTTTAGAAAATATACATCCAAAAAATAGGGTTTGGCGGCACTTTTGCGCGAGGATAGCAAAAATGATGACAAACACCCAACGCAATTTTTAATGCCACAAATTAATATGGTTGACATTAATTGTCTCGATTATTTGGTTTCCCGTTTAAAGGTATCCACTTTTTGAAAAATTGAATTCTTTTAAAATCGCTATATTGCGCCTTAAATTCTATGCAACAAACAAACTATCGTGCTTTATCTGTATTGGTTTTAGTCTTCTTTTTCTGGGGTTTTATAGCCGCAGGAAACAGTATTTTTATCCCATTTTGTAAGCACTATTTTCATTTAGACCAATTTCAAAGTCAATTGATTGATTTTGCATTTTATACCGCATACTATATCGGCGCATTGGGCTTGTTTGCTTATGGCGCCTTTGGCGGAAAAGATTTAGTGGGAAAATGGGGCTACAAAAAAAGCATCGTCTTTGGTTTGCTCTTTTCTGCGTTGGGTGCCGCCGCCATGATCCTCGCCGTCAATGGAAACACGTTCGCTGGCATGCTGGTGGGTTTATTTATTGTAGCCTTGGGTTTTTCTTTGCAACAAGTGGCTGCAAATCCTTTTGCCATTTCCTTGGGAGATCCCTCAACTGGAACCAGTCGCAACAACTTGGGTGGTGCTGTAAATTCATTTGGCACAACCATCGGGCCCATTGTGGTGGCTTTTGCGCTATTTGGCACAACCGCCGCAATAACAGATACGCAAATTTCATCCTTGAGCCTTGATAAAGTAGTAATACTTTACACCTGCGTAGGTGCTTTATTTGTCATCGCATCGGGAATATTTCAATTTTCGAAAAATGTACCCGCTGGAATTTTAGAAGAAAAAACCGAAAATGCCAACAAAGCTTTTTACAGTTTACTTGTTTTAACCGGTTTGTTAATTTTGATGTTTGTTCCCGTTTTTAATTCATATAAAACCGGATTTATTAACGCCACAGAATACACTGTGCACCAAAAGGAAATGTATAGGTTAATGTGGTTGTTAGGTGCATTATTCTTTGTTGTTTTCTCATTGATATTTTCAAATTTTAGGGCATCCAGAAATGCATCAGGGTGGGGTGCTATGCAACATCCGCAGTTGGTTTTGGGAATGTTGGCCATTTTCGTTTATGTTGGGGTTGAAGTAGCCATTGGTAGCAATTTAAGTGAACTTTTAAAGCAAAAGGCATTTGGTGGTTTTCAATCATCGGAAGCCGCACCTTATATTTCCATGTACTGGGGAAGTTTAATGATTGGCCGGTGGACAGGTGCCATTTCCGCTTTCAATTTCAAAACCAAAACGAAATTGATTTTGCAATTTACCATTCCATTTGTTGCCTTTATCATCATCCTTTCGGTGAATACAATTGCGGGGTATAATATGACAGCGTTGTATTATTATTTCATTTGTATTTTGGTGCAAATTGTGGCGTTCTATTTTAGCAAAGACAACCCTGCTCGCAACTTGCTTATTTTTGGAATTTTGGGATTGGTATCCATGGTAATTGGCATTTTCAGCACCGGAACTTTTGCCATATATGCATTCTTAAGTGGTGGTTTGTTTTGTTCTGTTTTGTGGCCCTGTATTTTTAATTTGTCCATAGCTGGTTTGGGGAAATATACCACACAAGGTTCTGCCTTTTTGATAATGATGATTTTGGGAGGTGGAATTATTCCGCCTATTCAAGGCAAATTGGCGGATGTAATTGGCATTCACAGTTCATATTGGGTGGCTGCAGTATGCTTTGCCTATTTGGCTTGGTTTGCGTGGAAAGTCAATCGAATTTTAGCAGCAAAAGGGATTTCTTTCAATGCAGCGATTGCCCATTAATTTTATAATTTAAATTCATTCAAATGAAAAAAACCGCGTTCATTTTTCTTCTTTTTCCCGTTGTGCTTTTTTGTCAGAATAAAACCAATATTTTACCTACACCCCAAAGTGTTTCACAAAAAAAGGGCGAATTTAAAGCGCCTGAAATTGTGAATGTGTATGCAGACATTCGTTTTAAATATGGAATATATTTATTGGATGCGTTGAATACTTATGCGCAAATTTTACCTGTTCCTTCTGTTAAAAAAGCCAAAAAGGGCATCGCCATTCTTTTTGTAGATACATTTAAGAACCCAGAGTCATATGTTTTAGAAATTTCTAAAAAGGGAGTAAAAATTATGGCTGGAGGAGATGCGGGTGCGTTTTATGCGTTGCAATCGTTGCGTCAATTGCGAAAATCCCAAGAAAGTTGGTTGCACGATGGATTTGATTTTAAACCCCGAAAATTGGGCAATTTGCCGTGTTTGAAAATTTCAGATGCCCCGGCGTTTGGTTGGCGCGGCATGCACTTAGATGTAAGCAGGCATTTTTTTACAGTAGCCAATATTAAAAAATATTTGGATATAATGGCCATGCACAAAATGAATGTTTTTCATTGGCATTTGGTGGATGACCAAGGGTGGAGAATAGCCATTGATGCTTTTCCGAAACTTACTGAAGTGGGCGCTTGGCGAAATGGAAGTATGGTGGGTGCTTACCAAAACTATAAAATTGATTCCGTGCGCTACGGTGGCTTTTATTCCAAAGCGGATATTAAGGAAGTTGTGGCATACGCGGCAAAATTATTCATTACAGTAGTTCCAGAAATTGAAATGCCCGGTCATTCATTGGCCGCCGTAGCTTCTTATCCTTGGTTGAGTTGCACGGGAATGCCCCAAGATGTGGCCAAAAGTTGGGGTGGTTTTGCGGATGTTTTTTGCGCAGGAAACGATTCTGTTTTGCAATTTATGCAAACCGTTTTGGATGAAGTGTTGCCATTGTTTCCTTCTAAATACATTCATATTGGCGGCGATGAATGCGAGAAAAAACGCTGGAAAACCTGCGTAAAATGCCAAAAAAGAATGGCAGATGAGAAACTAAAAGACGAAAACGAATTGCAAAGCTATTTCATACGCAGAATGGAGAGATATTTAAATGACAAAGGAAGAATATTGATTGGATGGGATGAAATATTGGAAGGCGGATTGGCGCCCAACGCGGTGGTTATGAGTTGGAGAGGCACAGCCGGGGGAGAAGAAGCCGTAAAACAAGGGCACAAGGTTGTGATGAGTCCCGGAAAGCCTTGTTATTTCGACCATTACCAAAGCAAAGACAGCGCAGAACCACATGCCATTGGCGGTTTTAATCCTCTATCTGCGGTATATAATTATAGGCCCGTTCCCGAATCTGTGTTGCCTTCAGAAGCCAAGTTGATTTTGGGTGCCCAGGCAAATCTTTGGACAGAATATATAAACACATGGGAACATCTCGAATACATGGCTTGGCCTCGGGGAATTGCCTTGGCAGATGGACTCTGGAAGGGCGGCAATAGGGATGGGTATGTCAAATTTTTAAATGCATTGGATTTGGATTTAAAGAGATTGGAATATTTGAAAATCAATTACGCAAAATCGCACTACAAAAATTAAATTTATAAATGATAAAAATGAAAAATCCCTTAATGGGAAAAAGCAGGTTGGAAGCCTTTAGTGATGGTGTATTTGCCATTGCCATTACTTTGTTGATTCTAGAAGTCAAAATCCCTAAGCAGGAAGATATCCATGCTTTGGGCGGTTTGTATAAGTATTTAATGCATATTTGGCCAAGTTACATTGCTTACTTTGTTACTTTTTTTATGATTGGTATTTATTGGTCCAATCACCACCATTTGTTCGCCCATATTATAAAAAAAACCGATCATTATTTTAATTTGATTAATATTTGGTTTTTATTAGGAATCGCATTCATGCCATTTAGCACCGCTGTTTTTAGCGATTATATTCTAGATCCAGAATCGAGAAATGCGGCTGTAACCATTTATTGCATAGGTCTTTTTCTTACACAACCGCCTTTAATTTTATTCATTATTTATGGTAAGAAAAGGAAGGGCATTTTTGATCCTAACCTTGACCCGGCATTTTTGAATAAACAATTTGTTAAGATGATAATTGCCACCACAATTACCATGTTTTCTATAGCAATGTCATTTTACTATCCAATGATTTCTTTAACAATTACTGGTGCCACTTGGTTGATGTATTTTTTACCGCCAGATGTTCCAGTTTTTAACACAATGAACAACAAAGATTAATCGAATGGCTACATTCGTTGAAAAACTGGCTGCAAGACTTTAGATTTATACAATGGCTTGTCTTTTTATGAAAATAGACTTTGTTTAATATTCCCAAATCAATCCCATAAGAGGTGTTGAGTTTAAAGGATGGACTTACAATTAAATTCCAGAAAACTATCTTTGCATATTCGCAGATTAGCTTTAACTTCCCGTCCTAATAAAGCACCCCCTATTGTTGATGAGAAAATCAGTGCAGGCGCGGATATTCCGTACTCTAGATTTGGATGAAAATTCAATTTTCGGGAGGAAATCTGTTGTTTTGCATCTAAAAAGCACATTTGGAAACCGAGAATGGAGCCAATTTGAACTTTTTAGAACGATTCAACTTGAGGGTTGTTATAGGAGAGAAACCCAACTATTATACCATATTTATTAATGTATACCGCAGAAATTCCAACTTTAGATAGCCAAAAGCTGAAGACAGATTTGTATAAAATGATCGGTGACTATTTTCGTGAAAATAACCTTTCAAAACTTGCAAATGGACGTATGTATTCCAAAATAATTTTTGGATTTACTTGGTGGATAGCCAGTTTGGTTATGCTTTTTACCATACCAGCAAGCCCCGCAGTTTATTTTTTCCTTTACGTTTTTCATATTTTTTCTCAGTTATACATCATGCTGAATGTTGGACATGATGCAAACCACGATGCGATTTTTAAAAATAAAACGATTTCCAAATTGTTTCATTATTCTTTTGATATCACGGGAATAAACTCCTATATGTGGCGCGAAATGCACCACAACCAGCACCATTATGTAATGAATGTGGATGGTTATGACGAGGTACTTATTGCACGAAAACTATTTAGATTTACAAAGCGTGCCAAAATGCGCTATCTGTTTCGTTTTCAGCACATTTATACCTTTTTCCTCTATTCCTTGTTTGCAATCGATTTTGTCTGGGTTAAAGACTACGAATGTTTTTTCTTTCCCTATACCGACAGCCTAAAAGCCAAAAAACCACCGTTCATTGAATATGTAAAATTGTTTTTATTCAAAGGATTGTATGTTTGGTATATGCTTTATCTGCCTGTATACTATCTACATTATTCTTGGGGTTTGGTGTTGGCTGCTTATTTGGTGGGAAATATGCTAATTGGTATCATCGGTGCTATGGTTATTCAAGTGAGCCATCAACTGAGTTCTGCAGAATTTCCTGAATCCAAGAAAGAATACAAAACATTTGTGGATCATGTTTTTGCAACCACTGCCGACCATTCTCTTAAAGATCCAATAGCAAACTGGTGTTATGGTGGTTTGCATTTGCACATCATTCATCACTTGGCTCCAGATATTTGTCATGCACATTACATAGAACTCACCAAGCGTATCAAGCCCATTGCAATTGAAAACCATGCTAAATACCGCATGCACAAAAATATTTTTGGTGCCATAAAGGAACATTATATATTGCTTAAACAATTGAGCAAAGACGTTGAAGCTGAAAATTCTGCATAATTTGCTTGGTTTTTAGAGTAGAACTATAAAATTTATTATTGCCGTAATTCCAATTTACATTATAATAATTATTTAATTGATTTTGGTAATCTACGGACAAATAAACACAATTCTTTGTATTTAGCAGAAAAGTATATTTTAGTTGTAGCAATAAATTCAATATTGGAAAATGGCCTTTATTCGTATTTATTTTCATATTTTGAGTGAACAAGATTCTTAATTGGAGAAGATAAACTTAATATTCTACCATACTGAAAAGTAAAATAAGGGTTGATTCCGTTTTTGGACAAATGTCAATTGGCTAGAAAGTGCTTTTTTAGCCCCAGGTAAACATTATTCATGGGAAATGCATAGGACGTATAATTCTCCTTGTATTTGGGTGATGCCGACTCTCTAAATTCAAATTTAGACCAATCAAATTCTACAAAATATGTGATGTTAGACTCCCATTTTTTACTAGATACCCCAAGTTTTATACTTATGCAATCTGCATTCCTACTTCCATAATACACTCCACCTCCAAAACCATTTGCAATATACCAACCCTGATTGCGAAAAGGAAAGTATGGCTGGGTTATATACGTGTTATAATTTTTTTGAAACCCAAAACTGAAAACCTGGGCAAATAAATTGTTGGAAATAAAAATAAAGCATAGAAACAGGAAATTACCATTCTCTTTTATTTTTGAGATAATAAATTTCGCAATCGGCATCATTTTGGTTATTAAAATTTCTTTTAAATACATTCACATCTTCGGTTACCCCATAAATTGTCATTACTTCATCTATCCTTAACGTTGGGCTTGCTGCAGGAATTAGATTATACCTTGTATAATTATCTACACATGGTTACCCTAAGCAATCATTTGCCAATTTACCAGCAGTTAAAGATTTTTATTGCATCCTTAACAGAGAATTAAGCTTATTGCAATTAAATTAAAGATGTAATGATTCTTATTCACCATGATATTTGTTTCACAATAGTGATGAAATATAATAAATTCTGATGAGGTAAAACTAATTTGTGTATAACATAATTTGCAAGTATTTACAAAATCAAACCGTTCAATATTTGGAAATAAGGCAATTAGAGGAGCCGAATACCCTTGTTTAAGACAACCACCAGGAGCCAAAAATGGCAACCTATATGATTAAAAAGGCAATTTTAAAGCCGGTTTATATTGGGTTAAATTTATGGAAAATGAGAAATGTACAGGCTGTACCAAGGTGCTATTTACGGAATAAATCCTACATAAAACGCGGTTTGTAGCGATGCGAGTAAACAACGCGGCCATTACAATACACCTGAATCATTAATTTGTCATCCATATTTTTACAAAGGTTATTTAGCTCGTAATTGGTTATGGATAAAATATCCGTAGAGGCAGACTTTTTAGCGAGTGTTTTAATTGTTTTTAATTTTACTTTTATATCTCGAATGCTTGAAATGTAAATGGTGATAGAACTGTCTGCCCAGCCGTCGTTTACCGCAGTGAGTATCATTGAATAATTGTCGCTTTTTACATTAAAAACGCTTAAATTGTTATAGTCATATTTCATTTGAAAATAGGCAGGTTTAGGCTGTCCGTTAAAATCCAAAATGCTCCAAGTAATTCCAGGCCAAATGTCATTCAGTTGCCACCACATTGTGCCCATGCAGTAGGGTCTTGCGCTTCTGTGCGCGGCAATGCCTGTATGCAAAGCATAGCGCTGCACCTGAAAAGATTGGGGATAATATGAATAGGATTGTGCATCTGGAAATTGGCTATTAAAACTGTCGACATAATTGTGCAACAATTGAATGCCTTTGTAGCTTAACATGCGTTTGTTTAATTGCGCAAACAAAGGGTTTTTGTTGTTTTGTAAATCGCCTGTTTCAGCACCCTTGAACCCAGACAAAGGGTAGGAGGGTAAGCCCCATTCACTGACAAAACGTGGGATATTTTCTTTTAATTTATCTATGGATTGCTCGCCATGCCATAGTCCCCAATAGTGGTTGTCTCCAAAACTTAAACCCTTTGCATTGCCCCAATTGCTCTGCGGTGAAGTGGGAATATAAGCCGTTTTCGATGCATATTCCATCACTTTTGAAGGCAACATTCTATAGAATATTTTTTCATATTGTTCCCATAAATAATTGCTGTCTGCACCATGTATTTTGTATTTGTTTTGCCATCCCCATTGTTTCCAAGCTACCTCAATTTCATTGTTTCCGCACCACAGTGCAATGCTGGGATGCAAGGACAACCTTTTTACTTGATATTCTGCTTCTAAATTCTGGTCATACTTTTGCTCGTACATCATCCCACTGTACATGAAATCCTGCCAAACCATGAGGCCCAGTTTGTCGCAAGAATCATAAAACCAATCATTTTCATACCCACCACCACCCCAAATGCGCACCATGTTTACATTTGCGTCTGCAATGCGCTGCATCATTGGCCCATGGATCCAAAGTGAATCATGTTGTTTTTCTGATAAAAAACCCCGGGTTGGAACCATGTTTACGCCTTTGATAAATATGGGTTTTCCATTCACCACAAATTGAAAATTGCGACCCAATTTGTCATTGTTGTTTTCCAATTTTAGGGTGCGAATGCCAAATTGTTTTAGGGAGTAAAATGTGTCGTTTGGTTGTGCAAGCTGCAACAATGTTTTATATAAATGTGGTTTTGTATCACCATTTTGTTGGTAAAACCCATTGGGCCACCATAGCTTTGGTTTATAAAGGGTGATTTCTCTTTGAAATTTATTTAGACCCGCCTTTATTGGATATCCTTCTATAAGAAATGGAATCGTATAGTTTTCAATTCCAAAGATAATACTGATAGGTTTAGCTGTGTCCGCTTCAATGTCAATTCTAATGATCAATACGGCGCTATCGGCATTGGCAGAAATAGTTTGTATGTTAAAATAATCCAAACGATAATGGTTCCACCCCTCTAATGAAACCCCTTCCTCAAGTCCAATATTGACGCGTCTTGGAGCAATGTCCCATCCATATTCATAGGGCGGTTTTCGCTGGGCTGCCGCGAATCCAGTGGGGTCGTTGTCTTTAATTTTACAACAATTGGGCGTAACCCATTGGATATTTCTTTCCGAGTCTAGTGGAGTATAGTAATTCAACCGAATTACATTCCCTGAATCTTTTAAAACGGATGGGTCTATTCCTAGTGAAAAACCGCAAAAACCAGCCAAACCATGGGATAAATACCGGTTACAATTGATTGCTTTGTTGTTAATTCTTACTTGATGGTAAATGGAAGATTGCCCCAAATGTAAATTGTAGTGGAGGTATTTTTTCTTCGTTAAGTTCACAGTTGTTTGAAAATTCCAATCCATTTCACCCAGTGCATAACTGGCTTTGATAGCGCTGTCAGAAAAGTTCATTGGACCCAACAAATCATTTACCCTGGGCTGAAAACCGCCATTGATCCATTTGTTTTTTGTAGCTGCACTTCTGCAATTCCAGGGTCCCAATTTTTGGGTATTACGTTCATTTGGGAAATTGGAAAATATAAGACTATCAAATTCGTGCATGGTAAGTTTACTTGCATCAACAGATTTGGTTTGTCCAAAATTTAGGGTAATTTGCGCAAAGGTGAAAATAAATACTATCCATTTATGCATACTTTTCTATGGTTTTAATTAAGGTGGAAATTTCAATTTTATTTGGCATATTTTTTTCGTCTGTTATTGCGGCACTGTGAATTTCGCTAAATCCGGCTTGCAAAAAATGCAACAAATTATGGCTGCGAATACCGCCGCCGGGCATATAAACCAAGTTTTCTCCCGCCAAGGTATTCAACTTTTGGGCATAATTTATCCCATAATTTTTCCAAGCCCCAGATAAAATGCGGTTTATCTTCGCTTCCTTTAATATTGCAATTGCATTTTCCAAATCTTGGATTTCATCAAATGCACGGTGGAAAGCAATGTCCATGCCGTCTGCGGCTGCAACCAGTTCTTTTAAAAGGGATAAATCGATTTCATTTTCTTGGGTCAATACTCCCAAAACTATGCCTTGAAAATGCATGGATTTAACCAAATTTATTTGGTAAAAAAGCACCGATATTTCTTTTGTATTATAAACAAAATTGCCACCACGTGGGCGAATCATTACTGTGGCTGGAACCGCAAGGAAACTGGAAATATCTTCTAGTTCTGAAGGGGTAGGTGTAATGCCACCCAAAGCATAATTGTTGCACAACTCCAGCCTATGAGCACCAGCGTTTTGCGCAATCCTGGCTGCTTCTACCGAAAATGTTGCAATTTCTAAAATAGGCATTATTCAATGGTGATTTCATCAACAAAAATATAAGCATCTCCTTTAAAGGGAAAGCCTTGATGCCATTCGGGTAATTTGCCAAAATTATAGGCCTTTATCTTTACATATCTGGCGGCTTTTGCATTTCGTATGGTTACTTTTAAATCTTGAATTGTAACGTTCAATTCTTTTGCAGATATTTTGTTTTCTGCACTGCCTGCCAAGATGAAATTTTTGTTGTCCGTGCTAATATATACTTCGAATTTTAGCGGCATTAGAATCCAAGAACGTGTATCTTGCAAGAAACCCACGGAAACTTTGTTTATGGGTTTACTTTCCTTTAAATCGATGGTTGCTTCGAAATCTTGTGCTTGGTAACCTTGCCAATCTCCTGCGCGCCAGCTACTTGAGCCCCTAATCCCATCTATCAATCCTTCTGGACCACCCGCATGGTATTGGTTGTCGTATTTGCTTTGCAAAACAATTTCCCAATCATGCGGCATTTCGTACAGTTGGGCCTCTGAAACCGGGCTTTTTAATGTTTCTACACCTTCTTCTTTTACAGAAAATGCAGTAATTCTCTGGCTTTCTTCAATTGTAAAGGGCCGCGTGTAGAATTTGGGATTAAAAGTATCGTCGTTTAAATAATAATACAATCGTTGGTTGTTGCCAATGGCTTTGATAGAAACAGGGGTAGAATTTTTGAAAATACGATTAGCGCTAATGAGGGGTGGTGCTGGATAATCTGTCTTTGGAGACAATACTTCGGGGAGTGCATAAATGGCATCTTCTACGGGTGTATTTTGCATTTTAAAATGCAATTCATTCCCATTCATGATTTGATTGTACGTCATAAAATGGCTGTATGTTCCCTCAATTTCAGGCATTGAATACCAATCTTTATAATTAAAATGACTCGTATTAATATTAAATATATTTCCATTTTCCAACGCAATTTCTGCCTTTTCAAACAAGGGTGTTCCTATGGCATAATACGGTGAACCTGGGGTGACTTGATACATCCCCAAGGAACTTAAAACGTACCATGCACTCATTTGTCCGCAATCCTCATTTCCAATCAATCCGTCGGGTGCATTTTTGTAAAATTGCGTACAAATATTATGTACAATTTGTTGGGTTTTGCCGGGTAAAAAAGTGTAATTGTATAAATAGGCCATGTGATGGCTGGGTTCATTTCCATGCGCGTATTGTCCTATAAGCCCAGAAATATCTGCCTGTTCCCTGCCTGTGGTTTTGCTGTTTTCTGAAAACAACAAATCCAATTTGTTGGCAAAGGGTTCTGTGCCTCCGTGCGCTTTTAGCAAGCCCACCACATCTTGAGGCACGTAAAAACTGTATTGCCAAGAATTGGCTTCAGTAAAATGGTTGTTCACTTCCTTTGCATCAAAAAAAGACAACCAATTGCCATTGCTTCTGGGCCGCATAAATCCAGTTTCTGGATCAAATAAATTGTACCAATTTCTGGACCTTTTTAAATATTGATCTGAAATTCTTTGCTCACCTAAAGATGCCGAAAACACAGAAATGCACCAATCGTCGTAGGCATATTCTAAAGTTTTGGATACACTTTCACCCTCAACTTCTGCCCCTAAATATCCGCGGTAAGTGTAGGATGGGAGACCGAATAAACCAGAATTGGCGCTGTGTAACATTGCCTTTAATGCCAAGGCTGAATCAAATCCAGTTATGCCTTTTAACCATGCGTCTGCTATAACACTGACACTGTGATAGCCTATCATGCAATCGGTTTCATTGGAGGCAAGTTCCCACACAGGAAGCCTTCCCCCTTGCTCATATTGCAGTAAAAATGTTTTGATAAAATCCAAACTTCTTTTTCGATCTATGATGGTCATTAATGGATGCCAAGCCCTATAAGTATCCCAAAGGGAGAAAACGGAATAATAATTATGCCCTTGTGCAGTATGAATTTTAAAATCCCTTCCTAGGTATTTTCCATCCACGTCGTTGGCAATGTTCGGTTGGGTAAAACAATGGTAAAGGGCCGTATAAAATATGGTTTTTTGGGTTGAATCTTTTGTTTGAATTTTTATTTTGGTAAGTTCAAGATTCCACAATGAATCGGCTTTTTTTATGGTTTTTTCAAAATCCCAACCACTTAATTCAGCGTTTAAATTAGCATTGGCACCCTCAATACTGGTAAAGCTAATGCCTACTTTCACTTGTATTGGATTTTTATTTTTCTTAATAAATAAAAATCCAGCTTTTGCGTTGCCTTCATAAAAATAATTTTTTATAAATGGCTCTGAAAATTCTATCACAAAATAAACAGATTCATCTTTTGCCCAACCACTGCTTCGGCGAAATCCTTGTATTTTACTTTTATTGATTGCTTTTATTTCCCAGCCCAGCAATTGGTCCCTATGTTTTAAATCTAAGATTATACTGACAGGACCAATTTTGGGAAAAGTGTATTGGTGAAAACCAACCCTTTGAGTTGCGGTGAGTTCTGCGACAACATTGTGGTTGTTTAACTTTACTTTATAATAACCAGGTGCAGCTTTTTCTGAGGCATGTGAGAACTGCGAACGGTAATCTATCGGATTGGGCTTGGGCATCCCCACCATTGGCATTAACAGTATATCGCAATAATCTGGGACACCTGTACCACTCAAATGGGTATGTGAAAAACCATAAATAAAAGAATCTGCATGATGGTATCCACCGCACCCATCCCAGCTAGCATCGGTCCGTGTATCTGGGCTTAATTGCACCATGCCAAATGGGACCGTCGCGCCTGGGTAAGTATGCCCATGTCCTCCAGTGCCAATAAAGGGATTTACGGCTTTGGTTAAGCTTTGGGAAAAACAAAACAAGGGAATAGTATAAATAAACAATTGTATGAATTTTTTCACTGGGGCTTGCAATTTACGACCGAATGAATGAACATTGTAACATTGTACATTTTCTAACGTATAATGTTCTATAAAACACAAAAATGAAAAAAATATACTTACTTGCCTTCGCTGTCATTGCCTATTCAGTTTCAGCCCAATTGCCTACTTTGAGCTCTAGAACAAACACTTACGCACATTTGGTGGGCGCCACTCAGTTGTTTAAAGATAGTATTTGGGATGACCCTGCTGATGATTATGACACTAAGGTTAGTGGATTCAAAATGCCTTTCAAATGGAAATTTGGATGGTATAGCGTTGACACTGTGGTTGCAGGCGACGGATATATTTCATTCAATAATATGGATACTTCGGTGAGCATTGGAATTCTTGCTGATTTGGTTGATCGCGGTTTCGGTAGCAGTAAAAGCAAATCACCCATCAGTTATTTAAGCACCGGAACCACTCCAAACCGCATTGTAAAAATCCAATTTCGTAATTTTGGATTTTTAGGTCAGGAAAATGTCTCTGTGCCCCTTACAGATTCAGGAAATGCCCAAATCTGGTTGTATGAAACAGGAAATAAGTATGAATTGCATTTTGGGGTTTCTAGTGTAAAAGATCCCACGAATTCATTGGATGGCTCAGATGGATTGACCATCGCTTATTTTAGAGCAAACCAAGGTAGTTTTTTTGATGGACGAGTTGTAGACGGTACTTTTGCAGCTCCAAAGTGGGCTTCTTTATTGTCGGGCAATATGATAATGGGAATGCCAGCCAATGGATCCGTATTTGTTATGCAATTTGGTGCAAAAACATCCAGCATCGATTACGCAAATGACGTTGCTAAAAATACATACATTTATAACCATATTCTTTACACACAACAAAATGCAAAGTCTGCGAGTCTATTGGATTTAACAGGCAGAAAAATTTTAAATCTAAATATTCAAAACGGCAAATCAGATTTGACAAATGTTGCGAATGGGATATATTTAATGCAAATTGAAGGTCAGGTGATCAAAGTAATTTTAGATTAAAACTCCTGTATATATTTTTTCTTTTAATTTCTTTCACTGCGCATCTTGCATCACTTTTGCAAGGCCATTTTCTAATGTGTTTTCCGATGGGTCGGTTATTTTTACGGTAAAATATTCAATACCATCGGAAGAATTTAATATTTCAAATTTCCCTGCATTTAAAGCTGCATTTAAAATATGTTCAAACTCTAAAGGTACTGTACCTTTTTTTGCAAACTGTTCTTTACCTTGTATGGGCGATCCATCGGCGTTAAGCATTCGAAAGTAGAATTTGGCATTTTCACAAAAGTGTATCTCAAAAAAAAACTGGTTTTCCATGACACGAATTTATGGAGTGAAATTCAGATTGAATGTAACTTTACGTACGTTATGAATAATAACCATAACATTTAAAAAAGAGATGAAAGAATAAATTCCAAAATCACCCATAAATGCTGGGAGCAATGTACACAGCTTTTGTGATTTTATCTGCATCAATATTTGTACTTTCTCGTTGGTTTATCCAATCAATTAAACCTTCCGTAGGTATGTTTCCTGTAAGTTCATCATCCGCCATGGGACAGCCACCAAGACCAAGTATAGCGCCGTCGTACCTTCGACAACCTTGGTTCCAAGCTGCTTCAATTTTAGGGATCCATTGAAAAGGTACCGAATGAAAATGGGCACCAAATTCTATTTCTGGCAAATTTTTAGTGAGGTTGCCAAATACATACCCAATGTCTTCAATTTTTGCAGTACCCACAGTGTCTGATAAGCTGATGGTTTGAATTCCCAAATCCACAATTTTATTTGCCCAATCAATCACGTCTTTTCGGTCGTAAAATTCGCCATACGGATTGCCAAATGCCATGCTAATATAAGCAACTACTTTTTTATCATTGGCTTGTGCAATTTGTTGAATGTTTTTTAGTCTATCAAATGCTTCTGATTTACCAGCATTTGTATTTCTTAGTTGAAAAGTATCATTTATAGAAAACGGAAATCCAATATAATCGACATATTTCTTTTCTGCAGCAATACCGGCACCGCGTTCATTGCCCACAATCACCAAAAACTGGTTTTTCCCTTTCGTAGGCAATAATTCTTCCAAAACTTCATGCGTATCGGCCATTTGAGGAACCCTAGCGGGATTAACAAAACTTCCACAATCCAAGGTATCAAATCCACATTGCATAAGCAACCTCATCCATTCCACTTTTTTTTCTGTGGAAATAGGATGTTTAATCCCTTGCATGGCGTCGCGTGGACATTCTATAATTTTTACGGCCATTTTGGGGTTATAAAAAATCGAAAAAATATTGGCTTACTTTTTTATACAAATGCGCCCTGTCTGGTCCCAAAACATTGTGTTTGTGGCCTGGGTAAACAAAGTAGTCCAGGTTGGCATTCATTTTTTTAACCGCTTGCTGCACATACAACAAACTGTGCTGCCATACAACAACATCGTCATCCATTCCATGTATCATCAACAAACGACCATCCAATTGATCTACATAATTTAAAAGATTGTTGTTTTTATAGCCTTCTGGGTTTTCTTGGGGTTTATCCATATACCTTTCTGTATACATAATTTCGTAATACTTCCAGTCGATAACTGGCCCTCCCGCAACACCAACTTTGTAAGTGCCAGGATGCCTTGTCATAAGGGAGGTAGTCATAAATCCACCAAAACTCCAGCCATGCACACCTATTCGAGTGCTATCTACATAAGGGAATTTTTTAATGTATTGAAGCGCCCCAAGTTGGTCTTGCATTTCCAGCGTTCCCAGTTGTCGGTGCGTAACGTTTTCGAAATTTAATCCTCTATGTGCAGAACCTCTGTTGTCCACGGTAAAAACGATGTATCCGTTTTGTGCCATGTAATGGAACCACAGATTTGCGCCGGCCAGCCAGCTTTCGGTAATCATTTGGGCATGCGGTCCTCCGTAAACATAAACAACAACTGGATATTTGGTTTCCCCTTTTGCATTGAAATCGGGTGGTAAAAAGGTTCTTGTATACAACGCAGTTCCATTTATTAAATAGGGTTCCACGCGAATTTCGCCCAATTTAAAATCTTTTACTGGATTCACCGCTTTGTATATTTCATTTATAACTGTGCCATCGTATTTGTATACTGTATATTTCTTAGGTTCTTTTCGGCTGCTCATAACATCCATAAACATGCCAGAATGGTTGTTAAGTAATACAAAATGGGTACCGGCATTGCTTGTTACTTTTTTCAATTTCAAGTCCTTGTCTTTTAATTTTAAAGCATAAACTTGACGTTCCAAGGGACTTTCTTTTGTAGATTCGAAATAGATATTTTCTCCACTTTTATCAAAACCAATAAAGCGTGTAACTTCCCAGTTTCCTGAAGTCAATTGTTTGGCTAATTTTCCATTTTGATAAAGGTATAAATGGTCAAAACCATCCCGTTTGCTGAAACAAATAAAATCTGTATTGCTGCTTGGAATAAAAATCGGTCCGTGCTCTGGTTCTACATATTTTTCGTGTTTTTCTTCAAATATTACTTTTTCCAATTCTCCGCTATTCGCATTGTATTTGCGCAACTCCATTTTATTCTGTTCGCGATTTACCCAAGCAAGGTAAATAGATATTCCATCCGGGCTCCAAGTAATATTGGTTAAATATTGGTCATAGGGTCCGTTGGTTTTTAAATAATGCACTTCTTCTGTAAAAGAATTGAATACGCCAATGGTTACCGTATGGCTGCTGTCACCAGCCATGGGATATCTAAGTTTGGTTTCGTTTGCAGGTCTTGTATCAATGTGTAACAATGGATATTCTTTGACCATGCGTTCATCCATGCGGTAAAATGCCAGTTTTGTCCCGTCCTCACTCCAAAAAAAGCCACCGTTAATGCCAAATTCATTTCGGTGTACCGCTTGACCATAAACAATGCCATTTCCACCATCGTCGGTTAAAAACCTAGATTGGCCAGCAGTGTGTACACGAATGTTGTTTTTTTCTACCGTAGCAACGTTTAGCGTAATTTTTGCTATTTCTATCGCATCGTAATTTGTGCCAAAACTGCGTTTTAAAACTGCCGATTGGTTGTTTATGCGGTATACATATAAACCACCACCAACCAATATGGAAAAGCTTTGTTCGTCTTTCCACGTGATTTGTGGTATAGATTTCAAAATGGAGGGTGCTGGTTTTTCTGCTTCTACAGCAGCATTAGAAATAGCAGCGTTTAACTTAGCCAAAGTCACTATTGTGTCGTCCTTTTTTGAATACGGATCTGTCGCAACCAAATCGGTTCCTTTTATTTGAGAAAATTTATGACTACCCGGAATCCATTGCACCCCTTTTAAGCCTTGCACAGCAAATGCTGGGTTAAAACAATCTTCAATGGTGAGTTGGCGATCTTGTGCCGAGCTGAAATGGGCATTTATACCCAAAAGCATGTAAAATAGTATATTTCTTATTTTCATTTTGTCTTTCGATAGAAGAGGTGCAAATTTGCCTACAAAATTAAGCAATGCAAAACGCAGAACAAATAATACGTGAAGCTTGGGATAACCGTGAGCTATTGAAAAACCCTGAAACCCTCTCTGCAATAGAGTTTGTTATAGAAGAATTAGACAAAGGAAGGTTGCGTGTGGCGGAGCCAAATGGAGGAGAATGGAAGGTAAACGACTGGGTAAAGCAAGCAGTTATCTTGTATTTTCCCACCCGAACTATGGAAACTATGCATGCTGGCCCTATGGAATTTTACGATAAAATGAAACTAAAGTCGGGCTATAAAGAACTGGGCATTCGCGTTGTTCCTCATGCCGTGGCTCGTTATGGTGCTTTTATTTCTCGCGGAGTGATTTTGATGCCTTCCTATGTAAATATTGGAGCATATGTAGACAGTGGAACTATGGTAGATACTTGGGCCACTGTGGGCAGTTGCGCACAAATAGGAAAAAATGTGCACTTAAGCGGAGGTGTTGGCATTGGCGGGGTTTTAGAACCTGTGCAAGCTGCGCCTGTAGTTATTGAAGATGATTGTTTTGTGGGCTCAAGATGCATCGTAGTAGAAGGTGTGCGTGTAGGGAAGGAGGCCGTTCTTGGCGCAGGCGTTACCCTTACCATGAGCACCAAAGTTATAGATACTAAAACAGGGGAAGAATTGCCACGTGGGTATATTCCGCCTCGCAGCGTGGTTATACCTGGCAATATGAAAAAACAATTTGATGGGGGTGAATTTTATGTTCCGTGTGCTTTAATTATTGGCACCCGAAAACCAAGTACGGATCTAAAAACCTCACTTAACGATGCATTGCGGGATTTTAACGTTTCAGTGTAATGCGTATTGCTTTTGATGCCAAACGCTACTTTAACAACAAAACAGGCTTAGGAAACTACAGTCGAAGTATTGTGCATGCGTTGGTATCACAATTTCCTGAACACGATTTTTTTTTAATTCACAACAAGGAAGAAAAACCATTGCTGGATCTGCCGAATTTAAAAACATTGTCATTTCGTGGAAAAGGTAGTTTTTGGCGTACTTTCCTTATGGCAAAGGATTTGCAGAAATTTAAAATGGATGTATTCCACGGATTGAGCAATGAAATTCCCACTGGATTGGATAAAAGAAAAATCAAATCTGTGGTCACAATTCACGACGTTATTTTTATGCGTTACCCTGAATATTATCGATTTTTTGATAGGGTTATTTATCGAAAAAAGACAGGCAATGCGGTCAAAAATGCGAATCGAATTGTTGCCACAAGCAAAGCAACTGCGGCAGATTTGCAAAAATATTATTTGGCAGATTCTAGTAAAATGGAAGTTGTTTACCAACCCGTGAATGAAGCTTTCTATTTGGCCAAAACCGGAATTCCGATAGTTGATGGGAATTATTTTATTTATGTATCAAGTTTCACTTACAGAAAAAACCATGGAACTTTAATCCAAGCTTTTGCCAGGATTCAAAAAATGTCGGATTGGAATTTGGTTTTGGTGGGAATTGAAGGTGAAACCTATGAAGCGACAAAAAGGTTTATCCAAAATGAACACTTAGAAAATAGGGTGAAAATTTTTAAAAATGCAAGTCAATCGGATTTGGTGAATTTAATGCAAAATGCATCTGCTTTTGTGTATCCAAGTTTGTTTGAAGGATTTGGAATTCCACTGGCAGAAGCTGCCGTATGTGGCTTGCCAATAGTGGCTTCAAACATTGGGGTTTTTACCGAATTGGCTGAAGACGCTGCTCTGTTTTTTCATCCTAACAAATACGAAGAAATTGCGGATGCTATGCTGCGCATAACGGATCCTACACTTCAGGCAAAATTGAGGTTGAAATTAAGCAAAATTCTGCATAAAGTGGAACACACAGGCATTGCAAAACAAATAATGCAACTGTATGCGGAAATCTAAATTTACAAATTGCTCCTAAATATTTTTACCGCAATTGCGAGTAAAATAACCCCAAAGAATTTACGCAAAGTAAGCATACCTGATTTGCCAATTTTTCTTTCTAAAAATCCAGTACTGGCCATTACAAAGAAAATAAAAATAAGATTAATACAAATGGCAAATAAAATCACCCATTGGGTATAATTGGCTTTTAGAGAAAGTATGGTTGTGAGTGTTCCAGAACCAGCAATGATAGGGAACGCCACGGGCACTATGCTTCCGCTAGGCACATCAGGGTCGGATCTAAACAAATCTATTCCCAAAACCATTTCCAATCCCAAAATAAACATAACAATGCTACCTGCCAAGGCAAAAGACTGGTTGTCGAGGCCTAAAAATTTTAAAAAATTATCGCCAACAAAAAGAAAAGTGAACATTAAAACCGCGGATGCTGCGGTTACTTTCCATGCGCTAATATGCGGAATTTTTTTCTTTAAAGAAATAATTAAGGGCACTGAACCCAGCATATCAATTACCGCAAAAAGGGTAATTGAAACCGTAATGATTTGGGATATTTCACTTTGCATTCAACCTGATTTATTCAGTTTCAGATTTCAAATGCTTTAAATTTACACTGTACATAATTACAAATGCAGCACCGATAATTAAATTAAATAAAGTTCCACCTTTCATGATCATATTCATCATTGAACTGCCAGTAAAATGCAAGTTAAAATACATAAATAAACCAATAAGTAACGGGATGATTTCGCCAACTGCATAAATAGGAAATCCAATTTTCTTTAATTTCCACATATAAAATGCACCAAATGCACAAAGTCCTGTGCACAAAAATCCGATGATTCCTGTGGGCAAAGTCCATTTTTCCAATAATTCCAAATTGGCACTAAAAAAATCTACGGAACTTTCGATCATTTCTTTTGCAGCGCCATCTAGTTTGTCTGCTTGGGTTGCCATTTTCATCATGTTTTCCCGGGGTGATGGTCCTAAAATTTGGTTTAAACTACTGTAAAGCGAAATGGCACATCCCACCCAAGTAAGTATGCAAAGTACAGAAAGAAAAGTAGGGCGTTTTTTTGCCGAAATTGCGGTTAATTCAAATTCTTGATTTTCCATGATTTTAAAGTTGCAAGGTACATCAAAAATAATAAATAAAAAAAGACCGCAAAATTGTGGTCTTTTTTTATTTTTAATTTTGTAAATTATTTCATATGTTTTAAATTCAATCCATACATAATTACGAAAGCAATAGGGATAATAGCCATGAGAATACCCAAGCTTGCCATCAATCCACTTCCGCCCATACCGCCCAAAAGAATGAAAGACATTATAACCGGTGCTAATTCACCCAATGTATAAACGTAAAAGCCGTTTTTCTTTAACTGCCACATCCAAACAGCACCTAGGGCACAGAGGACTAAGCAAAATAAACTTACCCAACCAATAAGGGCAGCATGTTTTACAGCATTTTCTGCAACTGCCGCAACCTTTTCCAAAGACTGGTCTACGGCTGCATTGCCAGAACTTTCCATTTTAACGGTGTTTGCAGGAATTTGGGAAGCCACAGATCCAATACCGATGTTTGCGATAGCTCCAAATAGTCCAATTAAACATCCTACCCAGGTAAGAATGCAAAGTACTGTGATGAATGTAGGCCTTGCTGGCGCTGCATTTGAGGTTGTGTCCATTGTGTTTTGTTCCATGTTTTTATTTTTATGATGAAATCCGAAATAATAGAATTATTTCAAAATAACATGCAATGGGGTGAAATTGTTATGCACAATATTGGTTTAATATGGAGGCAGAAGTTTGTCAAAATAATATTGCAACTTACAATATAACAAATAAATATGATTTTAAAACCTGTATGAAAATTGTGAATAATTGTCTAGAATCAACGGCCAAAAGCTTCTGCAAACATTTTAAATAAATGGCCGACAACGAAAGATAACAATGAAGAAACCAATGAGAATAAAATACCCAAACAGATGCCTATTATGCTGCAAGTTTTTCCGGCAGTTAAATTGCCATAACCCATCCAGTTATTAGGTGATATCTGATACATTCTTTCGTCGTTTTTGGATAGGATTAAAGCAACAATAGCAAATAAAATGCCAATAAAAATGCAGCTTGTAACAATGGATGAAATTCCTAAAACAAGCACTGTTGTGGCATTGGGCAATTGCTTTTTCATTTTTTTATTTAAAAGGAGAATCTTTTTCTTTTCGGATATGATTGAACGTAAGTCTATCTGCCAATGCTGGAAACCATTTGTTTATCCATACCGCCATTTTGCCTTGAAAAGTTAAAATTAAATACATTTTTTTCTTTTCAATGGCATTCCAAATTTGATTTGCCACTTCTCTAGGTTGAACCAAATTGGATTCATTTAGTGGTGTTTCTCCTTGTGCCTTTCCTGATTTGTCTAGTGCCGCGTTGCGAATGTTACTGGCAGTATACCCAGGACATGCAATTAACACATGCAAGCCGGTTTTTAAGTTTTCGGTTCGTAAACTTTCTAAAAAACCGTTGATGGCAAACTTACTCGCTGAATATCCTGTTCTTGCGGGTAATCCTTTAAATCCGGCTATAGAAGAAATACCTACTACCGATCCTTTGTTTTTTAACAATTCATCAAGACAGTATTTAGTGCAATAAACTGTACCCCAAAAATTTACATCCATTAATTTTTTAATTACGGAAAGCTCAGTTTCGGCAAAGACAGCCCGCATACTTATACCAGCATTGTTTATGAGCACATTTATTCCGCCCAATTCGCGTATACACTGATTTGCAAATGATTGACAATCTGCTTCAATGGAAACATCCCCAACGTAAATGGAAACCATCACCCCTTCTGCTTTACAATTATCTGCAACTACTTTAAGTGTAGCCTCGTTTCTTGCCATTAAACCTACATTAAAACCACGTTTTGCGGCTTCAATGGCCAAGGCTTTACCTATGCCTTCGCTTGCTCCAGTTACAAGGGCTACTTTTTTCATGAAATTAAAGGTTCATTGCCAGGCAACCATTTTATAGAACAACCTACTGGTTCTATTTCTGGATAATCAACTTCTAAACCATCCAAGCAATATTCTATGGCATCATCTAAATATCCATTCATTACGCCATTCTCGTTTTCCCAGCAATCATCTATAGCACCGCAGTATACCAGTTCTCTTTGGTTGTTAAATAAAAACACCTCTGGCGTTCTTGTTGCGCCTAAAACTTGAATGAAACTTTGGGTGGGGTCGTGTAAATATGGAAAATTTAAATGTATTTTTCGAGCCAATTCATGCATGCCCTCAATGCTGTCTTGTGGATACTTGGATGCGTCATTGCCACAAATAGCCAGCATTCCCAAATTGTCTTCCTCATATTTAGTATGCAATTTTATCAATCGATTCCAATAAGCATTGGCATATTTACAATGGTTGCAAGTTACCACAATTAACAATGAATATTTATCCGCAAAATCAAAATTGGTAATCCATTCGCCACTTACACTGGCCAATTTAAAGTTTGGCAATTTGTCTCCTATTTTCATTTTGTTAATTGGGCAAATTACGTCTGTTTCGATGGAATAAAAAAAAATCATTCAAACGACATAAAAAGCATTTTATATTAGGAAATTTCAAACTTTATACTACATTTGAAAAACAACAAATAAAAAATAAAGCTATGAACTCAAAATTTCTTCTTGCAGTGCTAGGGGCCACAGTAGCTGGCTTTCTTGGCGGATGGTTGATTTACGGTGTGATGTTGATGGATTTCATGGAGCAGCATAGGGAAAATTATCCAGGCTTAATGTACGAAATGCCTAAAATATGGGCCATTTTGGTTGCAAATTTGGCCACTTCTTTTTTAGTAGTATGGATTTTTCAAAAATGGGCAAATGTGAATACAATGATGAAAGGACTTACCACGGGCTTGTTTATCGCACTTTTCATGGGTTTGTCTTTTGATATGTACATGTTCGCCTCTATGAACTTGATGGATAAAACTGCAGTTGGAGTGGACGTAATTGCAACTTCCATTCTGGGCGCTATTTCTGGTGCTGTGGCAGGTTGGATTCTAGGGATGGGGAATACCGAAAAAATATAAACCTTTTTTCGCGAAACGTGCGAATACCAAACTGTTGGTTTGTGAAAAAGCCAGCCTTAAGAAACTTTATTTGTCGTTGAATTTTTATTTTGCCCAGCGCACTAGAGCCGCTGATAAGACATTTATGGCCAATGAAAATTGCGGCATAAATTGCTATATACCAGATGGATATACCCACAATTTTCGCAACATATAAAATATTGATTAAGCGTTCGCGTGTTTTTGGGATTTTACAAATTAGGGTGTTATTTTCTTTTTGCCCATAAGATCTGACGCATTGAAACTCAGACTCATACCGAATGACAAATGAAACGGCAAATATTCAACTTGTTGGTTGTATGGTATCAATGTGCCAGGTGCTTTGCTATTGTTGGTGCCATAATCTGTACGGAATTGCAACATGGCTTTTATGTTTTTACTTGCCCCTCGGAGCATAATGCCTGGTTCAAAGCGTCTGTCTGTGCCGAATCTAGTGTCAGAATAATTCAAATCGCTGATTCTGCAAAAAAATGCCATTTCAAAACTTTCCCATGATACACCAATGGTTGGCTGAATAAATATACGAGAATAGGGAGAAAATGTTGTCGAAGAAGTATCCAAAGCTTTGCGATTCGTAAAACCAACGCCCACAGGCATTTCAAGCCTTAATTTGTCTTTGGCATAATAGGGGAAAGCGGCAAACTCCACGTCGCTAAACCTCGATTTTTTGCGGTTGGCAGTATCAGATGAAACGCTGCTAGCATAGGCAGCAGAAAAGCCAACATTGTTGATGGGAGAATAGGCTGCATAAATTTCTCCTCCTGCACCACCTGCGTTTAATTGAACGTTAAAGTCATTTTGTTTTGTAAGTAAAGCTGTCCTTACAGTGGTGGATTTGTATATATATTGACCGCATGATGAAAATAACACCAGTAATAAACCAATGGTGATGAAAAGTATGTTTCTCATAATTCAAAAGTAGTAAAATTCATCAATTTGGCAAGTATTCTAAAGATATTTAGCCGAATTTAAATACCCCTCAAAAATAAACCTGTCTTTTTTATTCACAACACTTGAAATGGGTGTGCATGGCTTGTTAATTTGCAGACCCATTCATGGATAATTTTATTGTTTCAGCGCGCAAGTATCGTCCAACTACTTTTGATAGTGTAGTAGGTCAGAAGCACGTTGCAGAAACTTTAATGCATGAAATTGAATCGAATAAATTGGCCCAGGCTTTTTTATTCACAGGGCCACGTGGGGTGGGAAAAACCACTTGCGCCCGTATTTTGGCGAAAGTAATCAACAGCAAAGAAGAGGGGGTTGACCCCAACCAAGATTTTGCATTTAACATTTTCGAGCTAGATGCTGCCAGCAACAACAGTGTAGAAAATATACGCAATTTGCTAGATCAGGTGCGCATTCCGCCCCAGGTTGGCAAATACAAGGTTTATATTATTGACGAGGTTCACATGCTCAGCCAAGCGGCTTTTAATGCATTTTTGAAAACCCTAGAAGAACCTCCTTCCTATGCCATTTTTATTTTGGCAACTACCGAAAAACACAAAATTCTACCAACCATTTTAAGTCGATGTCAAGTCTTTAATTTTAACCGAATTGAAGTAAAAGATATGGTAGATCACCTGAGGGGAATTGCCCAAAAGGAAGGGGTAGATGCAGATGAAAATGCATTGCACCTCATAGCCCGAAAAGCAGATGGTGGTCTAAGAGATGCCTTGAGTATATTTGACCAATTGGTTAGTTTTTCTGAAGGCAAATTGACCTATGAAAAAGCGGTTGAAATCTTAAATGTACTAGATGTAGAAACTTTTTTCGGCGTAGCCGCTAACCTTAGAAATAGCGATGTGGCAGCTTGTCTATTGAAATTAGATGATATCATCCGCCGTGGATTTGACATTGGTACCTTCATTGGTGGGTTGGGCGAGCATTTTCGCAATTTGGCGGTTTGCAAAGACAACAGAACCGAATTGCTGTTGGATGTAGGGCAAGATTTTAAACAAAAATATACCGACCAAGCTGCAGGCATGACCTTCGCATTTATTCTAAACGCATTGAATTTGATTAACGACTGTGACGAAAAATACAAAGCCAGTCGAAATTCTAGATTGCTTATAGAGTTGACATTAATGAAACTTGCCCACTTGGAAAGCTACCTTAAGGGAATCGAAGATATCGAGGAGTTAAAAAAAAAATTTCTGAAGTAAAATCAACAACGGTTATTACAACCCCTGCAGTTGCCAAAAAAGTTGAATCCATTGCCCCATCTTTGGAAAAGTTGGAGAAATCCAAATTCTCAATGGATCAGTTGGAAGAATTTAAAAAATCTCGCGAAGCCATAATTAACAGTGAGAGAAAAAAAAAGCCTGAGGAGGATGAGCAAGCTCCTACAAAATCATCGAATGCCACAGAAAATGAAACCTCAACACCTGCTTCAGTAGTTCAACCCAGTGAGATTGAGCCAGATTCGCAAACGGCATTGGGTCTAGAGGAACCGCCTGCATTGAGTGCCGTAGCAGAACCTTCCAACAATTGGGCAGATTTACCGACCGAAACCCAATTGAAACAATGGTGGGAAGAGTTTTTGGTTACCCAACCCGTGCGAATCTCAAGTTTGCTGCGAACGGTGACTCCGCATATGGATAAAAATGAAGTGGTAATTACCGTTTCTCCTTCCAAAATCGAACCACTTGAGCCAGTGAAATTTCCGTTTAATCGGTTTATACGGGATATTTCCAATGACCGCTTAACCAAGTTGAGGGTAGAGAAAGGTGAGGTAGAGCAAATGGAAAGAAAACCATATACGGACAAAGAGAAATTAGAGTACATGGAGAAAATGAATCCATTGCTAAAATCCGTAATTGAAAAATTGGATTTAAAATTGCCTTAAAGGTTCACAAATATCAATATGGGTGAATCTAGTTCAACAGAAAATGCAACTTTTTACACAGCCCAATTGCCAATTATTACTTTCCTTTGTACCCATATTATATGAAATCCACTTCAAATGTTTCATTTACCAATACCGCCATTGCTTTTAAACACCAAAGTACCGCGCAGTTAAAGAATGCAAGGCTCCTTTTTAAATCCTTTGATTTTCCCATATTGTTAAAATGGGGTCCATTGATGGCAAAATTGGCCGTAGCAATTGGGTTTAAATTTATGATTAAAAATACCATTTTTGCACAGTTTTGCGGGGGTGAAACCATTGAAGATAGTTCCAAAGCCATAGCCCATTTGGCCCAATCCAATATTGGTACCATTCTCGATTACAGCGTGGAAGGGGAGGAAACGGAAGATGTTTTTGTGCACACTTGCCAAGAAATCATCAAAACCATAAATATGGCCGCGGGCGATAAACGCATTCCATTTAGTGTTTTTAAAACTACCGGCATTGTCCGTTTTGAGTTGTTGGAAATGCTTACGAACCAATCTCCTTTGTCAGATTCTGAAAAAGCCGAATTACAGCGCAGCAGAGCCCGATTTGAAAGTATTTGCCAAGCGGCTTTTGATAAAGATGTGCGCGTTTTTGTGGATGCAGAAGAAAGCTGGATTCAAGGTGCAATTGATGCACTAACAGAAGAAATGATGGCCAAATTCAACACACAGAAAGCCATTGTTTTCAATACCATTCAACTTTACCGCCATGATAGGGTTGAGTATTTAAAACAGCATATTGCCGATGCACCAGGATTTTTGGGTTACAAATTGGTACGTGGTGCCTATATGGAAAAAGAACGCGAACGCGCTGCTGAAAAAGGCTATGCAGACCCAATTCAGTCAAATAAAGCCAACAGCGATAGTGACTACGATGCCGCAGTAAAAATCTGTATTGAAAATATAAACAGGGTATCGGTTTGCGCAGGCACGCACAATGAACAAAGTTGTATGAATTTGGTGAACATATTGGGTGACAAAAATATAGATCCTACGGATGAAAGAGTTTGGTTTAGCCAGCTACTGGGAATGAGTGATCATATTAGTTTCAACCTTGCCAATGCGGGCTACAATGTGGCCAAATACGTCCCCTATGGACCTGTAAGTGCCGTAATCCCTTATCTAACACGTCGCGCTAGAGAGAATAGTGGCGTAGCCGGACAAATGGGCAGGGAAAGGGCCTTGATCGAAGAGGAATTGAAGCGGAGGAAGGGGTGAGGGTTTATTTTGAAAATACAAAAGCATTTAATTGGCAGGCATTAACACAAAACTAACCTCCTATGTTGCCAAACACACCTTTGCAAATACGTTGAACCAAAGCTTAGCAGATAAAAGTTTCATACAAGAAGCCATGTGGCAGGAAGAGCAAAAGACAACAGACATTTATTTGCCTGGGCTGGATCCAGATGTGCTGGGGAATTTGGTGAATAATGCGCTTTACTAAAAATCATCGATTATAATTAAATACTAAGATATTCTTAAAAATAATAGAATAAATTGGAATTATATCTAATTAATATAAAATTTTACTTTTTTGGTGTGGGTTGTGCAGTCGGCTGTTGTTGTGTTTGGGGTTTTGGAGTAGGAGTCACTTTGCCTCTTTGTTCACCTGGGCTCATAGGTCTTGAAAATATTAATTTATTTTTCATCCTTTTTTATTTCTATTTTTTGTTTGATAGTTGGCTTTTTAGGAGGTGGAGTAAGTTTTCCTAACTATAGCAATATTTTAATATCGTCTTTTTTTGCTTTGTCATTTTATATTAATTATTACAAAAATAAAAACCATTGAGATACCAATCACAACACTTATTGCTGATACCCAATTAAGTCCCAACATTTTTGAATTTCGTTCATCTATATTTTTTTTCAATAGAGTAGTGTCTAATTTATGAAATGTTTCATCAAGGGCTTTCATGCTATTCTTTGTTGAAATCAGATGCGAAAACAAATTCAAGCATAGTGCAATAATCATCAACGCCCAGGCAATAAAAAGCACCTATTTATCCTTTGCCAAATCCATTTTTACAATTTTATCAATAAAAGTAAAGCTAACTCCCAAAGCACCTCCACTTAGATATACAATGTTTTTCTCGAATAAAGATTCACTGTCGTCTACCGCTTTCTGGATAATATCATAATATTGGCTATACTTATCTGACATACTATATTCAGAATGCAATTTAGGTAACAAGTTTTTAAATTTAGTTTTATGTGGAAAACATGTACGTAAACTTTCTGTTCACCTTCAATTATTAATCCAAAGTCCCTTCAAATTAAATTATAACTTTTTTCAATAACCATATCCCATATCAGACCTCATTATTGCATCATATTCTTCCTTTTGGTCAATTAAATTATACACATGAGCATCGTGCATTTCAATAAAGTTATTCAACTTGTTAAATACATTTCGGAAATTTTCAAGATCTAAACTTTTTGTGTTGTGACTTGTTTTTCTTTCCTGACCTTTCCCTACAGGATACCTGAATGCCATTGATTTGGGATCAATATCGTTAAACTCTTTCATTAATTTCTCCACTGGTTCAAAAAGTTTTTCATATAAAGCCTCATCTTTATATGTTTGCTTATCTAAACGAACAAACTCATTCCACAGTTTTGATAGATCATGCCCATCCGAAAATTGATATTCCTGATTTAAATAATAGTTCAAGCCACAAATGAGTTCCTTAAATGAAAGTTCCAAAAATTAACGGCAAATAAAAACAATAGGATATACTAAAAAATTAGCATTAACAGGTGATTCGTTGGGTTTTTCAAAAAGGGCATCTGCCGCGAATTTGTATCCAATCGGATAAATAAAAAAAATCGATATCCCTCATCGGATATCCGCAGTTTTATCAATGTTTGAACCAATTTGAATGAATAAATTATCACTGAGTTCTGGCATTTCATCTTTTAAAGGTTCCATAAGCAAAGCAAATTTAAACATTTTGAGTCAATCCTATTTATATTTGCTCATTCCCCATGTTTGAACAAACCTTTAAAAATATAGACGACATACTGCACAAAGACGCAGGTTGCGGTAGCGAACTTGACTATGTAGAACAGACCTCTTGGGTGTTGTTCCTCAAATATCTGGATGACTTAGAAAAGGATAAAGCCACAGCAGCCGAACTAACTGGCAAAGCCTACACCAACATTATTGACAAGGAATATCAATGGAGTAAGTGGGCTGCACCCAAAATCTCCTCCCCTCTTGGGGGAGGTCGGGAGGGGGCTATTGACCACCACACAGCGTTGACAGGTGACGACCTTTCGGACTTTGTAAATATTAAACTCTTCCCCGACCTCAAACAGTTTAAAGCCGATGCTGAAAGTGCCGACACCATTGAATATAAAATTGGTGAGATTTTTAGCGAACTGAAAAACAGAATACAAAGCGGCTACAATTTGCGTGAAGTAATAAACCGAATTGACGAACTGCGTTTTAGAACCCACGCTGAAAAGCACGAAATGAGCCACTTGTATGAGGACAAGATTAAAAATATGGGCAACGCAGGGCGTAACGGTGGCGAATATTATACGCCACGACCTTTGATTAAAACCATTGTAAAAGTAGTAGCACCCGAAATAGGAAATAAAATTTATGACGGTGCAGTTGGTTCAGCAGGTTTCTTGGTAGAGGCTTATGACTATTTAAGAAGCACCAAAAACCTCACGACCAAAGATGTTGAAACCTTACAGAAAAAAACATTTTACGGAAAAGAGAAAAAATCATTGGCTTACATCATTGGCACAATGAATATGATTTTGCACGGAGTGGAAGCACCCAACATTGTGCATACCAACACACTTGCCGAAAACCTTGCCGATATACAGGAAAAAGACCGTTACGATATTGTGCTTGCTAACCCACCTTTTGGCGGAAAAGAAAGAGCAGAAGTGCAGCAAAACTTTCCGATAAAAACAGGTGAAACCGCCAGTTTGTTTTTGCAGCAT
>JBBQBB010000019.1:0-55413 GCA_038317095.1 Bacteroidia bacterium | reverse complement strand
CCACCCTTACAGGATCACCGCAGGTAATCCGCTTTATTCAAATTCCCGAGCAAAAAGGCACTCCGTTTTAGCCTAAACATTCACCGCTTGCGAGTGAATGCAAAGGCTAAAATAAAAACGGACTTCCCAGAAGTCCGCTTTAAATTGGGTTGAAAGCACCACCCTTCTAGGATCACCGCAGGTAATCCGCTTTATTCAAATTCCCGAGCAAAAAGGTACTTCCGTTTTAGCCTAAACATTCACCGCTTGCGAGTGAATGCAAAGGCTAAAATAAAAACGGACTTCGCAGAAGTCCGCTTTAAATTGGGTTGAAAGCACCACCCTTCTAGGATCACCGCAGGTAATCCGCTTTATTCAAATTCCCGAACAGAAATGAATTAAACCCAAAATCCGTATACGCCTCGCCGCGGAATTTGGGTTAAACTGACTTCAATTGATTCACACTATCTTTGTATAACGTATGACCACCCAAACAATACCGAGCATTACATCCGCCCTCATCACCCTACTGCAAAGTGCAATGAATGACGCTGGATGCCCTGAAATGCAAGTGCAAGCTTCACCATTAGGCCCAGGAGAAAAAGGAATTGACTTTATTTTGACCTCGATACAGGAAAACCGTTCCATCCGAAATTATGCCGCCATAGGAAAAGAAAGTACAGCCCCCGGCGCAAAGCCCATGCAGTTGAATCTTTATTATCAATTATCGGCCCAATGGATAATAGACGGAAAACAGGATGTACTTGAAGAACAAAAAAGCATGGGAATAGCGATGAATGCCTTTTATGAAAATCCAATATTAATACTTTCGAAAGATGGTTCGGATAGTGTTGCAGACAATCACAATTCCATTCGAGTTACACAGATGAATTTATCTCTGGCAGAATCAGCGGCAATATGGTTGGCGAGCCAAAGACCCATGCGACCCAGTGTTTATTATGAAGTTGCTGGAGTGAGTTTATAATTTACATCACTATTCGCTGTACGGATACATTTAAAGGCAATTAAAAAAGAAATCACTCCCAAATAACCCAGTCAAATTCTGGATCCAATCGGCGGGTTGTTGGCTTTTGAAGACCATGCGTTTTTTGATTCACCTGCTCAATAACATAATCATTTAACTCATTGATGGTTATTTTCCCATTCTTATTTATATCAGCAGCAAAATCTCGGAGTCCGTGAATAATTGACCAAGTGAATATTCCATTGTTCCATTCGGGGCTCTCCAAAGCAAAACTAGTCCCTGATGCCGCTGTAATAACTGCAGCACCACTTCCCCGATCAGGGTTCGAAAACAATTGCTGCATCAATTCAAAACTATTTGTCCCTAGTTTGGGCTTGGCACAACCCTTGCAAATATTGCTGCCAGCGCGTGTTACAACATTGCCTTCTTTCGTTTGAAACGTATCCGATATTGCAGATATTTCTACTTCTTCCTTATCTAGTTCTCCGCTATGGCAGGCGTCTATTAGTAGCATTTTTTTTCTCGATCCAAGTCTATCTAAAAAAGATTCGAGGTTTTCATATGGGATTCCATTTTCGGCCGGTTTTTCAAAATTCATGTCATGGCTTGCATAATAAAAATTAAATTTATCATCCAACATACCATGGCCTGATACATACAAAATAACCTCGTCATTCACCCTTACGAACGGCAATCTTTTCATCATAGAATCCAATGCATTTCGGCTTACGTTTTTATCAAAAACAGTATCTATGTAAATGCTGTTATACAAAGCCTTCAAAGTCGAATCAGGCTTGGCATATAGCCCGGCAAAATCCCTTCCATCTTTTACAGCATATTTTAAATTGTATTTTGTATCCTTATATTCCGAGACACTCATCACGAGTAAATACAAATTGGGCTTGGTTTCACGCAACGGTTCATAACGAACGTATATTACTTCTTTTTCAGATTCAACTCCGTTTTTGTTCATACAAGAAACTTGTATTTTATTGTCACCAGGATTTAAAGCCAAATCTATATTATACCACGATTCGCGTACTTTTTCTTGCAATATTTTTCCTTCCGAACCAAAATCAGGAACATTGTTTACCCACAAAAATAGGCGGTTTATGCTGTCTTTTTCATCTTTCACATGAACCTTAAATTTCAATCTTTGCTGGTTGGAAACCACAGCAATTCCATGGGGATTGACGATATTTACTTTTGGCGCCTCGATATTGTTTATGCTTGTAATTAAATTTCCCTTTCCCAATTTATTCATTCTTTTTTGCCATGCTTTTTCGTAGGCACTTATTAAATTTTTATCCGCACAACCCATCGCCTTTAAAACCAAGTCGGGGCGGTTGTATATTTGGTCAAACTGCTCGGCCGGATAGTATTTTCGGTTCCAATCAAAGGTGATGGCTTCTAGCGATTTTTTGGGTGTAAAATAACAATTGGTTGGTGTTATAATCAAAGCCTCTCGATTGCGAAGCGGATATATGCTATAAGATGGAATGACTGAATCCGTTTTGAACACCGAAATCTGATGAAAATCGGTAACAACAACTTGTTTATCATCTCGGCTAAAATCTATATAAATCGCCACATTTTTAAGGGCAATTGGTAGAACAGTTCTTTTAAAATCTGGCAAATAAATTTTATATATTTTTAGATTCCCCATAGAAACAAAAAGCCAATCTCTTTTGTGCGATATTTCTGCCGCAGTAACAGAAAATTTTGTACCTGCCAAACTATCGCTTTCCAATTTTAAATCGATAGTATTTTTATCCGCATCATATTCAAAAACATGCCCATGTTTGCTTAGCAAGACGATATTGTTTTGATAGAAAACATTGTTGATGGGAATAATTTTTATTGAAATTTTATTGGGGACAATAAATGCATGTTTCAACTTCAATTCGGGATAAACTTCGTATACGTATCCTTTGTCACCGGCAGTAACCAGCAATAACGAATCATTTCTAAAAAACACGCCAGACATAGGCCATTCATCGGGATTTACCAGCTTCAAACTATCATGAAACCCCATATCATTAGGTTTGTATAAATGCAAAACAGATTTAATATCAATACTTGCAAACCAATGGTTTGATTTGGAATAAACAGCTGTTTTCAATTCTGAAGTTAATTGAACCACGAATTTTATTGAATCGTTCTTTATACTGCGCCATTCGACTCTATTCGACCAAAAGGGGTCATAAAAGAGGTAATACATTTTATCTGGGATTACAGCAATGCATGTACGAGACATGTATCCTTTTTTTTCTATCAAACTCTCCTTGCCAGTAGACAAATTCATTCGGTGGTATCCATTGTTGAAATAATACAGATTGCAAGCATCTGCCCCAAATTGGGCGCAACTTGTAAACTTGCCAAAAAAGGGAATTGTGGTTAGATGCAACTCCTTATCCTTATCAAAACTAAACCGAGTTAAATCTAATTTTTGTAGACCAAATTCTCCCGCCATCAATAGCCACTTTCCATCCGGACTCATTGAAAACTCTTCTGTGTATTCCGAAAAACCCACAAAACTTCTGGTTTTATTGTTGAGTACATCCCAAACCGTAATGTTTTCAGATTTCTGGTTAAAAAAGAAATACCTGCCATCCGTTGTAAATCCCCCTGCACCAGGATAAATGATGGTATCCCCACTCAAATCTATAATTCTTTCATCACAATCAAAATACCCCCGATATTTATGATTGTTATTTGAATAAATATCCCAGCACATCATGGTTTTACCAATACAGCTTGCCATGAGTGTGCCGCTGAAAGGATTGTAAAACAGCCCTCCCGGACGATTGAGGCATCGCAGGGTATCCAACAATTTTCTTTTCTCATAATCCCATTTCCGGATAATTTTATCCTGAGATGCAGTGAATAGTTCTTTTGTTTCTGGAATAAAAATCATTCCATTCAAGTTCATCCCCCCTCCCTTTAATTTAAATTTTTCTGTAAAATCCTGTGCATCCAAAAAAAACAAATCTGGAGACCGCACAACCATGGAAAGGTATTTGAAATCGGGGGTAAATTTTAAATCTTTAATTTTTATTCCAAATTCTTTTTTGAATATTTGTTGTTTAGAATCCAAATCCCAAACAATTAAACGACCATCCTCATCTGCGGAAATTAAATGTTTATTGTCTTGACTCCATTCAAGTGAACTCACCCATGCATTGTGGCCTTTCAGACCAAACAACTCCCGCCCTGAACGTGCATCCCATATTTTTATTTCCGTTTCTAATCCAGAGCTTGCAAAATAATTTCCATCATGCGAAAAAACTGTAAAAAACTCAACAGTATGTCCTTCCTGTAAATGAATTATCGGCAGGGTATCCTCGCCGATTTTACTTGCGGCAAGCAAAGCAGAAGATTCTTCGAAATGAAAACCTGCTTTCTTAAAAGCGTCTGCGGCGAGTAAATAATAATACCTGGCAGAATCTTTTATTTTTTTAGCACTGAACCGACTCGCGGTCAAAGAATATGATTTCCCAACATTTTCTGACATTTGTAGCACTTTGGCCGAATGCATTAACAATTTTTCTATCGCTTTGCATCGTGTGAAATTTTCTATGTCAATATTTTCAAGCCCGAATTTTTTCCATTCTTCGCTTAATGAACTTTTTTTAATTTCGCTTTTATAATTGGTTAGTAGTAGACTCTGCTCATCCTTTTTTACATTAATCAACAGCCTACAAAGTGTTCCCCCATCTGCTGGACTGCCGTATTTTAGCCAAGTTGCATAAGTTTCAGAAATTCTAAAATCTTGCCCTGCATATCTTTTATATTCAGCCCCAACATATCTTAAAAAGGTCCACAAATGTTCACGCGAAGTGTTTTTCATAGCATAACCCAAGTTTTTTCCTTTAAAAATTCCTGCAGTGATTTTCATTTTCATTGACCTAGAGATTTCCTTATTTTTCAAGGTTGGAACTTCGCGTATTGCAGCCAACAAATTGCGGATATGGGGATAAAACATATTATCATAACTTTTACTGTAAATTTCATTTAAATCCAATAAATTCCGCCACTCGTTATCCAAAAATCGAATGTGATATAAAATAATTTTATCGTAAGGGTTGTCTGCTTTGATTTCTTCTGGCACGCCTACTGTGCATTCTAGCAAATCTCCAAGTTGCGGCAAATAAGTGCTGTCTTTGATATTGTAAACCGTAACCTCCCATTGTGAATAGTTCGCATTTACCCAGTTTAATTTGCCATACCCCCCAACTCGAAAATTGCGATTGACGCCATTCTTTTTACCCATCAAAATCAACTTCACATCCACCAACGTGTCTATACATTGCATATTACCCCCATCTATCCTCAACAAATAGGTTTCTGCATCTTTGGTTTTAAAAATATTCGTTATTTTAAAATACCGAGTAAGTTGATATTTGTATTTTTGCTCCAGATCTGTTATGCAATATTTATTTGCCGCTAGAATTGCTTCTTTAAAGTTACTTCGGATAGGCAAAATGGCTTTTAATATTTCAAGCGAATCTGCTCCGTAAGCGAGAGGAAAAAGAATATCTGTCCAATGCAATGCGCTGCAATCTAAATTTTCCGCATGACAAATGTTGGACGCGCGCATGGCTGCTTGAATCATCTGCGGTGTATCTGGCCCAGCAACCTTATCCCTAGAATCAAAATAAATGAGCTTTGCTTTTTCATAAGCAGAATCAAAATTCCCCACTTGGTATAGGCTATCGGTTTCGGCAAAAACACTTAGCTTTTGAACCTTGAACCATTGCGCGTGAACATTTCCAATAAGCAGAAATATTACAGACAGTGTTTGAACTCTTTTCATGTAAGTAGCGATATTCAAATATACACTGCAAAATTCTATCCATTCGTGTGCTTAGATAATTTTGTGTTCTTTGGAAATACACTTTTCTCAAAAATCACTACATTCGCATAATGTTTAAAGAATTCATCCACCAAATTCCCAAAGAATTTTTGAATTTTTTGTTGACTGTTACTTTTTCACTACTTATTGGGCTGGAACAGAGGCGAAAACAAAACGGCGATGATTTGATGCACACTTTCGGAACAGACCGAACATTTACCCTCATCGGAATTTTAGGATTTGTGCTTTATGTACTTTCTCCACTTACCCTGATTCCGTTTCTCTGTGGTCTTCTCTTTCTTTTTATCTTTCTGGGCATCTATTATTATAAAAAAATATCCAATTACAACCGGTATGGTATTACCGCCATGATTACGGCAATGGTAACTTATTGTTTGGCGCCTTTAATTTATACCCAACCACAATACTTGGTATTGTTAGTGGTGGTTTGTTTGTTAATTGTCACTGAAATTAAAGAAAATCTTTCGCAAATTTCCAAAAAATTCGACAATACGGAATTCATTACACTGGCCAAGTTTTTGGTACTGGCGGGGGTTATTTTGCCACTTCTGCCTGACCGCCCTATCTCCCCTAGTTTTACCATCAGCCCCTACATTTTTTGGCTATCTGTGGTCGTTGTAAGTGCCATTTCTTATTTCAGTTATTTGTTGCAAAAATTTGTATTTCCGCACGCAGGTATTTTACTTACTGGCCTGCTGGGCGGACTATACAGCAGTACTGCTACCACACTCATTTTGTCCAGAAAAAGCAAAGAATATCCGGGTAGCAACAAAATAGTGCCGGCAATTATGTTGGCCATTTCTATGATGTATTTTAGAATTTATTTGCTCGCACTTTTTTTTAACCAAAATATTGCTTTATTGTTATTCCCCTATTTTTTAATTCTTTTCATCACTACGTTAATCATAGCTTTTTTATTGTTTCGATTTCACCATCATTTGGCAGTAAAAAAAGAAATTACAGTGATACCGCAGGAACAGCACAATCCGCTTGAATTTAAAACTGCATTTATTTTTGGATTGTTGTTTGTGATTTTTACGGTAATTACCCATTATGTGTTAAAGTTTTATGGAGCATCAGGCTTACACAGTATTTCACTAATTGTAGGGGTAACCGATATCGACCCATTTATTTTAAATTTATTGCAAGGCAAATGGGTCATTGACAATTCAATATTGTCGGCTGCTATTTTGCTTTCCATAAACAGCAACAATATAGCCAAGCTCGGATATGCCATTGTGGTTTGTGAAAAAGGACTCAGACGCCCACTCCTCATAGGTTTTGGTATACTTATTATTGTTGGGTTTATCCTTTATTTTACCAAACCTTTTTAATGCTTATCCAATACATCACTTCCTTTTAAACCACAAAATATAACCCACACCAATTCCGGCAATATCAGCTACCCAATCTAAGAATTCTGCACTTCGGCCAGCAACAAAATAGTGTTGTAAAACCTCAATGAATGCGCCGTAAACAGCCATAAAAAGCACGATTTTCAGAAGCATAGATTGCCTATGCAGCTTTTGAAGTCCCAAAAACCAAATATAAGTCCAACCGATATATAAAAATAAATGCACCCATTTGTCAATAAATATAGATTCCAATATTCCAGATTTGGGCAAGGTATTGCCTGGAATTAGACAAACGCATAAAATAAAAAATCCCGACACGATAGCCGGGATTGGATGGTATTTAACAATTACTTTGGTCAAATTAATTTCCAACCATTGCAGTATATGCAACAGAATCCATCAATCCAGCCAACTGGGTAGGATCTGAAATGGCAATTTTCACCATCCAGCCAGCACCGTAAGGATCTGAATTTACAAGTTCCGGAGAATTCTCTAATTCCGAATTCACTTCATTAACAGTTCCACTCACAGGCATGTACAAATCGCTTACGGTTTTTACGGCTTCAACGGTTCCGAAAACTTTATTCTGCTCGATGGTTTCACCTGAAGATTGAATGTCTACGAAAACAATGTCACCCAATTCACTTTGGGCAAAATCGGTAACTCCAATGGTGGCGTTTGTGCCATCAACCAAAACCCATTCATGGTCTTTGGTGTACTGTAGGTTTGCTGGAAAATTCATATATTTAATTTCTATTATTTGTGTGTTTTTTTATCCCAAATCAATTTGAACAATGTGGTTAGTTTTTCTTTCAACTCCCCTCTGGCAACAATAAAGTCCAGAAAACCGTGTTCTACTAAAAACTCGCTGCTTTGAAAACCTTTTGGCAAATCTTTTCCAATGGTTTCGCGAATTATGCGTGGCCCTGCGAAACCAATCAATGCTTCTGGTTCGGCAATATTAAAATCGCCCAACATGGCAAAACTTGCTGTAACACCTCCAGTAGTTGGGTTGGTCATTAACGAAACATACGGTATATGCGCTTTGTTTAACAACGCCAATTTGGCGCTGGTTTTGGCCATTTGCATAAGACTAAAAGCCGCCTCCATCATTCTTGCACCTCCACTTTTAGATATCATTAAAAACGGAATGTTGTGCACCAACGAATAATCTATAGCGCGGGCAATTTTTTCACCCACTACGCTGCCCATGGAACCGCCAATAAAGGCAAAATCCATGCATGCAACTACAATCCTAAAATCATTCATCTTTCCGGTAGCGGTGCGCACTGCATCTATCAAACCCGTTTTTTTCTGAGCAACTTTAATGCGGTCTTTATATGCAGCTGTATCTGTAAATACCAATGGGTCTCCACTGCTTAATTTGGCATCAAGCTCAGTAAATTTTCCATTGTCAAAAAGAATTTCGAAATACTCTTTAGAGCCAATGCGTTCATGATAACTGCATTGTGGACAAACAAAATGCGCAGCAATCCAATCCTTGGCTGGCACCACAGACTTACACCGACCGCACTTTTCCCAAAGCCCGTCCGGCGTAGCCTTTTTATCTTTGGTTTTGGTAAGTATACCAGAAAACTTACGCTGATACCACTTACTTCCCTCGCTGCTTAAATCTTCCTCTTCAAATTCCATAACATTGGAACGGCAATGATAGGCAAAAATTAAGCAACTGTGATACTGTTATCAAGATAAACATCTTGAATCGCATTCAACAAGGCAACCCCTTCACCCATTGGCTTTTGGAATGCTTTACGACCACTGATTAAACCCGCACCACCACCTCTTTTATTCACAACGGCTGTGGTTACTGCTTCTGCTAAATCGCTAGCGCCTCTGCTTTCGCCGCCACTGTTAATAAGGCCAGCACGACCCATATAACAATTGGCCACTTGGTAACGGCACAAATCAATTGGATTGTCAGTAGTAAGTTCACTGTATACTTTTGGATGGGTTTTGCCAAAAGAAATGGCATTGTAGCCCCCATTGTTGGTAGGTAATTTTTGTTTAATAATATCGGCCTGAATGGTCACACCTAGGTGATTTGCTTGGCCGGTAAGATCGGCAGCAGCATGATAATCTACGCCATCTTTTTTGAAACCATTGTTGCGCAAATAACACCACAATATGGTAGACATGCCTAACTCATGTGCCATTTCAAAAGCAGCAGATACTTCCTGTATTTGTCTTGCACTCTCTTCAGAGCCAAAATAAATGGTAGCTCCCACGGCTGTGGCACCCAAATTCCATGCTTCCTGAATAGAACCATACATAATTTGGTCAAATTTGTTAGGGTAAGTAAGTATCTCGTTATGGTTAATTTTTACAATAAAAGGAATTTTGTGGGCATACTTCCTAGAATTGGCAGCAAGCACACCAAAAGTTGAAGCCACTGCATTGCAACCACCTTCAATAGCCAATTTGATGATATTTTCAGGGTCAAAATAGATTGGATTGGGCGCAAAAGAGGCCCCTGCGCTGTGTTCAATACCTTGATCCACAGGGAGAATGCTCATATAACCTGTGTTTTTCAAACGACCATGGTCGTATATGTTTTGCAAACTGCGCAACACCTGAGGTGTGCGGTTGGTTTGAGCAAAAACGCGGTCTATAAAATCTGGCCCTGGGGCGTGTATAAGGTCTTTGGGGATGGTTTTGCACTCATGATTGAGAAGTAACTCTGCTTGGTCGCCTAGTAGTTGGCTTATATTGTTTGCTTGCATTGCTGTTGAACTCATATTTAAAATGGAGTGCAAAGGTAAGTATTTTGGGTTAAAAAACGATTTTGCCGCATTCAACCGCATGAATGCCAATTCCATTGGGCATTTTCGCAATTTAAATGCAAAAACACAATCTTTTCAAAAATCCTAATTTAATCAAAATTGCATAACTTGCCGGCATGATTTCGGTACTTGAAATAGAAACGGCCAAACAATTGGAAGCTGCATTTGAAATACGAAGACGTGTTTTTGTGATTGAACAAAAAGTGAATCCTGCTGAAGAATATGACGAATATGAGCCACTTTGTGTGCATTTTTTAGCCAAAATAGGGGCGCAAGAAGTGGGAACCTGCCGCATTCGCAAAACCGAAAATGGGTTTAAATTGGAAAGATTTGCGGTTGTTGAAGAATTCCGTGGAAAGGGTGTTGGCGCTGCATTGGTAAAGGCTTGCCTTAACCATGCTCTGTTGCAAAATTCCGGAACTTACATTTACATGCATGCCCAAGAACATGCAATCGATTTTTATGCCAAATATGGCTTTTCTGCAGAAGGTGAAAGATTTTGGGAATGCGAAATTGCTCATTTTAAAATGAGTCAATTGGCGTAAATTTATTTCTATCTTTTAAAAATCGTTTGAAATTGGGCATTGTATTGTATCACATAATACCCTGGCCTAAGGAAACCCAAATTGATATTATTAACTCCCTTTTCAAGGAGAACTTCGTGTACCAATTTGCCATGAAAATCCAATACAGATACCCGCTTGGAAAAAGGCACCGAAATCTGCAAAAAATGATCAAACGGATTGGGATATGCCGAGAAAATGTTGCCTATTTCTGCATTTTTGACCGAAACATTGGCATTCGGTTTCAACGGCATCCTATCCAATTGCAATTTCCAGCCACTGTTTGTTCCCGCGCCAGAATAGGCACCTCGATAAATCCAGTTAAATAAGTCTCCATTAAAATCTTTATTGAAGTCTGCAAATTTGTTGTACGCTGTATCTACACAAATATTTCCCGTTAATTTTCCAATTTTAGGGTATAAATTGAGATTTAAAATTACCGCATTGGGCGAATTGAAATAATTTCCAGCATTTGCAAATGTTTCTAAAATATTGTTTCCAGAGTCTCTAAAATTAGTAATTCCTTGCGCTGCAAAAACCGCATTTCCATAACACTTTTGTTTATAGAATCCACTGGGATTGTAAATGCGTATTCCCCCACTGCTGTTGGCCGCATATATTGTATTGTGGAAGACTTTTATATTTTGCGGTTGAACCCCATTTTGAGCCGTAAAATAGACTGCCCGCATTCCAGATGGGTCCGAATGATTTACCAAGATATTGTTGTAAAAAATTATATTTCCCGTACCCTGAAACAATGCTTCATTGGGATTTTGCCAAAAGAAATTTCCATAAATTTCATAATAGTCATTTTTTCCCCAACCGTTCAACGGAAATCCTCCTACGAGCAAATTGGGCCTAGCACTTGCCCCCGGTGAACCATTCAATTCTTTGCTAAAAACATTGTGCCGGATGATGGTTTTTCCATTCACCATTGTGCCTACCACATCATCTCTCACGGTATCAAGTTGGTGCTTAATTTCTATATTGTAACCCAGCGTATTTGAAATGAAATTGTTTTCAATAATGCCATTTACAAACGGTTTACTTCCGTCAGAATTACCCAAATACATTCCAGTGCCCGCGTCAATAATTTTATTGTAACGAATCACCCAATTCCAAGCAGGGCATTTTGTGCTTATCCCTACAATTTGTTGGTTGTTCCCATAATTGACAATGCTTAAATTTTCTAGCGTAATGTGGTGCGCCCAATTGCCCGTAGTTCCTTCTCCTTTAATAGCATCTACAGGCACATTCAAGCCATCCAATTGTAAATCACGGATAACTAGATATGCACATTGGGTAATGCTTACTGTATTGCAGCAACTTTGCGCTTGAAAAATAGTGGTCCAATTGGCTTGCCCCATAATTACAATAGGATCCAAATAGGTGCCCTTTAAATTGTTTAATGCTAAATTTCCAGTATAGCTTCCTGCAGCCAAAGCCAGCGTATCTCCGGCAATAAGAGCAAACAGTTTTGTTGAATAGTTCGCGCCATTTGCCGGAATCATTCTCGCATCCAGTAAATTGACATTACATAGAACCAAAATCAACAATGACTTCAATTTTATCATTTTAAGTATTCAAATATATTGACAATATTTAAGCTATCTTTGAATTCTTCTAATTCAGAATCATTCTGCTTTATATAATTAAAGGGATAGCACAAGCATAAGCCCTTTAGATGTGTCAAATTACTTCTTCCTCTTCCCCAATTTGTTGCCTCCACATGGCAAAATACAAACCGCGTTCGGTTATTAATTCTTCATGGGTACCCTGTTCTATAATGCGCCCTTTTTCCAATACATAAATACGATCGGCATGCAAAATGGTACTGAGTCTGTGGGCAATAATTACATTAATTCTGTCCCGCTGCCCAGAAACTTCTCTCACTGTTTCGGTAATTTCTCTTTCGGTTAGAGAATCTAAAGAAGAAGTAGCTTCATCAAAAATCATCAATTTAGGGTTCCGCAGCAATGCCCTTGCAATAGAAATACGCTGTTTTTCACCCCCAGAAACTTTGATTCCACCTTCACCGATTTGGGTATCCAATCCTTTATCCGCCCTAGACATTAAATTCTGTGTCGCTGCCTTTTTAAGTGCATCTTCCAATTCGGCATCGGTAGATTCTGGCCTTACAAACAAAAGATTGTCGCGAATGGTACCACTAAACAATTGGCTCTCCTGACTAACCAATCCCAACTGCTGGCGAATATCAGCCGTATCTACATTGCCTTCGGGTATGTTGTTGTAAAAAATATTTCCTGCTATGGGTTGATACAGTCCAACCAACATTTTTACCAAAGTGCTTTTTCCACTTCCACTGGGGCCTACAAAAGCAATGGTTTCACCTTTTTTCAATTCAAAATCAATATCATTCAATGCATTCCGTCGGGCGGTGTTGTGCTTAAAACTTACATTGGAAAATTTAATGGATTCAATATTTCCCAAAGCAATGGGATTGATAGGTTTTGGCTCTGGAGCTATATTCCTTAGTTCTTCATACCTCCCCAACGAAACTTGAGCTTCGCGCCAAGCCTGAATAAAAGTACCCAATTCTTGCAAAGGATTAAAAATAAAAAAAGTATAAAATAAAAATTGAATATACATACCCGGGGTAATTCTACCCGTAAAAACCATCCAACTTAAAAACAGCAACAAGCCATTGCGCATGAAATTAACCGTAGTCCCTTGAATAAATCCCAGCGTTCTTACTTTTTTTACCTTTTTCAATTCAAGTCCCAATATTTTTAGGGTATTGGCACTAATTCTGCGAATTTCTTGTTTGATTAATCCTAAACTTTTTACCAATTCTATATTGCGCAAACTCTCCGTAGTTGTGCCCGCGAGTACCGAAGTTTCTTGCACAATTTCCTTTTGAATGATTTTTATTTTTTTACTAAGTAAAGAGCTACTTACACCCACAATGGCCATAGCTCCAATAAATACTGGGGCTATCATCCAATGCACTGTCATGGAAACTACAAAAACGAAAATGACACCCACAATGCTGGTAAACAAAAGATTTACGGAGAGTAAAATTAAACGTTCACTGTCTGAACGCACTTTTTGAAGTATATTCAGTGTTTCCCCACTTCGGCGATCTTCAAATACAGCATAAGGTAAATCCAGTGTATGCTTAATGCCGTCCATAAAAATTTGGGCACCGCTTTTTTGAATGGCCACATTGATAAAATAATCCTGAAAATTTTTCGCTATTCTGCTAACCATTGCTACCCCAACTGCAATACTTAACCAGCCTAATACGCCTTGTATAAAATCCTTTTGGGTGAATTCTTTGTAATGCATCAAATACTTATCTATGATGTTTCTGCCTACCCAGGGGTCTAGCAAAGAAAAAACTTGATTAACAGCAGCGAGCAACAAAGCGGTAAAAACTAACTTTTTTTGAACCCGCAAATAGGAAAACAATAATTTCATTGGCAAATTTGTTGCAACAAATATACAAATATTACCCTATCTACCAAATAGGCAGTAATAATTAAACTAATTTCCGATTTAAAATATCTTCATAAAATTCAAGCAAACCATGTGTCAATATCCCCACAGAATACTTGTCTATAACTAATTTTCTACCGTGGATTCCCAATTTTGTCGAGTCTTCATTTTCTGTAAAAACCAGGTCGATTGCAAGCAGCCATTCGTCCAAAGAATCTGCCAAAAGGATATCTATGTTTTGTGTGTAGGAAATTCCAGTTGCTCCTAACCTCGTTGAAATCACGGGCCTGCCGTAAGCCATAGCTTCCAACGTTTTCATGCGCAATCCACTTCCGGACAGTAAGGGAACAATGACAGCCTTATAACTTGATATAAATTTTCCAGCATCTTCAATTTCCCCATGATTTACAATGTTTTTACCCCTAAAAATTGGATCATTCCGATCCAGCGATTTACCGGCAATATGAAATTTAGCATCGGTGTACTTTTCCAAAACCCGAGGCCAAATATGCTTTATAAAATGTAAAACCGCATCTCGATTTGGCATCCATTCCATGCTGCCCAGATGGCAAAGTGATTTCGATTCTACTGGATATTCATCCAACTTTTCTTTATAAACAACGCCTGCTGGATAATTATAACAAACAGCGTTGGGATTTATTTTTTCAAATTCATTTTTATCTGCAACCGTTATGGATACTATGTAATGGAATTGTTTAAGTATTTTAATTTCTTCTGTTTTCAGTGAATTTGAAAGATTTTTTAAATACCATTTTTTAAATGCGTTATGCGCATTTTCTGCCAATTTTAACCAAATCTTATGCTCTACATTGTGCTGTCTCAATACCCTTATCGAATTTGAATATTTTTGCACAATCGGTAAAAAAGATATGGAAAAAATACCCTCAAAATGTATAATATCGAAATGCTCTTTTTGCAACAAATCGATCAATATTTTTTCTCCTTTTTTGGAATTAAATCTTGATAAATTGTAATTAATACCTCGCAGCAAAGCCCATAAAGCAGTTATTTTATGGGTTGTTGCATCTAAATATATTGGCACAACTTTACAAAATGGGAATTCCGATTTTATTACATCCTCTGAAACGAAATGCTTTTGGGTATTGAAAGTAAAAAACGTAACATCATGCCCTTGATTGGCCATCTCCTTCAGCATTCCAAAACTTGCAACAGCACCTCCATCGCGCAGCGGGAAAGGAATGCGACTTCCAAGGACCAAGATTTTCATGGGGCATTCAGGTTTGAATCTTGGACTAAAACAGATTGTTCCTTTTTGCTTTTAATTCGCTTTTGAATGAATTGAATTCCCAGAATTTTTTTGAAAAATGTTTTATAAATTTCCAAAGACATAACAGAGCTGTCATTTGTAGCTTTGTAGGTAATGAAAACCCCAATTGGGAATAGCACAAGTGAACTCATCCACATACCTACCCAAATAGGAACCATCCCTTCCTTGCCTATTTTTTCACCCACCAAATTGATGGCATAAAAGAGCACAAACAACACCACACTAATAACCAATGGCATACCAATTCCACCTTTGCGAATAATGGCCCCCAAAGGGGCTGATATTAAAAACAACAGAATAATAATTACACTTAGGCTAAATTTCTTGTGCCATTCTGCACGGTAAGGGGCTATTTCGTCGTAATCAAATTTGCGGTTTGAAATAAGTCCATCCACAGTTCCCTTTAACCCTCGCGCGTTGGAAATTGCTTGCATTATTATACTTTTTTGTTGTTCCGCATTAAAATTACTTAAAATATCCGATGCCATTTTAGGTTTAAAAATAGAATCATTTTTTAACGCGGTATCGCCTCGAAAACCATACAACCCTGGCAAATGAAAGAATCTAGACATGAACACTTGATTCTCCTTAACCATGCGGAGGTCTTTTTTATAAAATGAGTCAATTTGTTTGTTCAATTCACCCACGTTCATAAGTCTATAATCGCCTTTGTACGCATCGCGTTCTGTGAATTTTAAATCCAAGGAAGACAAATCGATAGCCATTTTTTGTGTTTCAAAACGCATCAAATTAAAAGGGCTACTTCGGTTATATTCTTTCATGCCCGTCATTTCATCGTATCTTATCCCATTAAAAAGGGTAAAATACAAAACCCGTTTATCCACACTCAGCTTCATGGTGCCGTCTTTGGCGCGCATCACATTTAGGCGTTTGGAATCATCTAGCTTATATTCATAAATTAATACATCGTGGATGGTTTCATTGTCTTTGTCTTTTTTACCTACCCGAATGGAGAAATTTTCTATTTGTTGGTAAAAAACACCTTCTTGTATGTTAAAAGCCGGCTTTTTTTGGCGCAAATCCCATAGCAGCGCCTTGGCTTCCAAATTTGCCCGCGGGATAACCAAATTCATAAAATAAAAATTGACGCAGCCCAAAAGAACCATAAGCAGGAAAACCGGCATTAATATTCTTCGCAATGACATTCCATTGGCTTTCATTGCCACCAACTCAAAACTTTCGCTGAGATTGCCAAATGTCATTAAACCAGCAATCATTATAGTGAGTGGCATAGCCATGGGCACCAAATCTGCCAAAGAATAGAAAATTAATTGCGCTAAAATGAGAGGTTCTATGCCTTTTCCTACCAAATCATCAATGTATTTCCATAAGAACTGCATTAAGAACAAGAACATACTCAACACAAAGGTAACCATAAACGGACCCACAAATGCCCGAATAACGAGCATATCTATGCGCTTCAATATTTTAGGAAGTTTAAATTTTAACACTCGTTTGCGCTTTCATACATGGGTACAACATAAGGAACGGGTTCCCCCCTGTTCCTAAAAAAGATTTGCAAAATTAATCAATTCTACATGATCAGTAATAAAACATGCAAGAAGAGGGAATAATTCCACTTTCCAATTGCTGCAAAACCTCTCCCCTGCTAGAAACTACAATTATGCTTCCTTTAGATATATAATCTTTTGCATTGCATAAATAGAGGTTTCCCGAAAATGGATTTACACTCAAACCGTAGATATTTTCATTCGAATTTGGTGTATATATAGGTGCAACGGAAAGGGCACTGGCTGAAATGGACATTCCAAAAACGCCATTTGCCAAATAAAATAGCGAATCGCCATTTTTACTTAAAACCAAGGAAGATGCCGAAATCCCTTTTGCAAAGAGGAATTGTTTTTCCACTTTATGGCTTAAGGGTGAAATTGCACTTAAATAGCTCTTTCCACTGTCTGAAGATAAAACCCAAATTTTATTATTTTTGTCCTTGCAAATCCATTTAGAACCTTTTGGTACAAGAATGCTATCGGTTTGCGTTAACTTTAGGGCATCAAATACATACACAAAACCATTGGCATTCGCCACATAAACACTTTTGTTAAACGCCAATAGTTGCTCAGACCATCCTTTGCAACTTAGCTTTTTACCAACCGTTGTTCCATTTGTATCCGCAATAGAAATGTAGTTGTCATAAATATCTGTAATCCAAAAACGACCATTTGCTTCAACCATATATCGCGGTGATTTCAAGCCAGATATTGCTTTTTGCCAAGTAAATTTTTGGGGATTTAAAGCCACAATTTTCCCTGAATTATTAAGCACCAACCAAAGCAATCCGTTTTGAAGCAAACCGCTTTGCAATACATCGCCAAGCGGTTTGCCACCGTTTTGTTTTTTATATACATCCAATACCAGCAAACCCGACTTTGGATAATAAACGTCCAATCCTGCATTGCCCCATAAAAAATTCCCTTCGCAAAGTATAACCACCTTTTGTTGCGACGTGTCACTTACGATTTTAAAATCCTTTGTCTTTGAATCTGGCTTACAAGATGCAATTAAGAGGACAAGAATTATCCAAAAAGAGAAACGCATTAGCGAATTACCTCAAATTTTGCATGCATAAATCCATCCGCAGTTTCACCAATAAAAATATACGTGCCAGTTGTGAAACCCGCTAAATCAATATTCTCAATGCCTTCATTTGTAACTGATGATTTAATTTCAATTCCTAGGATATTTAATATTTTGTAGTTTAACAATTTGCTTGATGAAGCAATTTTAATTGCATTGGAAGCTGGATTTGGAAACAAGGATACTTGCAAATTCGCACGACGGCTTACATTTTCTAAACGGTCGATGGAAACGTTGTCAATGACAAAAAATGCAGGTGTATTCAATCCATAAATACCCGTATCAGATCCATACATTTCAAAGGAAACTGAATCAGTTCTCCAAGGCGATAAAACAACCTTGTTCCAATCCTTTAAAATATAATCTTTTGTAGAATCAGCAAAACGGAAATCGGCCAAATACACATCTTGCGAATCTTTAAGCTGATTCTTAACCCAACTTTTAACACGCACGAACAAATAATCTAAGTCTTTACCAGTTTTTCCACCGAATTTCTTTCCGAAAAAATCACCCAATTTCATAGAATTGTAGGTATATGTGCTGTTAGAAATATAAAAGCCGGTTAAAGCTGAACCAGATGTCCACGGATAGGAAAATGCGGAGCCATTCTGCCCTACCACAAAAGTATTGCTATTGCCAAATCCTTTACCTGGCTTAGCGCAAAACAAATGTCGGCTAGAACTAGATTTCACCGTGGCAGAATCAATTTTTCTAGAAATTGCCCACCCCGAGCTCCAATAACCTCCGAAGGAAGTATCATAGCTGACCGGAAAAGTCAAAAGACCACTTAAAAATTTATATTCATTTTCTCCCGTTTTTCCGTTTAAAACCTTGCCACTATCCAGCGTAACAGCTTCAAAATCTTCAACAGTTTGTGAATTTGCAGCAAAGGCCAACATTGTGGCGAATGCAAGTACTATGTATTTTTTCATTTGTGTGTTTTAAAGTGAAGGAGCAATGTAATGAGATAGTTGCGCGGCAACATGGGCTTGCCTGGCATATTTTGGTATTGTAAATTGCTTATGTTTTCGCATTGAAAAACAAGATTCGCGCTGCTTTTTTCCTTGTTCCAAATGGTTTTGGAAATATTGGAGGAAAACAACCAAAAAGAAGGCATAAAATCGCTATTATCTGAGGTAGTAAAACGCTTGCCAGTATATGTAACATTGCCATTCACTTGAAAACCAAATCTTTGGTAAATGATTTGCAAAAAAGCGGTATGCTTGGGTACAAAAATGCGTTGTTTCGCTTCGCTATAGGCGCTAGAATATATTTGGCTAAAAACATAATCATACGACCCTAAAATATGGAAGTTGTTGTCTTTTATTTTCCAATTGTATTTCAATTTAAATTGGGTTCCCATGTAATTGCCTTTGTAGTAATTTTTCGGAACCCAAATGGATCCATCAGGTATCCAAACAATGGCATTTTTCAGAGACCTTCCATAAAAGCAAACTTCCATGTCCATAGACGCTTTTTTCTGAATATGGGTATACAAAACACCCGTTTCAGCCCCCATTCCTTTTTCAGATTTTAAAGCTGAATTGTAATTATCTCCCCAAAACAAATCATTCAAGGTAGGTCGTCTAAATGCGGTATGTACATTGCATTTAAATTGGTAGTTTTTGGCTATTTTTTTTTCGGAAGACAATGTCCAAACAGGCATTTTTTCGTACCACTCGAAACGCAAACCTGGATTTAAAATCCAACGCTTTATAGGAATTATTATAGATACAAATTGTGCAAAATAATTCCTCCCTTTTGCTCCTGCATAAGCATTTGAATTCCCTTGCTGTAATTGCAAATCTGCACCAACCATCCATTTTGAATGGCCAAATTTAAAATACCATTCCGACTGCAGGTGTTTTACAGAAGCCACGGATGTATCGAGAATATGATGGGCAGTATCTTTAAAAATTATCTTATCTCGGGTATATCCCACTCTATTTACAACCGATACTTTTTCTAATTTTGAAGTTGATTCTATTAAATATCTCGAATTCACATCAAACTGTGAACCTTGGTTTATTGGCGAACCAATAATTCTACCCAAATTTCGTTCCGCAGAATTCCATTCAACAATACCACGAAAAGACGTTTTGCCGATCACAGAACCCGCTTGCAATCTTCCATTTCTAAAATGGGTATTTGCATTTGGCATGCGTGTTTTTTCCCATTCATTGTTTACCAAATCGCGGTAAAAAAAATTATTGTTTGCGTTAGTATATGCACCTTGCATGCGCATCCAAGTATTTTTTTTGGCATAAGACAAATCTGTGGCATTAGAGCTTCGTCCGAAACTTCCGACTGATGCCGTGTGATTTACAGAAAAACCTGACGTTAAATTTGGGCCATGGTTAATTTGTAAAGTTCCACCAACACTGCCACTGCCGTATACCGACGCATTACCTCCGTCTGTTAGTAAAATTTCTTGGCTGCCAAACAAAAACATCGTATTTAAATCTGGCATTCCCAACATGGCATTTGCCACTGGCAAACCATTCCACAATATTTGTGTTTGTTGGGGATCAGCTCCACGCCTGCTAATGGTTGCAATTCCCGTTGCTCCGTATTGTTTTAGAAACACGCCTGATTGTGATAGAAATTGGGTTAAGCCTTGGTTACTGCTTTCATTGCCCGACCATACATTTTGAAACCTGCCGATAGAACCGAAATGGATGCGCCGCGCAACCACAAATGCGGTATCCAAGCGTGGCATTGAATCACGCTGGGGGGATGCGGTGGCGGCCAATATGGCAAGAATTCCGTGCAACATAGTTTTATATGCAGCCGCCGTGGAAATAAAACAAATGAAATAGGTATCAACCAATTCCACAGCGCCTTTTTTCCCGAAAGCGGACAATGCAATGTTGAAAATGGCAGGTCTTCTGACTTTCCTTACCCGGGCCGCCTTCCCATCACTTCAAATGACAGTGGCTTAGAATGGCTCGGGCTGTATTAAGGATTTACAGCTGCGGGTACAGTCCCGGAATTATACCGGAGTTCCCTTTTCATTCAGTGTTCTATGTTTATAGAACATCTGAAACCTTTTTCGGTTGCAAATATATTGCATAGAATGATTAAAACAAGAATAAATTATTATCCTGCACAAAAATTGTGAGCTGGCTTCAGTTTACTCTTATCTTAATTGTGCTGGTGTTCTTTATTTTCTGTATTTAGAACAATTGCTTTCCGATTTTCTTTTATAGGTTGGCTTTCACCTTCCACAATCTTCACAAAGCTGTTTAACGCAAAGCCTGTATATTTTGTTACAGGAAATCCTGGTTTTTCCCAGAAAACTTCTACCGATTCTATTTCTTTGGCATTTCCCAAACCTATTTCTTGCTGCAAACTATTTGCCCCAAAGGTTCCGCCATTGGATACAGTAGAATAAATACTGCGTTTTTTTCCATCAGCCATCAACACATTTACTTTTATTTTGCTTTCAATGGCGCTTCTTACCACCGTTTTGCCTTGTAATGTTATGGTTATCCATTTGTTGTATGAATTTGGGTTTTGAAACAAAATATTATTTGCTTTGTCTCCAAGAAATGCGCCACCCAGCGTTTCGTAAATGTCTTGGTCTCCATCATTGTCTATATCGCCGAAAGAAATTCCGTGCCCTTTTTGTAAATGCCCAAAACCAATCATAGAAACATCTTCAAAACGTTTTCCTTCCACATTTCTGAACATCAAATTTGGCATTAATGAATTGAATTCAAAAGCACCTGTTCCACAATAGAAATCAATCCACCCATCGTTGTCAATATCGCCAATGTTTAGACCCATAGCATAAGTAACCCTATTCAAACCTAGTTCTTTTGTGACATCGGTAAAGGTTTCATCGCCATTGTTTCTATAAAAGCGTGGCATTTCGCACAGAGCTGGCATTCCTAAATAATACCGAGCCGCATCTTCGCCCACTTTAGTCAATCTGTTTTTGTCAAAATCTGCGCAGAAAATATCATTGTCGCCATCATTGTCATAGTCAAATATGGCGGTTGGGAAACTATAAAATGGTTTTTCAACACCCGCTTTTTTACCAATGTCTTCAAATTTCCAATTCAAACCGCTACCTCCGCGGTTCATAAACAATCTGTTATTTCCGTTGAATGCAGACAAATACAAGTCGGGTCTACCGTCATTGTTTAAATCACTCCAAACAGCACCTTTAACCCAACCAAAATTGCCATCCACACCGCATTTTTTGGCAATCTCTTCAAATTTTCCGTTGCCTTTATTTGCCCACAATTCACAAGGGTAGGCATTTGTTTTATTATTCTCATTGGCCACAAAAATATCCAATAACCCATCGCCGTTAAAATCTGCCCAAGCTGCGGTTTCGGTAGGCCTAAAATTCACCATACCTGCCTCAAAAGTTACATCTGAAAAAGTTCCATCCCCGTTGTTCTTCAATAACGAATTTGGCCACTCACCCCCAACATCAAGCCACGCACCGCGTAAAACCAGCATATCCATAAACCCGTCGTTGTTAAAATCTGCTTGTTTGCAATTTAGACCTCCAGTAATGCCATTTAATTGGGCACTTTCCGTAGCATCTTTAAAGGTACCATCGCCATTGCTTAAAAATAGTTTTACATTGTCAAACAAACCATAAGAAGTGCAAAAAACGTCCAAAAAGCCATCGTTATTAAAATCTTCTAAACAGGCACCACCAGCCAATGCACTGCGATCCAAACCCAATGGAATAGCAACATCTACAAACGGTTTAATATCTGTTTTGGGTTTTTTAAAAGCTTCTACTGGAATTCTAAATTTCTCGGGCACCCCATCCGGATATTTACCCAATGTCATATTCGCCAAATTCAACAGCCACCTAGATTGAATGTCTTTTGGATATTGATCCAACAATATGGTATAGACTTCAACAGCTTTTTCAGATCCCGTTTTATTTTTATGTTCAGCCTCCTTAGAGAAAGGCAAGATGCAAGATGCGGCATTGTGATTGGTAAGACAGTTTTGCATCTCTCCCATTCGCAAGTAAGTGATTGCAAGCATTTCGTACAAGGATTTGTATTCAGCAATTTTGATGGCTCCATCCAAACTTCCATTTTCCTCTTGAAGCAACGCAACCAAATTCTTGGCAGCTTCCTCCGTTTTCCCAGAACAAAGCAATTCGTTATTGTAAGCTAAATTCCAGTTTAATTTATCGACCTTACTCGAAAATTTGGCGGGTTTTTTTGACAACAATGTGCTTGCCCTTGCTTCACTTAAATAATAATTTTCAGCCGTGTTCGCAGCCTTGCTCAAACTATCTAGCAATGCTACCATTTTTCTGGTTCCGTCGAAACGGGCGTCTTTGTTACTGTCTACTTTGCTTCCGCAGGCGAGGGTAAATAAAGTTACCAAGGCATAAAATATTTTGGTTGATTTCATTTAAAATTCGTTTTAGACTTCAAAAGTATACAATTTTAGGTATTCTTTCTTATTATTTTAACACTATTCATTGTTAAATTCCTTTAACCAATTAATATGCTTACAATTGATTGTTCATCGATAATTTTATCGAATTGCATACATCTAATTCATCCAAAGTCTATATTTGCAACTACATGCGCCTGATAATACTATCCACTCTCATCCTAAGCACATTTTCTGCATTTGCCCAAAATATGACTGGTAAAGTTTGGGATTTACAAACCTGCATTGACGCAGCCATTAAAAACAGCCTAGATGTGCAACAATCTATGTTAAGCGTTGAACAAAATGAACTTGGCTTTAAACAAAGCAAATACAACCGTTTGCCCGATTTAAATGGATCTGGAGGGTTGTACTTTCAGGCAGGTAGAAGTACCGACCGTTTTACAAATACCAACGTTACAAACAACGTAACCCAAAACAATTATCAATTAAACAGTACCCTAGTATTATTCGCGGGTGGCCAACTGAATAACAATATCAAATACAACAAATATAACTGGATGGCAAGTGAATATGATTTGATCAATGTGGAACAAAACATATCCTTAAACGTGGCCAATTTGTTTTTACAGGTAGCCCAAGCCAGGGAATTAAAAAAATCCTACGAACAGAATTTAAAAAACACCACCGCACAATTGGATAAAGCACAAAAACAATTTGATGCTGGGGTAATCAATGAAGGGAATTTGTTGAACATGAAAGCGCAGGAGGCAACAGATTTATCCAATATTGTAACTGCTGAAAACCAAGAAAGAACAGCTCTAACCAGTTTAAAATTGTTATTGCGACTTCCATTTGAAGACAAATTGGACATCGAAATCCCATTAACGGGCTCCATTATTCCGCAAGTATATCCAGATAGTTTAACGGTAATTTTTGATTCTGCAATGACCAAAAGAACGGATGTAAAAGCGTCAGAAATGCGGTTGAAAGCTTATATGTTTAGGAAAAAATCTATTATGGGTGCACTGCTTCCTTCCCTAACTGCCGCGGCCAATTTGAGCACCCTATATTCTTCGAATGCCAAAACCTATTTAAATCCGCACTACGATGAATGGCAGACAACGGGGCGCGTTGTCGGCCAAGCGGTTCCCAATGTGGAAACCCCCAAATGGTTATATGATGTAAATACCATAAATTACGGAACCCAAATGAAAAACAATATAGGCAATTGGGTAGGTGCTTCATTGGCTGTGCCAATATTTACCAAATTCCAAAACTCTACCAATGTTAAAGTTGCCAATTTGGATGTTGAGAGATACCGTATAGCCTATGAAAGAAGCAAACAAAATCTATACAATGAAGTGGTAACGGCATACAATTCATTTTTATCTGCCATGAACAGATTAAAAGCATCCAAACTTTCGTTGGAATCTCAAAATAAAAATTTAGATTTTGTGCAAAAGCGTTTTGACGCAGGGCAGGCTGCCGCAATTGATTTGCAAATAAGCAAAGCTACTCAAGCAGCGGCGCAGGTTAGTCTTTTGTCTGTGCAATATGAATATATATTTAGGCGTATGGTATTGGATTTTTACATGGGCCAAAAACTCGAATTAAAATAATTACTTGAAACGAAATAAATTATACTGGATTTTAGGAAGCGTTGTTTTCCTGGTTGTACTTATTGCCATTTTTGCAAGAGGTGGCTCGGGCGAAACAAAAGTTGCAACGGAAAAAGTTGTAGTAAAAAACATTACAGAAATTGTAAGTGTGAGTGGAAAAATACAGCCTGAAAGTGAAATTAAAATTAGTGCCGATGTGAGTGGTGAAATCATTGATATGGCGGTAAAAGAAGGTGATTCTGTGCGACAAGGCCAATTGTTGCTGAGAATAAACCCAGAAATTTATGAAACCACCATCAACCAATTGAGTGCGAATTTAGACAATGGGCGTGCATCCGTTGCAGGCAGCCAAGCCCAAAGAGCAAAGGTGTATGCGAATCTTTTACAGGCAGAAGTCAACTACAACCGCAATAAAAAATTGCATGATGAAAAGGTTATAAGTGACCAAGAGTGGGATGGTTTTCGTTTGCAATATGAAACTGCGAAAGCAGATGTAACAGCGGCAGAAAAGAACATTTTAGCCGCACAGTACAATGTGGCAAGCATGGCTGCTAGGCTAGAAGAAGGCCGCAGAAATTTAGGTCGCACCAGCATTTATGCACCTACAGGTGGTATTGTTACCAACCTGAACTCTGAAAAAGGAGAACGCATTGTAGGCACAGCACAAATGGCCGGTACAGAAATTCTACGAATTAGCGATTTAAATAGCATGGAAGTAGAAGTTAATGTGAATGAAAACGACATTGTTCGCATTAAAATGGGCGACAGTGCAGATGTAAAAGTAGATGCTTATCCCGATAGGGTCTTTAAAGGCAGTGTAACTGAAATTGCCAATTCTGCGAAGTTTAATGCAGCAACTTCCATTACCGACCAAGTAACCAATTTTGTGGTAAAAGTGCGCATACTTAGCAGCAGTTATTCAGACCTTGGTGTGGGTAAAAAACAACCCTTTAGGCCGGGAATGACAGCAACTGTAGATATCAAAACGGTCACCAAAGGACATGTATTGTCGGTACCAATTTCATCGGTAACAACGAGAAAACCTTTGCAATTTGGAAAAAAATCATTCCAACCGAAAGAAGAAACCACAACTGATAAATCTGACAAAAAAGAAGAAATGGGTACTTGGGTTTTTATTTACGACAATGGAAAAACCAAAGCCGTTAAAGTAAAAACAGGCATTCAGGATATCAATTACTTTGAGGTTATAGAAGGCTTGAAAGAAGGTGATGAAGTAATAACCGCGCCGGGCATGGCTGTAGCCAAGATGTTAAATGATGGCGAAAAAGTAAAGAAGGTGGATAAGGATAAGGTTTTTGATAAATAGGATCCAGCAGCGAAAAAAACTGCGGCTGGCTTGTTTTTTTCGCTGCTGGAATTCAAAACCACACAGTCAAACTGCTGATGACTAGGTTGCTGTGATTGGTGGGAGTTCCGTTCGGAGTTTTGAAAATTTTATCAGGCGAAAACATCGTTTTGGCTTCAAAACGAAGCATCATGTTTTCCACTATGGAAATATTCCAAGTGGCGGTAATGCTTCTGTAATCAAAGCCCTTTACTTGGGTTATAGGTGTTACCAAAACAGATTGTTTGTCTTTAAAAAATTCAGCTTTTGCCGAAATACTGTGTTGTTTGGTTATACGGTATCTGGCTTGCACATTGGCGCTGTACCAGTTGCTTTGATAGGACCTTGCAGCAGTATCCAACCGATTTTGCAAACCGCCTAACGCGCAAGCTGTTACACTAAATTTTCCATCCATATTCCACAATGCAAATACATCGGTGAAATATCGCATCCGCATATTCGGTGAAGAATCGGTGCTCACATTGCCAATAAATGTATTCCAATTGAGCAATAATTTTTTTGATGCTTTATACTCCAATTGGGTGCCCAAAGCTTTGTGCTTGCCCTGACTTTGAATCACTTGCCAACCATTGAGCATGTACAAGTATGTATGCCACTTTTTATTCAATTCTATGGAAGCACGAATGCCACTTAAATAATAAGGAACGTTTTCAGCACTCATACTGCGGGTGTAAGTAAGGTGGTCTTTGGATATGGCAGATTCGTTTGTGTATGGCGAATAAAAATTACCCGCATCAATCCAAATTTCTTTTTTCTTAAACGGGCGAAAACCCACATTGGCTTCATACAAATTGCGGAGCAATATGGGCTCACTGGCAAAGTTGTTTTGCATAAACGTACCAAAGGCTGGCTTTAATGCAAAACGCACGCGTGGGGCTGTATAAATTATGTCCAATATGGCCAAATTAATGGCTACCTCATTGTGCCTGCTGCTAGAAACAAAATAGGGCCTATTCTTATCGGCAGGTTTGTTAAAATCAAATCCATAATACACGTCCAAATAGCCACCAATCACAAATCTGGCAGAATCATCCTTTTTCTCTTCCGCATAATTTTGGGCAGTTACTGAATTGAATTCAAATCCAAGAAAAACCAAAATGAGGGTAAACGAAAATTTCATTTTGGGTGCAAATATGCTGAATTCTAGATGGATATTCAAAATTTTCTCTCAGTTGGTGGTATAGTTAACTGATCATCTGGTGCTTCATTCTGTTTGGTCTCAGTTTGCCATCTACATTGTTGCTATTTTGGTTCTCCTTTTGCCAAATATAAAGACCAACCAGGTGATAAAATATCCGAAAATGATAATACGGCTTATCCCTATCTTCGCGCCGTGAATTATTGGCTCATCAAATCGGAACCCCACAAATACAGCTGGGATCAGTTTGTAAAGGACAAGAAAACCACCTGGGATGGTGTTCGCAATTACACAGCACGCATCAATTTACGGGCAATGCAAATTGGCGATTGGTGTTTCTTTTACCATAGCAACGAGGGGATGGAAATTGTAGGGATTGCCGAAGTAAGCAAAGAAGCCTACCAAGACCCCAGCACAGAAGATGACCGCTGGGTGGCCGTAGATGTAAAACCTGTGCAAAAGTTAAATAGACATGTAACATTGGCTGAAATGAAGGCTGACAAAAGGCTTGAAGGTTTTGAGCTGATTAGAATCAGCAGACTTTCGGTTGCAAAAGTTACCAAAAAAGAATTTGATACCATACTTTCGCTGTCGGAAAAATAATGGAACCAAGGATTCTTCTGTCTCACAAACGCATTGAACTTATCATTCATAGGTTTGCTTTGCAATTGGCAGAAAACCATGGACCAATGACAAAATGCGCATTGCTAGGCCTTCAACCTAGGGGTGTTGAATTGTCGCGCAGGCTGTTCGAAAAGATAAATTTGCTGTATCCGCAAAACAAACTGAAGTATGGCGAATTGGATAACAGCTTTTTTAGAGATGACATTCTAAGAGGAGATTTGATTATGCCCAAACCCAATTCGATGGATTTTGGCACTGAAGGATTGAATATTATTTTGGTAGACGACGTATTGTATACCGGCCGCAGTGTGCGGGCTGGCATAGATGCGTTGATGAATTACGGAAGACCAGATTCGGTAGAATTGATGGTATTGATAGACCGCAGATACCACCGCGAACTGCCCATTTCAGCAGATTATACAGGTGCTGTGGTGGATAGCCGCAGCACTGGCGAACACGTAAAAGTAAATTGGGAAAACAACAACAATTCAGTTTGGTTATTGGGTAAAAAAGAATGAATCAGGCGGCACAAATAAAACACCTTCTAGGAATCAAGGAACTTTCAGAAGAAAGCATTCAACTCATTTTTCAAACCGCCGACAATTTTAAACAATTGCTCAACAGTCCGGTAAAGAAAACCCCTTCATTGCGGGATATAACGGTAGCCAACTTATTTTTTGAAAATTCTACACGCACAAGGGTTTCATTTGAATTGGCAGAAAAGCGGCTTTCGGCAGATGTTTTAAACTTTTCAAGTTCATCCTCCTCCGTAAAAAAAGGTGAAACGCTAATAGATACGGTGAACAATATCCTCAGCATGAAGGTGGATATGATTGTGATGCGGCACCCAGCGCCAGGTGCCTGCATTTTTTTGGCCAAACGGGTAAAATCACAAGTAATTAATGCTGGAGATGGTACCCATGAACACCCAACCCAAGCATTGCTGGATGCATTTTCTATCCGCGAAAAATTGGGAGAGATTGCAGGCAAAAAAGTAGTCATTGTGGGTGATATTCTACACTCTAGGGTTGCATTAAGCAATATATTTTGTTTGCAAAAATTAGGAGCCGAAGTGATGGTCTGCGGCCCACCTACGCTAATACCACGTTTTATTCAACAACTGGGGGTGAAAGTAGAAACCAACTTGCTAAAAGCATTGCAATGGTGCGATGTGGCCAATATGCTTCGCATTCAATTGGAAAGACAAGATATTAAATATTTCCCATCGCTGAGAGAATATACCATGCAATATGGCCTCAATATGGAGATTTTAAATAGCTTGGACAAAGAGATTGTGGTGATGCACCCTGGACCCATAAATAGAGGCGTAGAAATAAGCAGTGAAGTTGCAGATAGTGCTCAAAGCATAATATTACAACAAGTAGAAAATGGGGTGGCTGTGAGAATGGCCGTATTGTATTTATTGGCTCAATATCGTTTAAAATCTTAGTGGAAAATTCAAATCCAATTTTAGTTCAACATACCCGAGGAGGGATTCCAGAAAGTTTTCACCGCGGCGTTATCTGTGTGGTAGATGAAAACGGTAAAATATTGCACACCGTAGGCAACATTCAACAAATGTGTTACCCGCGTTCTGCGCTGAAATATTTCCAACACATTCCCTTAATTACTTCGGGGGCCTTTGATCATTTTGGTTTCACTTTAAAAGAGCTTGCTATCATGTGTGGATCCCATAACGGGGAAGAAATGCATGTGGAGGCATCGCGCGGAATTTTGGCAAAAATCGGGCTTACGGAATCGGCACTTGGCTGCGGTGCACAACAACCCACCCTTAAAAAAGATTATGTTCGGTTGATAAAAAACAACCAAGAACCGGGAGCAATCCACAACAATTGCAGCGGAAAACACAGTGGTTTTTTGGCTTGGTGCGTTTACCACAATCAGCCAATTGCAAATTATTTGCAAGCCCAACATCCTTTGCACCAAGAAATAAAAAAAGTAACAGCCCTTTTTCATGAAATTCCAGAATCTCAGTTGCTTACAGGAGTTGACGGTTGTAGTGCACCCATATTTGCCATGCCGGTTTTTAACCAGGCTCTTGCTTTTAAAAACCTTACAGTTCCCCAAAAATTTGGCGATGAAAAAATCAACCGTGCGTGCGCATTGATTCTGGAAGCCATTGCAACATACCCTGAAATGGTAGCTGGCAGCAAAAGATATTGTACAGATTTGATTCGTGAAACCAAAGGAAAAATCATAGGTAAAACCGGTGCTGATGGCATTTACAACATTGCCGTTCCATCTAAAAAATGGGGCATTTGCATTAAAATAGACGACGGTAGAATGGGTCCACAATACAATGTTGCACAGCAAGTTTTGGAATTGTTGGGATTAATTACTGCGGAAGAAGCAACCCAATTAAATGGTTATTTGAAATGCGAAAACTTAAATTATGCTGGCAATTTTACGGGTTACACTATGGTAACGGAAGATTTATTGCATCGCTTTTGATTTTCTGCTAAACTTTATTATTTGGGTATACAATATTTAAGGCTTCCGCAATGCGTATCCGTATAAATCAAACATCCAAAAATACTTTCTACTGTTCCAGGGGCATTTTTGGATAAAGAAAATTTTATTTAGGCCAGTTTTTCTTATAGCCTCTGCAGTAGCATGCGGAAAATTCGATTGTTTCCCATTCACAATTCCTATTTGACTGTTAATATTAAATGCTGTTTTTCAAGAAAAAAGATGCCTAACAATTTCCACAACAAATTGGCGATTCCGTGTCGTTATTTTTTTCGCCCAACGATAGCACAATGATTTGCCTTAGTCAAAATATATTTATATTTGCAAGCATTATGCCAGTGTTTCTTGTAGAAAGTCCGCTGCCACCTGTGAATGCAGAAATGGCCTCGCTGATTCCTCAACACCGTGAAGTAGTGAACGAACTTTTTGCGGAAGGAAAGTTGGTGAGTTACGCAGTAGCTGCGGATCTTTCAAAATGGTGGTGCTGTGTTCAGGCTAAAAACGAATTTGAAGTGATGGAAATTTTAGGCCAAATGCCCCTTATTCCGTTCTTAAAGCCAGAAATACACGATTTGATGTTCTACAACGGCGCAGATCAATTGATGCCAAGGATATCGTTGAATTAGTTTCTCCTCCCCCAAACATCACTTATAAAATTTAAATTCAATCTCTGTATCTTCGCGCCATGCGCAAACTTTGGCTTTTACTCTTCGGTTTGGGAATATCAGTGTCCGCGTATTCGCAGAGTCCATGGTATGAGCCCAATACATGGGCCGATCTCATCTTGCAGACCAAAGAATGCGAAAGTCATTTTGGAAACTTCGGCAACAATTATTCTCAGCTTAATTATAGCAATCGCTATTTCCTTAGAGGATCCGTGGATTCCAGCTTTCAGCATGTGAATAAAACAGATACCCAAATCCGTATTCTATTATTGCTTAGAACTGCTGCTAATTTTAATACAGAATATTTAAAAGCGGATAATCCTGAATTTACAACACCCATTAATCATTGGGCCAATTCTCAATGGACTTTTTTGAAATATTTTTATCAAAATAAAGCAACGGTTTATACATACCATGAGAAAAACTCTTGGTTTTCAATCAACCCTATAATCAACGTACAATTGGGCCCCAAAACCCAATGGGGGAGCAATTACAGTCAAAATACACGTGGGGTGGAATTGCGGGGTACACTGAATGCCAAAGTCGGATTTTATACCCGGATTACCGAGAACCAAGTCTTTTTGCCGAATTATATGAAATCTCTTCCGGACAGTTTGGGCACATTGCCAGGAATGGGTTGGTGGAAATACGTTAACAAAACCGGGTATGATTTTTTTAGCGCCAAAGGATATGTGAACGTAAATTTGGTAAAAAACCATGTGAACGCAGCATTTGGGCATGATAAGTTTTTTATTGGAAATGGCTACCGAAGCCTAATTTTAAGCGATTATGCAAAAGAATATTTATTCCTCAAATTAAATACACAAATTGGTCCATTTCACTACCAAAATATTTTTGCACAACTTAACAATTTTTCACCTACACCTGGAAATCAAAATGGTGACAAATTGGTGCCGCGAAAATACATGGCCATCCACAGGGCCTCAGTACTGATCAAAAAGAGATTGGAAATCGGGGCGAGTGAAATGATTGTTTTTGACAGAGATACGGCTGATACAAAAGGTTTTGATTTGGAATATTTAAATCCCGTTATTTTTTATAGAGCCGTTGAAAGCAATTTGGGCAGCAGAGACAATGCTTTGATTGCGTTGGACTGGAAAGCGTATTTACCCAAATCAATCATTTTTTATGGTCAATTTGTGATAGACGAATTTAGCATAAAACAAGTAAAGGCCAAAAGTGGATACTGGGCGAATAAATTTGCATTTCAAGCCGGGTTAAAATCCACGCAAAAAACAAAACACGGATTGTTGTTTTTGCAGGCAGAATATAACCGTGCCAATCCGTATACATACTCCCATTTTCGAGGCAGTCAAAATTGGAGTCAATACGGGCAACCCCTTGCCCACCCTTTGGGTGCTAACTTTAAAGAATTTCTAGGGCGACTGATGTTTCAACCCAATAAAATACCTAAACTGACATTTATTTTTACAGGAATGTTGGCAAAAAAAGGCATGGACTCTAGCTATTATAAAGGAACAGATTTTGGTGGCAATATTTATAGAAATTACAAGGATAGAAGGAGTGATTTTGGCAATAAAATCTTGCAGGGAAATTTGGCGGATATTCTAAATTTTCAAGCACAGTTTAGTTACATGATTAAGCATAATTTATGGATTGATTTGGGTTATCAAATGCGCAAACAAAAAGGCTGGATGGCCTCTTCAGGCAACTGGTTGAATTTTGGTTTGAGGATGAATATTTCATCTACTGTGTATATGCAATAAACACCGGCCGGTAGCCCAAAGGTGCATTATCTTTTAATGTTGCGCCTCACCTTCATCCTAGCCCTATAGGGGCTCACCATCCATAGCCCCATAGGGGCGAAGGTTTTTTTATTATATTTCTATTTCAAAGAATTTTTTCTCGGCATCCACATCGGAAAGATGTTGTTTAACACGATCGGCGTGCGTATCCGTAATAATAATCTGGCCAAAAAAATCACGGGCCACAAGCTCCATCAATTTACCGGCACGGGCGGTGTCTATTTTTTCAAAAATATCATCCAACAACAAAATGGGTTTGTGTTTTGTTTTATCTCTAAAATAGCGGTATTGAGCCAATTTTAATGCGATTACAAAAGATTTAATTTGGCCTTGGGATCCGTATTTTTTTAAGGGAAATCCATTCAATGTAAATTCAAAATCATCCTTATGAATGCCAGAGCTTGTTCGCATCAATATTCGATCCCTGTCGCGATTTTTAATTAAAATATCGCCATAATTTTCTGTGTACAATTCAGAAATATATTCTAATGCATAAGTATCCTTTTCTTCGCTAATATATGAATAATATTCTTGAAAATAAGGAAGAAATATATTTATAAAATCCTTCCGTTTTTCAAATATTTTATTGGCAGCAGGAACCAAACGGGTATCATAACTTTCCAATATATCTGAATCAGCAATTCTGCCTTCCATTTTCTTTAGAAATGCATTTCGCTGGTCTTGAATGCGTTTGTAAAATGCCAATACTTCCAAATACTCTCTATCCGTTTGGCACAAAGTAAAATCTACAAATCGGCGCCGTTCTTCGCTTCCTTCTAGAACCAAAGCAATGTCATACGGAGTAATAAAAACGGTTTGAATAAATCCAATATGATCCAACAATCTTGGATAAGTTTTATCATTCTTCTTGACTGTTTTTTTCCCTTTATCCGTAAAATTAGCCAAAACGTCGAAATCGCCGAGACCGTCCTCTATGGAAAACCACCCATGCAATGAAAAAAATGCAGCGTTATGGCGAATCAATTGACCGTCAATCCCATTAAAAAAACTCTTGGCATTGGCCAAATAATAAACAGCATCCAACAAATTGGTTTTACCTGCCCCATTGGCGCCAGTAATGCAATTGATTTGCGCGCAAAATTCAAAACGGGCCTCCGCATGGTTTTTAAAATCGAACACCTGAAGTTGCGACAAATGCATGGGGCAAAGATACGGGGCTATGGGTGAAATGTAAATGGCGTTTGTTTATTCAGTGCGGTTTTCCCTTATTGAAAATTTAAATTGAGTTGAATTTATGCAAGTTTCTCTACCTTCGCACACTATGAAACTCGCTTTACAAACATTGGCAATCACACTGCTCATAGCGGCATGTGGTTCAAATTCGGGCAAAGATTCCATAAGTAAGCCTTTTAAGTTTGACCGAGATAAACTCGACAAATTGGTGAAAGAAAAAAAAGCAATTTACGACATTAGCAAACGTGGTGACGGCACTTTACAATGGGAAAAATACTACTTGGGCGACTCAGTGAAATATGAATTAAACTTTGACTCAAAGTCTAATTTAAGTCGGGTTACCAAATTCGACGAACATGGATTGCCAGTTTGGCAAGAAGTCTATTATCCCAATGGCCAAAGAAAAGCACATTATACAATTCAAACCACGAAAGAGTCTGGTATGGTGCAAACAAACTATGATGGCTATTTTGAACAATACTTTGAAAATGGCAACGTGATGGAACGCGGCGTCTATAAAAATCAAGTTTTGGTTTGGGTGCAAAAAATAACCAAAGAAGGCTACCCTGCCGATACCACGTTTTATGATTACGGTCAATAAAACGTGCCATTCTATAATTGCACCTAGGATAACTACAACATTTCCCCTATTTGTCCACAAGCCTGTTTTCTGTTATCCAAAATCTTAAATTCGTAAGTTCATTTTTTTGACTACGAATGCCAAAGTTTTCACACCTTCACGTTCACACACAATATTCGCTTTTAGATGGCGCTGCCAACATAAAAAGTTTGGCAAAAAAAGCCAAAGCAGATGGGATGCCAGCCCTTGCCATTACAGACCATGGCAACATGTTTGGGGCTTTCGATTTTTATCAAGCAGTCACTGCCGAAGGATTAAAACCGATTATTGGCTGTGAATTCTATTTGGTGGAAGATCGGTTCCGGAAATCTTTTAGTCTAGGACAAAAAGACAAAAGGTATCACCAATTGTTGCTTGCTAAAAACCAACAGGGATATAAAAATTTATCCAAACTTTGCTCGCTTGGCTATTTGGATGGAATGTATTCCAAATTTCCCAGAATTGACAAAGCTTTATTAAAGGAATACAAAGAAGGATTGATAGCAACCTCATGTTGTATAGGTGCAGAAATACCACAAGCCATTATTTTTAAAGGAAACGACATTGCCGAAAATACTTTTAAAGAATGGCACGAAATGTTTGGCGATGATTTTTATGTAGAATTACAAAGACATAACATCAATAACATCGACAACTCTGGCATTAGCCAAGAAGATGTAAACCAAACACTGATAGGTTTTGCGCGCAAATACAATGTGCCAATTATTGCTACTAACGACAGCCATTATACCGATAAAAAAGATGCAAATGCGCATGATATTTTATTGTGTATCAATACGGGAGAATTTCAAAACACGCCCAAAGCAACCAACGAAGAAAGCGGAAAAGGATTCCGATTTGGTTTCCCCAACGATGAATTTTATTTCAAAAGTAGCGCGGAAATGTCGGCCTTGTTTAGCGACATTCCAGAGGCCATAGACAACACCAATCTGGTAATTGACTCCATAGAAACACCCCAGTTAAAGCGGGATTTGATGCTCCCCAACTTCACTTTGCCTCCTGGCTTTACTACCCAAAATGAATATTTGCGTTTTTTATCCTACGAAGGATGTAAAAAACGGTATGGGGAAATTATTCCCACTGAGGTTTTAGAAAGGTTGGAATTTGAAGTAAAAACCATTGAGAAAAGTGGATTTGCAGGTTACTTTTTAATTGTGCAAGACTTTACAACTGCCTCTCGCGAAATGGGCGTATGGGTAGGTCCAGGCAGGGGTTCCGCAGCCGGAAGTGTAGTTGCTTATTGTTTGGGAATTACCAATGTAGACCCAGTAAAATATGATTTGCTTTTCGAGAGGTTTTTAAATCCAGAAAGGGTAAGCATGCCCGATATAGATATTGACTTTGACGATCAAGGACGTGAAAAAGTAATTGAATATGTAGCCAATAAATACGGTGAAAGACGCATTGCACAAATTATTACTTATGGTACTATGGCGGCAAAGAGTTCCATTAGAGACGTAGGCCGGGTTTTGCAATATCCACTAAGTGCTACCGACAAAATGTCGAAACTAGTGCCTGCAAACTTTGGATTAGAGGTGTTGTTGCATGCAAATCCCGACGATTTGGCCAAAGATGATTCAAACAATTTAAAACCAGAAGAAATTGAAAACATTCGTGAATTACAAAAAATATACAACAGCACGGAACCCGCAGCACAAGTTTTAAAAGATGCAGAAAAATTAGAAGGCAGCGTGCGCAATACTGGTGTGCATGCTTGTGGAATCATCATTGCTCCAGAGGATATAGACAACTTGGTGCCGGTTGCTAGAAGCAAGGAATCCAAATGGATGCAGGTTCAATACGATGTTAACCAAATTGAAAAAGCTGGACTGTTGAAAATGGATTTTTTGGGTTTAAGTACCTTGTCTATTTTAAAAGAAGCCATTAAAATAATTCTAGAAACCACTGGGGATATAATTGATGTAGATAACATTCCACTGGAAGATGTTAAAACCTATGAATTGTTTCAGCGCGGCGATACCAATGGTGTTTTCCAGTTTGAAAGTCCAGGTATGCAAAAATATTTGCGTGAATTAAAACCCACACAATTTGCAGATTTAATTGCCATGAACGCATTGTATAGACCGGGTCCATTGAAATATATTCCAGATTTTATTGACAGAAAACACGGCAGAAAACCCGTAATATTTGACCTAGAAGCTTGTGAAGAATATTTAAAAGAAACCTATGGCATTACTGTTTACCAAGAGCAAGTAATGTTGCTTTCCCAAAAATTAGCTGGATTTACCAAAGGCAATGCAGATGAGCTGCGAAAAGCGATGGGAAAGAAGAAAAAGGATATTATTGATGCCATGAAAAGCACGTATATGGATGGGGGTATAGCCAATGGACACGACGCCACCAAATTGGAAAAAATTTGGAGTGACTGGGAAGAATTTGCACAATATGCATTTAACAAATCGCACTCTACTTGTTATGCGGTTGTGGCATTTCAAACTGCGTATTTGAAAGCCAATTACCCTGCCCAATATATGGCTGCAGTATTAAAAAGCAATATGGGCGATATTAAAAAAATTACTTTTTATATGGAAGAATGCCGCCGAATGGAGATTAAAGTTTTGGGTCCGGATGTGAACGAAAGCAGGAGTGCTTTTACAGTAACACCAGCAGGCGAAATTCGTTTTGGCATGAGTGCTGTAAAAGGCGTGGGCGAAGGTGCAGTTGAAGACATATTAAAAGAAAGAGATGCAAATGGATCCTTTTCAAGCATTTTTGATCTTACCACACGCGTAAATGCGCGAAGCGTAAACAAAAAGAATTTAGATTCACTTGCCAGAGCTGGTGCTTTTGATTTTGACACTCGATATCACCGTGCGCAGTATTTTTCGTCGGACGATGATAAAAACGGGGTAGAAATGGCCATTAAATATGGACAACAACAACAGAACGACAAAATCTCAGGGCAAGGTTCCCTTTTTGGCGGAGGCGAAGAAAACAGCGTTACATCCGAACCCAAATTACCCCAAGCAGATAAATTGAGTTTGCTAGACGAACTGAGGGCGGAAGAAGAAATGGTGGGTGTGTATCTCAGCAAACACCCATTAGATACCTACCGCTTTGAATACGAATTAATCACCAGTTGCGGCTTAAGGGATTTGCAAGAATACCAAAATGGAACAGATGATTTGCCTTTTCAAGTGATGGGAATTATTACCTCTTTCCACGAACAATTCAGCCAAAAAGGACAGCCTTTTGGCAAATTTGTAATGCTCGATTACTCAGGTTCATTTGAGTTCGCTATGTTTGGTGATGATTATATGAAATTCAAATCTTTTCTTACAAAAGATTATATCATTGTCATTCGCGGCTCCTTTGAAAAAAGCAAGTACAACGATAAAATGTATTTGAGGTTTAAAGAAATATCCATAGCAGGCAATATGACCGCAAATAAACTGGTTAAAAGCATTCAAGTCGATTTTACAATGCAAGATTTAGACGAAGGGAAATACCAAATTTTGGAAGATGTATTGGGGCAATATCCTGGGAATTGCGCTTTGTGGGTGAATGTAGTAGACTCCTTAAATAAAATGGATGTGAGAATGGTTTCAAAAAAAGGCTTTTCATTTGAACCATCAGTCCAACAAATGCTGGATGAAATGAAAATAAAATACAACCATCGGTTGGAGGATAAATGGAGGTTGAATTAAATAAATGGTTAATTATTAATGATAAATTAAATATTAAAACACCAATGATTTTCTTTCAAAATACTTCCCCAATAAATGTTTATTTTGCACTAATTGTGAAGTTCTACTTTCAATTCATAACTCATCACTCTCCAATAATCATTGATAATTAATAACTAATAATCAAAAATGAAAGTATCCGGTTTTACCATAGCGCGCAACGTTGTTAAAGCAGATTATCCGTTAAAGGAGGCCGTTCTTTCTATTCTACCGCTGTGTGATGAATTTGTAATTGCGGTGGGGAAAAGTGACGACAATACGTTGGAATTTGTAGAAAGTTTTAACGACCCTAAAATTCGAATTATTGAAACCATTTGGGATGACAATTTGCGTGTTGGTGGAAAAGTTTTAGCGGATGAAACCAACAAAGCCAAAGCTGCTGTAGACCCAAAATCAGATTGGTTGTTTTATATTCAAGCGGATGAATGTTTGCACGAAAAATATTTAGAAACAGTTCGAAAAAGCATGTTCGAAAATTTAAGCAATAAACAAGTGGATGGTTTGCTTTTTGATTATGTACATTTTTATGGAAGTTACGATTTTACAGGCGATTCGCGGAAATGGTATCGCAAAGAAATCCGCATTTTGCGAAACAATCCGATGATTTACAGTTACCGCGATGCGCAAGGATTCAGAATAGGCAATGACCTAAAATTAAAAGTAAAACACAGTGGCGCGGCTATTTATCACTATGGTTGGGTGAAACACCCCAAAGACCAGCAGCAAAAACAATTGCAATTTCACCGCATGTGGCACGACGACAATTATATGCAAAACAAGGTGGCTGTTTCCAATGAATTTGATTATTCTGGTATTGATTCTTTAGAAAAATTTGACAGCACACAACCTGAAGTAATGCGGAATAGAATTGAAAAAATGAATTGGAAATTTGAGTACGATATTTCTAAAAAAAAATTTACTTTTAAAACTAAAGTTTTGTATTGGATTGAAAAAATATTTGGATGGAGAATTGGAGAATATAAGAATTATCGAATCACCAAATAATGCATTTATTAAAATCAGCATTTGCGCAATCACGCACATTCTACTATTTTTGAAAAATGAGCAAACCCATCGGCGATACTGACATTCTAGTTGTAGGCGGCGGTGCAGCGGGTTTTTTTGCGGCCAATCACGCCAAATCCTCGCGGCAGAAAGCCAGGGTAATAATCACAGAAAAAACAGGCAAATTGTTGAGCAAAGTGATTGTAAGTGGCGGTGGAAGGTGCAATGTAACCCACAACCAAACGGACAATAACGAATTGCTTCTGGCCTATCCGCGTGGAAAGGCAATATTGAAATGGGCACTCAGAAAATGGTCGGTTACCAACACTATAAGATGGTTTGAAGCACACGGGGTCACCCTAAAAACAGAGGCAGATGGACGTATGTTTCCGATGACTGACAATTCAGAAACCATTGCCAATTGCTTGTATGATTCTGCCATTGAATTGGGAATAGAAGTGCACATAAAAACTAGTATTGTTTCATTTAAACCCTTGCCTGAAAAAGGTTTTTTGGTTACAACAGATAGTGGCGATTCGTTTAAAACCAAGGCGATTATTTTGGCTTCTGGTGGATACAACAAATTGGAACAATACCAATATTTAATGGATTTGGGAATAAACATTGAGTCACCTGTTCCCTCATTGTTTACCTTCAATATCAGCGACAAAAAGTTGCATGCTTTAATGGGTGTTTCTACATTTGGCAGTAAAATAAAAATCATGGGTGCAGGCGATTGGTACGAGGGTCCAGTATTAATTACCCATTGGGGATTAAGTGGTCCTGCAATCCTTAAAGCATCGGCTTGGCTGGCGCCAGAATTGGCCGCCATGGACTATAAATACACTGTTTTGGTGGACTGGACAGGAATGGGAGAAGAAGCTGGCAGGGATGTATTTGCTTCGGCTTTGCGCATGCATGCAGCTAAAAAGATTTCCAATGTCAATCCTTTTGATTTGCCTGGAAGGCTTTGGGAATTTATTTTGGACAGGGCCAAAATTGATCCAGATAAATTGTGCCGAGATTTATCGAAACCCGAAAAAAATCGGATCCTTGAAAATAGCATCCGCTGTGATTTTAAAGCAAAGGGAAAAACAACATTTAAAGAAGAATTTGTGACCGCTGGAGGTGTTTCTACTTCAGAAATAGACCACGACACCATGGCGGCAAAAAAGGTACCCGGTTTGTTTTTTGCAGGAGAAATTATTGATATGGACGGCATAACAGGTGGATACAATTTTCAGGCGGCTTGGGCTACTGGCTATGTTGCTGGTAGCAGTGCAGGGAAATACCTAATAGGCGGATAAAGCCCGTTTGTCACAAGGGCGTCATACGAATGTAATATATTGGCAATCAAACAGGGTGGATAGGTTGTATAATGAATTTAACAAACTAAGCCAACAAAAAATGAAAAGAATTAATTGTATTGCATGCCTCCTATTTGGCATTATTTCCAATGTTTCCGGACAAAATCAAGGGTTTTCTAAAACCTATCTACACGGCACATACGAAGACACCAGAGGAATTATTCAAACTTCAGATGGGAATTATCTTGTTACTGGATTAGAAATGGTACCATAGATAGCGAGGGAAGTTTGTACGTTTCAAAGATTAATAATTTAGGTGACGTACTATGGCAGAAGTTTTATGATTACCCTAAAGAAGATGGTGCTTTAATTTGGAAAAAACAAATTGGCGGAATTGAGGACGATGTTTTTTCAGCATCTGTTGAATCAAAAGATGGCAAAATTTATTCTATAGGAAAAACAGAAAATTATGGAGCCAAGAACATGGATGTATTTTATTTTGGAACCGATGATTATGATTATGCAACTTCTATAGTTTTAACGAAGAATGAAGACCTAATAATATCTGCCATTGCGGTTGGTTCTCCAACCACGGAAACTGAGGCTACAGTGTATAAATGCGACAAAAATGGTACAATTATTTGGCAAAAAAGATTTAGCAATCCAGGCAAAGATGCCGCACAAAAAATAATTCAAATTGATAATGAGAAAATACTAATATTGGGTAAAAAACAAGTTTCACCCAATAAGGTTTCTGCTTGGATATGTTGTTTGGACAAGGACGGGAACATCCTTTGGGAAAAAAAAATTGGAGAAAGTTATAATTCAGAATTTTTTACTGGGTTTTACTCCAATAAAAATTACAATATTTGTATCGGCAGCAAACCGACCCCTTCAGATTCATTAGGTGATTTTTGGATATGCATTGTTAACCAAGACGGTGAATTGGTAAAAGAGTCTTCTCAAGGAAGCAACAACTATGATATTCCTTCAACTGCAATAATCAGCGCAGACAACTATTTAATCATTTCAGGCAAACAAAGATTTCTCACCACTGATAGTTTGTCGTTTATTGTAAAAACAAATTTGGAGGGAACACTCCAAAATTTCATATCTTCGGTTCAAAACAAATTCAATATTTTTCCGAATCCAATGTCAGAATTTTGTACATTTTTAACGCCACATGATTATAGCGATAAAACAATATTCATTTATAATGCTGCAGGAAAGTTTATAATGCAAAAGACATATTCTACGGATAAGGTTTTTGTACACAACAAAGACCTCCCAACCGGAACATACTTGTTTAAACTTACCAGTATCAAAAATGAAATTATCGGTCAAGGTAGAATAATTATGAATTAAAAATTAAGGAACTATTGTTGGTTTCGGTTTCGAAAAAGAAACAAAGTGAATTGGATAACAATTTATTGCGTCCATATTTAGGGGTAATTCAACATTAGCATGTTCCTTACTACCTTTGCCAGCATGCAATACCGCGAGGTTCTATATTCCAATTATCATTCTACCCAAAGCGGACGTGCATCTGGAACCGATGCTGTCAGTCTTTTTGAAAGAGAAAAACGCCAATTTAACCGCGAAATCATTCCTCTGTTAAAAGACATTTCCAAAAACGCAGCCATTTTCGATATGGGATGCGGAAGCGGAAGTATGTTAAAAGCTTTGCAAGAAAATGGGTTTACAAATGCAGGCGGTATGGACATCAGTCCAGAACAGGTTAAAGTGGCTGCGGAAATGGGTGCGAAAAACGTAGTTTTGGGAGACGCATTGGCGCATGTGGCATCTCAAAATCAAACCTGGGATGTCTTGTTGGGAATGGATATTATAGAGCATTTTACCAAAAACGAATTGGTAGCATTGCTGCAAAATATCCAAAAAAGTTTAAAGCCAGGGGGCATTGCTTTTTTTAGAACGCCCAACTTGGACGCCCCTTTGGCAACTGTATTTGCAAATGGAGATTTTACCCATGAAAACTACATGAATGCCAGCAGCGCGCAGCAAGTTTGTTTGGCTTGTGGATTTAAAAATGTAACAGTTAACCCTGGAATCATGTTCATTGAAAATTCCTTGAAGGAATTCATTCGCAAAATATGCTGGTTCTTGGTAAAATCACAATTCAAATTGTATCTTTTTAGCACAGCTAGGAGCAGCAAAAATGTGATTTTGGGGCCTAATATGGTGATCGTAGCGAAAAATTAGAACCCGTTTTTTTAACAAAACCATTAACAATTCAACCATAAAAATGGCAAAACTGCCTTTCTTTGTCAACCAATTAAGGTGAATCAATGAATTACACATTTATGACATTCATTTTTGAGGGGTAAACCCCTTTCTGTTGTTTTATTGTTATGCGCTGGCTATTTTCAATTTGTCTCATTCTTGTTTTTGTTAGTTGTAATATCTCAGCGCAAAAACCAGTTCCAGCGGTGCATGCAGCCATGCCAAAACCATGGCAAATGATACATTACGACGATGAATTTCTGCCATACAACGGCATTCCGTTTGAGCCTTCACTTGTGCAAAACAAAGAAGCGCTGTTGGTATTCCTAAAATGGAAAGAAATTGATTCAGGGTATCACCAAATTTTCAACTTTGAAAAAGAAAATTTGGTGATCAGCTATCGGGCGGAAAATGATGGTAGTAAAAGATATTCATTATGGCTGCACCCCAAGGCAAATTATATTTCCATTAAAAAAGAAAGCCTAGGTAAATGGGGTTATCAATCTAAAAGAATGCCCTCTTACATCTACATCTACCGCGTGCCAAAAATGGATGCCTCGATAGAAATACAAGAGCAGTAATTTTAAAATCTGCGCATTTAGCATTTGCCACAATAGTTTCAATCCGTATTTTTGCCACAATGAACCCCATTGTTTTGATTACTGGTGCCAGCAGCGGAATTGGTGAAGCTTGCGCGAAACTGTTTGCCAGCAACGGTTTTGACATCATTTTAAATGCACGAAGGGCAGATCGATTGGAAAAATTAAAAATCCAATTGGAAGCCAATACCAACTGTCACGTTCTAATTCTTCCCTTTGATGTGCAAAACAGAAAAGAAGTAGAAAATAGCATTCAAGGTTTACCTTATGATTGGCGAAATATCAATATTCTAGTTAACAATGCTGGCTTGGCTATGGGACTTTCGGCATTCTACGAAGGTGACCCTGACCATTGGGATACTATGATTGATACAAATGTTAAAGGCTTGCTTTATGTATCGCGCCAAATAGCACCCATGATGATAGCGGCTGGAAAAGGCCATATCATCAACATAGGTTCCATTGCTGGAAAAGAAGTTTATGAAAAAGGAAATGTGTATTGCAGCACCAAGCATGCTGTGGATGCCTTAAACCGAACCATGCGCATAGAGTTGAGTACAAAAAATGTGCGCGTAACGGCAGTGAATCCAGGTGCAGTAGATACGGAGTTTAGTTTGGTGCGATTTGATGGAGACGAAGAAAGAGCAAAACAGGTGTATAAGGGTTTTGAAAGCTTAGTTGCGGCAGACATTGCAGATGCGGTGGTTTGGGCAGCCACTCGCCCACCCCATGTCAACATTAACGATATTATTATAATGCCAATGGCACAACCCATTGCAGGAATGATAAACCGCAAAGCATGAGTAAAAACAAGAAAAATCGAGACGGCATCGTATTTAGTACAGACCCAAACTATGCTTACAATTTTGACGGTGCAAAGGAGCCCGAAACTTTGGCGCCAAACCAGCAAATTTTGTATGTAAGACGCGAAGTAAGAAATGGCAAATCTGCAACGGTAATTAAAGAATTTATAGGCAAAACAGAGGACATGAAGGAATTGGAGAAAAAACTTAAAAACCTCTGCGGTGTGGGTGGTTCCACAAAAGATGGAGAAATCCTAATTCAAGGTGACAACAAAGATAAAATTACTGTTTTTTTGCAAAAATTGGGTTATAAAACCAAAGGTTAAACCCCATTTTAACGCTTTCAAACCGAAGGATTCGAGATTGGTTTCGCAGCATTGGATTGATTTGCGGCAATTTCAAATTTTTGGTATTCATTTTTATTGATTTTATGCGCAAAATAAAAATGCACAATCACAGAAACAAGCAACATCAGCACACCAAGAATTGCAAAATCTAAAGTAGCATGTTTTAGATGCCATTTATAAAATACCGTCATGGTTGCAAAAAACAACAAAATGGGTACATTTCTAAGAATTATTAAAAACCGCATAATTCAAATTTAACATTCTCCTTTCAATTCTCAAAATTTAGCTTACAAACCCAGTAAATTTTGCGAAGTCAATCAAAACCTTTTAATTCGCAAAAACTACGCCTATGAAAATAGTATTCCTTACCTTATTTTCCTTATCACTTATTGCCAGCGCACAAACCCAAACGGTGCGCGGAACTGTGCGAGACAAAGAAACCCAATTGCTATTGAAAGATGCGATTGTTAGAATTGACACCCGCGGAGCTGACAGCGGCAAAACTGCAATTTCTGGAGAAAATGGGGAATTTAACCTGGTAGATATTCGGGTAGGCAGAAAGGATTTTACAATAAATTTGGGAGGATATAAAAGTTTAATTCTGAACAACATTATTGTTAGCAGTGGCAAGGAAGTAGTGCTTAACTTGGAAATGGAAGAGGATGTGATTCAAACTGCCGAAATCACGATCAAAGCAAAACCCAAACAAGGACAACCCAACAACGAAAACGCATTGGTAAGTGCACGCGCTTTTACCGTAGATGAAACCGACCGTTTTGCTGGCAGCAGAGGAGACCCAGCTAGGATGGCAAGCAACTTTGCTGGAGTGCAAGGTGCCGACGATAGCCGAAACGACATTGTGGTGCGTGGAAATAGTCCAGGTGGTATACTTTGGCGTGTGGAAGGCATAGACATTCAGAATCCAAACCATTTTGCCATACCTGGCACTACAGGTGGTCCGTTAAGTATTATCAACAACAAATTTTTAGCCAACAGCGATTTTTTTACAGGCGCATTCCCTGCAGAATACAACAATTCCACAGCAGGTGTTTTTGACCTAAAATTGCGAAATGGCAACAACAAAAAACGCGAGTACAGTTCGCAATTCGGGTTGTTTGGTTGGGACGCTTTGGCAGAAGGGCCTTTCAACAAAAAGAAGAATTCGTCATTTCTTGTGGGATACCGCTATTCTACGTTGGCTATATTTTCGGCGTTGAAAATAAATTTGGGTACCAACGCATTGCCAAAATACCAGGACCTGAATTTCAAACTCAACTTTCAATTGAAAAACAAAGCGTCTCTTTCCTTTTTTGGCATGGGCGGAACCAGCAACATCAACATATTAATAAGCGACCAAAAAGAAAGCACACCAGAACTTTACGGAGACAACGACCGAGACCAAAAATTTGGATCCGCTATGGGAATTATAGGTGGTACTTATTTAAAAACTATAAATATTCGCAGTTATTTTAGGGTTGCAGTTTCTATGAGTTCGCAACAAATTACCTCTGACCATAAATTGGTATTTAGACACAATGTAGACACCACAGTGCGCGATGGAGAAACTTATTACAAATACGCATTGGATTCTTTGGTTCCAAACCAGCACTACCAATTCAGAACCAATACACAGGGCATTAACCTGTTTTTAAATACAAAACTGAATGGGAAAGCCACTTTGCGTTATGGCATGCAAGTAACACGTTACGGATTTCATTTTCACGACAGCGCAAGAAATGTTGACTTTATGGATACAGCAAACTATTGGATGTGGCGTAAAAGGTGGAATTCTGATGGTACAGGCTTAATGCTAATGCCTTATGTGCAAGGTAAATGGAAACTTAGTAGCTTACTCACTTTGTCCGCAGGGGTTACAGCACAAATTTATAGCATCCAAGACAAAACACATGGCTTATCGAATATATCCGCAGATTTTTTCCAACCTAGAATTGGTATGCGCTACCAATTAAACCGCAAACAATCATTGAACCTCGGTTTGGGCGCCCACAGCCAAGTGCAATCTGCCTATACCTATTTTTATTTATTGCAAGGAAATTCAGTGCCCCACAATTTAAATATGGGATTAACCAAAAGTAAACATGCGGTTTTGAGTTATGACATTCTCGTAGGAAAAGACAAACGAATCAAATTCGAAACTTATTATCAATCACTTTCCAATTTGCCCGTAAGCAAAAACCCTTCATCCTTTTCATTGGCAAATACTGGCAGCGGCTTCAGTCGCTTTTTTCCTGATTCCTTAAAAAACACTGGAACGGGTGAAAACTATGGGGTAGAATTAACCATAGAAAAGTTTTTCACCCACGGATATTATTTTATGGTGAGCACAAGTTTTTTCGAAGCCAAATATGCAGGAAGCGATGGTGTTAAACGTAACAGCGATTTCAATACCAATTATGCAGCCAATGGCTTGTTTGCCAAAGAGTGGAAAGTAAGCAAACACGGAACCCTGAATTTGGGAGGAAAAATTACCATGGCAGGTGCGCGCAGATACTCCCCTATGGACACTCTCATGACAAGACGTGAACGCGAATATAACGGAATAGATGCTTTAAAAAATACCCAAAGATTTGGCAACCCCTATCGCAGATTTGACATTAGAATATCTTATAAAATCAATGCAAAAAAAGTAACACATGAAATCGCTTTTGATTTAATTAACATTACCAACCGAAAAAATATATTAAAATATTCTTACATAAGCGAACCACCCTATGCACGCCAAACAAGCCAATTGGGATTTCTACCAGTGTTTTATTATAAAATTGATTTTTAAGACCCCGAAAATTAATGTTCAAAATAAATACCTTGCTTCTGCTCGACCCACGTGAATTAATTTGGAAGTAGCCGTTTTTCTACCTTCGTAGGAAATTACCATTTGTATATTTTTAGACGCGCTAAATCGCAAATCTATAGTTCCTCTAAAATTTTGCCCTGGACTAAAACCCTGTAAAACGTCGTAAGATAGTGGTGTGCCATTTTTTAAATAATATTTGGCATTCAATGTAGAAACTTTTACATCCATAATTCCCCCTTTTCCTATCGACTTGGTAAATTGCAAACCCAACTCTGTCAATCGCGAAATTTTTGCCGTGTCGTCGTCATCGGCAATAAATTTAGTAATGCTACTCACCCTAAACCTTGCACTAGGCTGCCAAGTCGCAGTTGGTTCCATTGCCCAGCGTAAATAAGTAAACCCATTCAAAGGGATAAATTGACTGTTGTAAGAACTTTGCTTGCGTTCCATTGTGTTTTTAAATTGCCATTTTGAGCCTTGGAGATATCTAAAAAAGAATATTTGGGAAATGGTTTTACGCGTATCAAATCCACTGGTAAAAAAAGACTTACTACTCCTATCTAGGAAGGTATGTTGTATTACAAATTTATCATTGAACAGTTCTATTTCGGCTTGGTTTCGAATAAAACCATTCATTGATATCAAACCCATATTCTCACTATTTTGTGTAAAAGGAGCTATTCTTTGAAAAATGTTTGACACTGTGCTCTTACCCGAATAATTCCAAGTTGTGCGATTTGTAAATTTCGCCTTTCGATCAGGCTTATCTAAACCCGGATGGAACAACAAATTGCCATTAAATTCCGTGCTCTGGGATTTAATATAGTTTCCTGTGGGCACCAATAGTCGAACATATCTCGCTTGGTCTTTAAATGGTGTTTCTTGAAATTCATTTACTTGTTGAACGCTATCCTTGTTAAAATCAATCCAAGCAAAAAAACCTTGTCCTGCAGGAACCTCAAAATATGAATATTGTCTCTGTTGTTCTCTGCCTGACTGCGTTTGGTAATAAACACTCCCTCCAAACAATTTTAATATTTGGTTAAAGTTGTATTCGATTCTACTTGCAAATTGATTTTCATTTGCATATTTGGTTTTAAATAGAGTATCCAATAACTCCATTTTTCGCAAGGTAGTACCCAATTTAAAATTGCCCATTTTCTTCGCAACTATTGTAAAATCAGCAGATATATTTTGGGCCCGCACCGATTGAATTAAAACGAAATTTGATATGTCTTGATTTAGCCGTTCTGATATGCGAAAATTGGCCGTTCTGTTATTTTTATTAAATACGAACTCCGCAGAATGTTGCAGGTATCCATAGGATTGTGGCAAATATTCTCCCAAATTGTTATTGAAAACACTTTGTTCTTTTTGGAAATTATATACAGCCTGAAAGTATTTTTGTTTATACCCCAAATCGGAACTGCCTCTGTAAAATAAATTGTTGCCAATGGCCAAATTTGCTTTGCTAAATTCTGCTATAGGTTGTAGAAAAAAATTGCCTATTTTTACATTAAATCCAGAATTGCCAAAAATCGAATTTCTTCTATTGGTCTGGTTTGCACCGCCATGTGTGTAAACATTAAAACTCTTTCCGCGTGCGAAATCAAATCCCGCTTTTACATAATTTGTTCCTCTAGGATCAGTTCCATTTTCTGGGTTGTACAAACTGCGGTTCCATTGCCTGCCAAATTCCACATCTCGATAGCGTTCGATGGTCGAAAAGTTTTTTGAAGTATGTTCAACATCTGCGTAGGTTTTCATACTCCATTTTTGCAAAGAATCTTTACCCCCGAGTTGCCTAAAATTTGCCATAGAAAAATGCAAAGCGGAGCCATCGTTATCGGCATCGTCGAGTGCAGAAAATAAATTTTTCTCATTGGAAGAAACTGCCAAATTTACGCCGTAAGAAATACCTGCCCGAGGTTTAAACTTAGCCGAAGTCTCAGCCATGGATATCCTTCCAGGTGCTTGCAGTTGGGTCAGTGGCTCGTAATCTCCGGCAGGCGTTCCATTCACTTCACCTACATAGAGATAAGCTTTGCCATTGGCCACAGTGCCCTTTAAAATATAATGTCCAAGTCCTGCTCCCAAATAGGTAAATGCTACATTGTAAAATATCTTATGGGTATCCGCATTGGAAATATAAATAAAATATTTAGTACCTGCAGAATCACCCAAAATATAATTTGGATTGGAGATACTAAATATGGGAATTACATGTGCGGAAGTCACAGTTGCCTGCATTAAATTGTCACCAGAAATTTGCAACAATTCTTTGGCCGTTTTTCCTGTTGTACTGTCAACGGCGAGTAAATCTTGCTGAATAGGCTGATTTTTGGCATCTTGCTCTGAATATACAGCGGTAATAAATTCCCATTTTTTCTGTACCAATGATATATTGGCCCCAGTAACACTGCGAGTATAGGCTCGGTCGGAATATTGAAATTCAACAACTATTCGGCTAAATGTATTGATCAAATGTTTAGGCATGAACGTAATTTCTCCAGAATTGTAATCCATAACATAATCCGATTGTAAACCCCGTTCCATTTTTTTACCGTCCAAATAAACCGCTTCTGTACCAGAAATTATAACCACAAATTGCTCTCCTCTTGAGCCTTTTAGTCTATAAGGACCTTGAAGACCTTCAATGCCATTGATTTCATTTCTAAAAAACCTACCTCTAGCCAAGGCCGCAGAAAATTCCCAATTTAAAAAGCCTTTAGCCATTGAATCTGTTCCACTTAAGGCCAAACCTCGATCCTTTTTTGCATACTTCATAAACAACAATCGCCGGGGACTATTGAATGCGTGATCGCCGAGCAATACATTTAGTTTAGGCATTTTTAGCAACACATAAATCCTATCGAAATCTTGCAAGGAGGTTGTGGTTCCCTCTGGCTGAAAGGGAAATTCTTGATCCGTTACAGCTGCTTCTATAGATATTTGAGGACTTATCTTTCCATTCACGCGCAAATTTAAACTGGAATTTAGCACCAAATCTTGTGCGTTGCCAAACGAAATTCCGCGCAATAAAACACCATCTGTAGATACCTGGTTTCCATTATATCCAAAAGCGTTTCCATTATTCACTGTATTGATATTTTCTGCACTTATATCACTCGAAATAACCGGTTTTCGGTGGTTTTTTTCTGCCACCAACCAATCTGGATATCTCATATACGAAACCAACAAACTATCCCATTTATTGGCATCCAATAAAATCAATTTCCGATTGCGGTCTGACAATCGATAATCTATGCCCGAGTTTAATTGAATTCCATGCGATTTTAGAATTAGGCTGAACGATGAAATTGGAATTGAATCTAGAACAATAGTGTCACTTGTTGCTGCAAATTGGCGTGACTTTAATTGCCCAAAACATTGCTGTGTGTAAGCAAATAAACAAATGCAAAAAACAAGTTTTATTTGCGCTTTACCTTTCAAAATTTAATGGGCTCTGCAATTGGTAATTTTACAAAAAATGTGGTCCCTTTATTGTCCTCCGATGTAAAATCTATTTCCCCTTGAAATTGCTCCAAATTTTTTCGAGATATGGCCAATCCCAGTCCCATTCCACTGTTTTTCGTTGAAAAATTTGGACTGAATATTTTCCCTTTAAGCTCGTCTTGAATCCCTTTCCCGTTATCCTCAAAATACACAATGGCTTTCCCGTCTGCAATGTCGCCATATATGCGCAACTTGCCTTTTCTACCCTCCGGAATGGCTTGTGCTGCATTTTTAATTACGTTCGTAAATACCCTGTTTAATTGGTGTTTGTCTGCAAATACAGAAATTGAATGAGGCAATGGTTTGTATTCAATAGATAGATTAATTTCTTTGCTAAACAACGAAACAACCTCATCTAAAACTTCATTCAAACTGACTTGTTCTGTTTTTGCATCTGGCATTTTGGCAAATGAACTAAATTCCTCAGCCATGCGCGACAAAGAATCAATTTGATTGATTAACAATTCACTGGTTTTCTTAATTTTCTCCTCTATATTTTCATCTTTACGTTGCATTGCATATTGCAAATGTTGCAAAGAAAGTTTCATCGGTGTAAGAGGGTTTTTGATTTCATGCGCAACTTGTTTTGCCATTTCCCTCCAAGCGCCTTCCCTTTCACTTTCAGCCAATCGATTGGAACTTAAATCCAACTCATTAATCATTTTATTGTATTCCACTATTAGCAAACCAATTTCGTCATTGAGTTGCCATTGGATAGGTGCATTTTTGGCACCCAACTTCACCAAACCCATTTGGTGCCGAATAAGATTTAACGGTTCTGTAATTCTATGGGCTATAACATAGGCTACTAAGGCGGCAATGGCGAATACCAGCGCAAACAAATTGATTATAGTGCTCGCATAATTGGACAATTCACGGTATAAATCCTGTCGATTTGTGAAATATGGTAAATTCAAAAAGCCTTTTACATTTAAATCGTTATCGAAAATGGTGTAATAGGCAGAGATATATTTTAAATCACCCACTTTCTCCTCTTTGATAAACCCGGAAATACCCAATTTTGTAAAATCTCGATACGCTAGTGGATTCATTAAACTTCCCAGCAAATCCTGGTCGTAAATGCGATCGTTGCTAGAAACCAACAGCTTTCCATTCGCATTGTAAATATTTATGTCCGTAGTATAATAATCACTTAAATCATAAACCAGACCCGTTTGGTATTTGTTAAACAGTGCATCCAAATTTGCCTGTGTGCCAATTGCATTTGCAATTTGATTGGTTTTATTCCATAAAAATTCTCTTTGCCTATGTGTGTAGCTGTTTCTAAAATAATTAATGGTAACGAATAATACGACAATAAAAGTGGCGAATACTACCATGGTTACATACAATTGCAACTTGCTGCTTAAGAACAAATCAGAGCCTCTGCGCGTAGGTATTTGCTGTTGTAAAAATTGCAATAGCCTTAGTCTCGTAAAACTGGTTTTTCGAATAGAAATAAGGTACTGCCAAATAAGAATAAAAAACAGATACAACATACCCACCACCAAACAACTTAAACCTAAAATAGTATATGCCGTAAGCGATTCAAGCCAAGTTCTCAGAGGCTTGCTAATTACAATAAAGTTACCCAAATCATCGCTATAATTAAAATGGCTAAAACCACCCATTTCAATAGGATTTTTCTTACCCTTAAAATTATAGGAATTGGGATAATAATATTGCCCAAATCTACGGCTTAATTTATTGCTGGAATAAAATGCATAACTGTATTGATTTTCTTTAAACAAAGATTCCAGCGGAGATTTGTTAAAAACGTCAGAAAAGCTGCCCTGTGCCACCGTTACCCTTGGTTTTAACAATACAAAATACATGCCCAACAGAGAATTAGAATCGGTAGTAACTAAAAATTTGCCAAGAAAACTACCCTTAAGTTTTCGATCGTTTACAATAGAGAAGTGACTTGTGACAGGCTTACAAGAATTTGAATTATACAAATTATTTAAATCAAAAAAGGTAAAAGCATGTTCGACTCGATATCCATATCCCGCAGTATTAAAATCATATACCAATATTTCGTAATTCTCGGAATATTCTGCAAAATACAATTGGCGCAATCGCTTGTCAAAATCGGATTTCGATTCATCTAAACATTTGTAATAATCACCAACACCTTTATCCCTCAATAACTTTGTTTCCGTTCTTTGCAGCAAGGAAGAAGGCTCTCGTTCGCTTTGTAAAAGCAATTTTGCAGCCAATATTTCTCTCAATTCTATTTCCTTTTGTGCAATTGCAAAATTAAATACAACACCCACTGCAATAGCCGGCGTAATCAAACCCAAAGCCAAATAGTACCATGGCCGCCATTCTTGAAAAAATGATTGATAGACAAAATAAACACCCATGAATAGGAAAAGAATGACCCAAAAAACGGGTGGATAATTTTTAAAATAACAATAAGAAATTGTGAATAATATTGGCATTTGAACGAAGAAAAAGACAATTTTCTTTCTTTTCAAAGGCTTGAACCAATCTACGATGCGAAGGAGTATAAATAAAGATCCAAACCCAACTGAAACTGAAACTAAGCCAACTATGGTATAGATGCTAATGAGATGAATTTCATGAAAATCGAAGGTAACGCTGGAATCGCGAACCAAATTGCCAGTTTCTACAAGTAAAAATCCGGCAAATAAAATGGAAATTACAATAAACAACAAATGCACTCCGAATCGGCCAAACCTTCCAATTCTGGAGATAAGCCTTTTGCCCAATTGTTGCAAGAAAAGTACAAAAATAAAAATTAAAATTAAATTGTATAAAAATGTACCTAGATTGGGGAAATACCAAGAGCTAGCATACACCTCTGGTGCAAAAATTGGAATGGTTTTTAAATTCCAAAGCGATACATTTTGATAGATTGAAAATTCAACGACAACCCAAAGGAAAATGTTAAGTATATAAAACAAATACCAATAATCTGTTTTTCTGAATATCATAAAAATACCAATACTCACAATTAAAAACCCAAACAGAATCAAAAGGTCTGAAAAAACTCCAGATGAGAATTGTTCAATAACAACGTAAAAAAGCGGCAACCCTGCGACTTCTAGGGGTACACTTGTTTCAACAGGATTTACACTGATTGAAAACTTATTATACTGCTCTTCCTCTATCGTACCTGAACTAATAGATTTAAACTCAGGATTGGCAATGATTTCTTTGGTAAAAGTATATTCGGCTGAGTCGGCAATATAAGTCCATAGAACAAAATATCTTGATGCGTGTTTTTGAATTTCTACACCTTGCGAAAAGCGAGGGGTCATATTAAACGCGTGGGTAGTCCAGAACTTGGGTTCATTGCCTGTGAAAACAAACAAATCAATGCCGTGTCCCTTTAAATCCTGAATCGCGGGTTCTTCCAAGTCCAATTTAGCCGATCCGTTTAATATCGCAGGTTTGTATTGATTTATATTGACAATAGCTTTTGATATAATTTTTTCAATTTTACCGGCTTCCCTTTTAAGCGCCAGTTCAGGACCTAAATTTTGGTTTCTCAAAAGCAGTATTTGGCCCACAACAATTGCAGTAACGCCAAAAAGTATCCAAATAAGTCCTGCTGACAGTGCCCGGCGCATTAGAAATAGGTGTTAGATAAAAGGTGATTTACGACATAATCCTGCACAGAATCTTCGAGTTCCCTAAAGCCATCGGGGTATCCGGCATCGGCAATCTTTTGCATCTTGGCGCAGGTAAAATATTGATACTTATCGCGAATGTCTTGTGGAATATCTACATATTCAATCTGAGGTTCTTTATTTAAGGCAGCGAAAGTTGCCAATGCCAAATCCTTAAAGCTGCGGGCCTTCCCGGTTCCCAAATTATACAACCCACTGTTTTTTCTATTTTCCATAAACCAAAGCAAAACATTGACCACATCTAACACATAAACAAAATCGCGCAATTGCATGCCGTCTTCGAATTCTGGTTTATGGCTTCTAAATAGCTTTACTTTGCCAGTTTCTAAAATTTGGTTAAATGAATGATAAACTACGCTTGCCATGCGGGCTTTGTGCCATTCATTGGGTCCAAAAACATTAAAGAATTTAAAACCTGCCCAAAAAGGCGGTTTGTCTTCTTGCATCTGCACCCACAAATCAAAATTGTGCTTGCTCCATCCGTAGGGATTTAATGGTTTCAAATTGTGCAATTCCTGCTCATTGTCATCAAACCCATGCTCGCCATTGCCATAAGTAGC
>JBBQBB010000018.1:0-55832 GCA_038317095.1 Bacteroidia bacterium | reverse complement strand
TCTCACTTACCCCTTGTTCAATCATTTTTCTGTAGCCACTGGTGCTTAAGCCATGTGACCGAGAGTTGTAGAAGATTTCTGGGCAAAGCCCTGAACCCGTAATGGGTTTGTCTTTATAATCCTCTCCCAAAAACCGCACATCCGGTTTTTCTGCTTTCATGATTTCTATCAACGCTTGTTCCGAATCGTAAACCAATACTTTGTCTACCAATTTGCAATTTTCTAAAATGAGCACGCGGTGGGCCAATGAAAAAACAGGTTTGTTTTTTCCAGAATTTACAGATGGGTCATAATGCCTGGCGCTGTTTACCGCAACTATCAAATAGTCGCACTGGGTTTTGCACTCTTGCAACATAAGCACATGGCCTGCATGGAACAAATCGAAAACACCACAAGCAAATCCTTTTATCATTTCGAATATTCTAGCATGTATTGATCTAGCACAATATGCAGAATAACCTGGTGGTAACATTCTACGATGCCATAAGATTTGTGGGGAATATGAAAATTGACATGGCCTTTGGATTTGATTTTATTGTCCGCATCAAAACCACTTAGTGTTACCACATTTCCTTCTATATTTAATGCAGTATCTACCGCATATACAATATTGGGCGAATTGCCAGAACTGGAAATGGCAACCAATAAATCTCCTTTTTTAAAGTACAATTTTAACCATTCGGCGAAGGCATTTTCGTAACCATAATCATTGGCATAGCAAGTAATTAATGCAGCATCGGAGAATGCAAAAGTTTCAAACCTGGCCATTTTCCCAAAATCCTCGTACATATGAGAACTGATGCTGTTAGACCCACCATTGCCAATAAAAAAAATGCGTGGCCTTTGGTGTAGCAACTTTACCATGGCATCCATTTGTTGCATGAATTCTGGATTTGAAAAATAATCGTTAAAACTATCTTTATATGTATTGAGCAGCATGCTTTGCTAAATTATCGCGGTTTACATTGTAGGCATTGCAAAGCCAAGTGGTAGAAAGGCTGGCTGCAAGTCCTGGTATAAAAAGAAAGGGTTCTGGGTTGTTGAGGGCAGAAACCAAACATGCAAAAGCATAAAAGGTATCACCCGCGCCAATAGTATCCACAATTTGGGTTTTAAAAACAGGTTGACGAAAAATGGATTTTCCATCCGTAAAAACCGATCCTTTGCCCCCTGTAGTTACAAAAAGTTCTTTGGTATTGAGTTCGTATTTAAACAGTTCTAGCAAATCTTTATCAGACATGGTTGTAATTCTGCGGTTCATTTGCAAGCTAGCTTCGCGCAAATCCATGCAGGTCATTTTTTTTGCATAATTCTTCCACTTGCTTAGTCGATTAAATCCAAAATTATTGGAGTTGGTTTGGGCCATAAAGCAAAATTCTCCGTTTACAGGCAAATTGTCACAATATCCATGTCCAAAATCCGCAACAATCACCAAATCGTAATCTGCAGGATTAAATTGTATTTTTTCAAATTGATCTGTGTCAAACCTATTGATTTCAATGTGCTTGCGTTTGTCGTCGGTATCTACAAACCTGGTTTTTACAATAGAACCTGCAGGGTTTGTAATAATATCAACGGATTGCACAAAATCGCGGAGGTGATTGGCAATGGCGCCGGCACCACCTTCTTGTATTTCGGGCGTACCTTCAAACCGAATGACAGGGCAGTTGCTTTTCATAGAATGACCCTCATAGTGCACTGGCACAAATTCATCGGCAATGGTTTCGCCCACTATCAAAATGCGAAAATCCTTTACCGCGGCAACAAATTGATTGATCTCGTTGATCATTAACGCAGCAAAAATAAGGTTTTTATTAATCCGCTTTATCATTTATCCCATCGGATTGGTAGAAGTGGCCAAAGATAATTGACTAACTTTGTGCCACCGCATTATGGGTATCGTAGCCAGGCAGAGTGCAAAAGCAGCCATTTCAAATTATTTTGGAATCTTACTTGGCTTTTTAAATCTATTCATTTTATTCCCCTTGTTTTACACCCCAGCGGAACTTGGAGGTATCCGGCTCTTGTTGGAAACAGGGGTGGTCATTAGCAGTTTTGCTTTGCTGGGGACCAATTATAGCATCAATCGCTTTTTCCCTTATTTCAAAACAGAAGACCGCAAACACAACGGATTTTTCTTTTGGGCGTTTGCCATGCCGGCAGTTGGGTATTTTTTTGTTTTTATAGGATTGTTGGTTTTTAAACACGAGTTGCTTGGTTTTTTTAAATCTGACAATGCCATGCTGAACCGGCTTTACCCCATGCTTTTGGCATTGGTATTGTTTTCTTTGTTCCAAACGGTTTTAGAAACCTCTAATGCCAACCATGGTCGAATTGCTGTGTCCAATTTTTTGCGAGAAGTGGTGCTTCGCATTATCATTCTAGCTGGCGGATATCTGTATTACTTAGGCTGGATAGGGTATGAAACTTCAGTCTGGGTAATTGTAGGCTCCTATTCCGTTGTTGTAATTTTCAATTTCTTTTATTTAAGAACTTTAACTTTAATTCACTTAAAACCTGATTTTGATTTTTTGCGCAAAAACAAAGAATTGGTGGCTGATATTTATAAGTATACAGCAATGCTCTTTCTAGGAGGGCTGACAGGCTTAATTGTAGGGAAAATAGATTTTTTAATGATATCTGCGCAGAAAAACCTTGCCGATACAGCCATTTATAGCATAGGGTTTTATTTGGCTTTGCTCATCGAAATTCCCAAACGGACAATTTTACAAATTGCCAACCCTATCATTTCTGGCCACATGAAGAACAACAACATGCCAGAGGTGCAAAAAATGTACAAACAAATCCCCATTAACCAACTAATCGCAGCCTCAATTTTGTTTTACCTAATTTGGTTAAACATCGACAACTTGTTTCAAATTATGCCTCGGGGAGATTTTTACAAAACGGGCAAATTGGTTGTGTTTTTAATAGCTATGGGCAGGTTGATTGATATGATAGGAAGCGCTGCAGGCCCAGTAATGGCAAATTCTAAGTTTTACGGCTACAGCATGTTTAACTTTGTAGTTTCTATAGTGGTTGCGGTTACTTCTAATTTATTATTGATTCCCATTTTTGGAATCAACGGCGCGGCTTTCGGCACCATCCTCACTTTCTTCTTTTCACAAGGGGTTGCCATTTATTTCATCTACCGCAAAACCGGATTGCATCCATTCGCCAAAAACCAATTGTACATCTTTTTAATACTTGGCATTTTCCTACTTCCCACCCTTTGGGGGAAATGGTTTTTAAACCCATTTTTAGACGGCGCTGTAAGAACTTTACTCATGGGAGGTTCTTTTGTCTATGTATTATACAGGTTAAAATTGTCTGTTGAATTTTCAGCCATGGTAGATAAGATAGTGGCAAAAGGGAAAACTTTTATACGATAACGTTAGCCGGATTTGGGAATCTTTAGAATTCTCATTTTTCTGTAATTTTTACCTGAGACTTCACATTTTTTTGTGAATGCCTAAATAAAGGTATACATTTGTGTTAAACTATAACTGAATTTAAAATGAAAAAACTATTAACTATTGCTTCCATGGCTGCTATCCTTATGTTTGGCGCATGCAAGAAAACCAAAAAAATAGATGGCGCTGCGGCTCCATTCACCGTAGAGCAAAAGCAAAATGTTGCTTATATGTATTTTGGCGGAACTTGGTGTGGCCCTTGCGGTGCCTATGGCAAACCCACAAAACAAGGATTGCATGAAAATGCAACCAATGCAAACGCTGTATTTATTTCTTTTCAAGTTAAATGGAGCTATTCAGATCCATTTGCAACACAAACAACGGATGCAACTGCAGCAAGCTTCGGTGTTACAGGCGTGCCAACTGCATATATTGCAGGAGGTACTACTTTCACCAAAACCGGCTTTTTCACAAGTAATGCAGCAAATATTTCTGGCCAACAAACTACCATGAATGGCGTTTATTCACAAACGGCCTTGGTTAACGGAAAAGTTACCCCATCTTTGGCGGGCAATGCACTTACAGTAAAAAGCCAGAATAAATTCTTTAGTGCAAGTAGCGATACATTTTATGTTCAGTCTTATGTTACTGAAAGCAACTTAACTGCAACCCAAAACCAAGATGGTAGCACCAAATTAAACATCCACGACTTCATCTGGCGTGCACAATCTGGCAGCAATTTTTATGGTGATTTGTTGGTTATTGCCCCTACCGCAGGTCAAGTAGTTGAAAAGAACTTGAATATTGTTTTGCAAGATATTTTCCAAAAAGGCAATTGCGATGTAAATGTTATCATTTGGCATAAGAAAGGTGGCAAATTCGGAATTGAAAATTGCTACAAAAGCAAAATGCAACCATAATCAAAACAAGATATAACAAAAAAGCTGCCTCAAAAGGGCAGCTTTTTTTATGCATATATGTTCAGTGGACGCAAGAATATTACACAAACTTACTTTCCTTTAAAATCGGGTTTGCGTTTTTCTACAAAAGCCGCCATACCCTCCTTTTGGTCTTCGGTAGCAAACAACATATAAAAATTTTTGCGTTCGAAAAACAAACCTTCTTGCAAATGGGTATCAAAAGCTTTCAATACAGATTCTTTCACCAATTGCACAGCTATGGGCGACTTTTCTGCAACAGAAGATGCTAGCTTAATGGCCTCATCTAAGTACAATTCTACAGGCACAATTTTATTGATTAAACCTGCAGCTTTGGCTTCTTCGGCAGAAATAAATTTACCGGTAAGAACCATTTCCATAGCCCTTACTTTACCCACCGCGCGGGTAAGCCGTTGCGTGCCACCAGCACCAGGCATAACCCCAATATTAATTTCAGGTTGGCCAAACTGGGCGGTTTCTGATGCCACAATCATGTCGCACAACATGCACAATTCGCAACCGCCGCCCAAAGCAAAACCACTCACAGCTGCTATAATTGGCTTCTTAGTGCGCCTTATTGAATCCCACGTTGAGAATTGGTCTACCTTAAGCATGTCTATAGCGGTGCGTCCTGCCATTTGTTTGATATCGGCTCCTGCCGCAAATGCCCTTTCGTTGCCCGTAATTACAATGGCACGCACATTGTCATCCTCATCCAACAGTTGCATCGCCTCTTTAATCTCACCCATTAACTGTAAATTCAATGCGTTGAGTTCTTTGGGTCTATTTAATTGAATCAAACCAACAAAGGGTGCTGCTTGGTTATTGACAAGTATAAATTCGTAAGCCATGCCGCAAATTTAAGGATTCGGCAACGCCTAGTATCATTTTAACCGTTTTTTTAAAAAAGCAATTTGCATCATTCCTATATATATAAGGTAAGAAAGTGTCATACCCAACAATCCTCCGCAAATCACATCAAATGGGTAATGCACGCCAAGATATACCCTAGAATATGCCACCAAACCTGCAATAAGATAGGCGAATGCAATTTGATTTTTTCTGGGTTTATAAACCAACATAAAAATTGTAGCTATAGCAAACATATTGGCGGCATGGGAACTCACAAACCCAAACGATACACTTTTCTGGTCTGGAATACGGGGGGTTAGAGACGCTACATTGCAGGGCCTAACTCTTTTGAATGTGGGCTTAAAAATGCGGCTACTCACGCTATCTGCGGCACCAAATGCCGATATAAACAATAGAATAGGCAACCAAAAGTTTTTCCCAAATTTTTTCCATGCACTCCAAACCAGCAGAATATAAAACGGAACCATGAGCCAACGGTTGCTTAGCGCGATCATTACTGCATCTAACCAAGATGCTGCCAAAGTTTGATTTATGAAGCGAAAAAGCGTTTCATCCAAATGTTGTAAAATCTCAAGCATGTGGTTTTTGGCAAATTAAAATAATTCTTGGAGAAATTTGTGCATTGAAGGGATTTAGCAAATAATCGCCATAAATGCCCACATTTTCAAAACCTGCTTGAATGTGCAAATCTAAAAGTGAGGATTGGCTATATACTTTAACTTTTTCCATATAAAAGTGCTGCTTTAAGTTGTCTTCAACGGTAATTCTTTTTACAATAAAAGGACTTTCCCAGGTTTTTTTATAGGAAAAACGAATGTCACCTCTCAACTCGTCCCCTTCCATAGGCATGCCATCAATGAGTGCTTGCCCATTCAAATAATCTTGAATAAAAAAGCCGCCGGGTTTTAGCATTTCATAGATATTCATTAAACATTTGTTGTCGTCTAAAGGATCATCGAAATAACCAAAACTGGTAAATAAGTTAAATGCCGCGTTAAAGTTTTGATGTGGGTATGGATCCCGAATATCCTGGGCAAAAAATTGTGCACGTGGGGTACTTTGTGACTTGGCAAATGCTATACTATTTTCGCTAAGATCGTAGCCATACACAGAAAAGCCCAATTCTGCAAGTACACGACTATGCCTACCTTTTCCACAAGCAATATCTGCTACCTTTGCCCCTGCTGGAATGTTCAATTTATTTGTAAGACCAAAAATAAAAGCATGTGCCTCGTCATCGTTGCGTTTGTTATACAACAAATGATAATATTCCGTATCAAACCATTCTTTAAACCAAGGACCTTGTGACATGTATGGGAAATATTTTTCAAAGATATTGTAACTTAACCAAACCTTGTATCGTATTTAAAACAATAAGATGACTGCGGACCAGTTCAATACCTGCGTGAATTCACACAGTGATGCATTGTTTCGCTTTGCAATGAAGAATTTAAAAGACTACGACGAAGCCATGGAAATAGTACAATCTTCTTTTGAAAAACTTTGGCTAAAGCGGAATGATGTGGATTATGAACGCGTGAAGAGTTATCTATTTGCCACGGCTTACAATGCAATGGTAGATTATTGGAGAAGAAATAAGAGAATGGTAGAAATGGGAGACGAAGTACAAAACCGACCTGCAGAAAACAACAAAGAGTACACGGGTTTAAAGAAAATACTGGAAAACGCACTTTCCAAATTGCCAGAAATTCAACGTACCGTCATTCTGTTGCGCGATTATGAAGGTTATAGTTATGATGAAATTGGCGAAATAACCAACCTGAACGAAAGCCAGGTAAAGGTATATATTTTTAGGGCAAGACAAACATTAAAAACCATGCTTGGAAATTTAGAAGCACTGCTATGAAAGAAGTAAATGAAAATTGGCAAATGAAAATCTTTGACTTGCTCGAAGGCAATTTGTCTGAAAAAGAAAAACAAAAAGTGCTTCTTCAAATTGAAAAAGATGAAGCACTGAAACAAGAATATGTTATGATGAAAAAAACATATTTAGAACCGGAATCTTTTGTATTTTCGGACAAGAATTCCCTTTACAAAAAACAAGGCGGTGGGTTTGCCTTTATTTTAAACAACCGCTTTGCAGCCGCAGCCTCCATTGCTATTCTTTTTGGCAGTCTATCCATATTTTATTTTCTAAATAGAAATGCAAAAGACACAAACGATTCATTAAGCAATACCCAAAATGTTGAATCCAAATTAAACGCCAAATCACCCTTAATTTCTTCACAAAAACAACAAAAAGTAGATTTAAATAACATCGGAATTGGACAACATTTAAATGTTGTAAATTCTTCAGATAAAATAAAGAATAAAATTGAAATTCAGGATGCAATTACAGCACCGATTACCCCAAAAATGGCATCTTTTTACGACAATTCAGATTCGACAAAAACAACAACAAATTCAGTAGCCAATATTTCGACGCCTGATGAGCCCATAGCCTATGACACTGCTATTGCCATAGATACATATGCACCAAGAATAGACTACCGCAAAAAACGTTCACTTGCATACAAATTGTTAAACAGTGGTAGGCAGATGATTGCCAATTTACAAATACCAAAAGTGAACTTTAAATCTGAGAAAAGAAACGACCATTTCTTACCCCGTGTTAAAATGCAAATTAGCACTCCTAAAACAGAAATAATTGCCACCTTAATTGACTAAATAAAATAAAAAAAATGAAACCCATCATCCTAACAATTTCCTTCCTGGTTGCCATTATGGGTGCAAAATCCCAAGACACCACAAAGGTTAAAAAAATTCAAAAACGCATTGTAATTATTCACAAATCCAACGACAGTTTGCCAAATGAAAAAGACACCATAGTCATTAATTCAGGTGAAGTGGAAGATCCCGATTGCAGGAATTGTGACGACCGGGCTCCTGCATTCATTAGCAGTACCGATTTTAATTTTGGCTTTGCCAACGTAAAAAGATCCGCCAGCGATGGTAATGCAAACAATTCACTCCCTGAATTAAACAATGGCAAAAGCTTTGGTATAGGCTTAGGTCAGAACTGGGGATTTAATTTAATCAAAGGCAAACTGAGGTTATGGACTGGCATTCGATATGATATAAAAAACTACAGATTTGCCAACAACAACGTAAATTTAAACAAAGAAGCAGCCAAATTTGGATACAAAGTGGATAGCAGTGGAAATGCAGAAAAAAGCAAGGTTGTAGTCAATTATTTGGGAATTCCTTTGGCTTTGGGTTACCAAACCAACCCAAGAGACCATGAAGATGGATTCTCTGTAAGAGCCGGCGTAACAGCGGGATACAGGGTGCGCACACACACCAAAGTAAACCACAGTTCATCCAACAAAGAAAAACAGTTTGATGATTTTAATTTTAACGATTTTGCATTGTCCCCATTTTTCCAAATTGGATATAATTCCGTTTTCTTATATGGCCGCTATTCTATGACAAGCTTGTTTAAAACCAATCAAGGTCCTACTGCAAATGCCTTCGAATTTGGCATACTGATTCAATAAATTTCTTGTTCTTTTTATATTTTGATTGTGAAGGGAGTCCGATGGGGCTCCTTTTTTTTATATCCTTTTGAATTTTAAACCTTTTTACCTTGCATTAGGGACTAGATGTTAATTTTGCATCTTTAATAATGACACAACGCAGTTGGACCACCCTGAAAGAATATTCTGATATTTTGTTTCAATTCCACAATGGGATTGCGAAAGTTACCATAAACAGACCCGAGGTATACAATGCATTTCGTCCGCAAACTGTGACAGATATGCTTGATGCTTTTGACATATGCCGAGAAAGCCAAGAGATTGGTGTTGTGATTCTAACCGGAATTGGCGACAAAGCCTTTTGCAGTGGCGGCGATCAAAACGTAAAAGGAATTGGCGGTTATATTGGCGAAGATGGTGTTCCAAGGTTAAACGTATTGGATTTACACAAGAAAATTCGCAGTCTTCCAAAACCAGTCATTGCCATGGTGAATGGATACGCCATAGGCGGCGGGCATGTATTGCACGTGGTTTGTGACCTTACTATCGCTTCGGAAAACGCTATTTTTGGCCAAACTGGCCCCAAAGTAGGTAGTTTTGATGGAGGCTTTGGCAGCAGTTATCTGGCACGCCATGTAGGACAAAAAAAGGCCCGTGAAATTTGGTTTTTATGCAGGCAATATTCAGCTATAGAATGCGAAAAAATGGGGTTGGTAAACAAAGTGGTGCCATTGGCACTGTTGGAAGATGAGACTGTAGATTGGTGCAATACCATATTGGAACGCAGCCCCATGGCCATTCGCATGATTAAAAGATCTATGAATGCAGAATTGGATGGACAAACTGGCTTGATGGAATTGGCAGGGGATGCAACCTTGTTGTATTACCTAACCGAAGAAGCCCAAGAAGGCAAGAAAGCCTTTTTAGAAAAACGAAAACCCGATTTTCAGAAGTTTCCGAAATTTCCGTGAGGGGAATAGAATATAAAACCAAACAACAAACGATTTTCTTTTGGTGTAGTATTTTTCAATGCATTTGAAATCTGCTCTTTGTAAAAAAATAGATGCTGCGCCCCCCTGGGGCTAAATTTCCCAATTCAACTTTTCCACAAATGCCTTGCTCCTCTGGAGCAGATTTACAATACACCTAGCCCCAGAGGGGCGTAGCATCCATAGCCCCAGAGGGGCGCAGCATCCCTAGCCCCAGAGGGGCGCAGCATCCCTAGCCCCAGAGGGGCGCAGCATCCATAGCCCCAGAGGGGCGCAGCATCCATAGCCCCAGCGGGGCGTAGCATCCCTAGCCCCAGAGGGGCGCAGCATCCATAGCCCCAAAGGGGCGCAGCATCCCTAGCCCCAGAGGGGCGCAGCATCCCTAGCCCCAGAGGGGCGCAGCATTTCCAAAACCAAATCAAAGGCAAATTATTTTTTGTTTTTACAATCCCACCACCTAATTTGGGCAACTATTTATGTTAATATTTTGATCATTATGGCAAATTCTTACACACAATTGTACATTCAACTAGTTTTCGCAGTAAAACGCCGACAAACTTTAATTCACCGGGATTGGGAGGATCATCTTTACAGATATATCACCGGCATCGTTCAGGATAACAAACATAAATTAATTCGAATCAATGGAATGCCTGACCATATTCATATATTCATAATTTATAAACCGTCACAGCCCCTGCCTCAACTGGTTGAAAATATAAAAACATCTTCTGGCAAATTTATTCGAGAAATGGGCTACGTAAAGCATGGATTCAACTGGCAAAATGGGTATGGGGCATTTAGCTATTCCAAATCGCATATTGAAAAAGTAATTCAATATATCGACAATCAAAAAGAACACCATAAAAAAAAGAATTTCCAGCAGGAATATTTACAATTCCTTAAAATGCATGAAATTGAATATGATCCAAAGTATCTTTTCGAATTTAATGATGAAGAGACTTCGACTATACCGCCTGATAATCTGCCCGAATAGGTTAATAAATCATGGAATGCCTTTTTAACAATACTGTTGCTATTTAAGAATCTGAATTCACACTAAAATTCGAATACCCTAAAACTTGGATATATGCGCAGAAGACAAAACTTTTTCCCTTTAGGTATATTGCCTTCACCCCAAACGGAACGCTGCATTTCCACATAAAATCCAATGATTTTTACTTACCTTTGCACCTTTAAAACCAACCCTTAAAAAACGAATTTAAATGGCAAAAATAAAAGTAGCAAACCCCGTTGTAGAGCTAGATGGAGACGAAATGACCCGCATTATCTGGCATTTTATCAAAGACAAACTCATCCTTCCATATTTGGATATTGATATCAAATATTACGATTTGGGCATGGAATACCGCGACGAAACCAATGACCAGGTTACCATTGATGCCGCTGAAGCTATAAAAAAATACAATGTAGGCATTAAATGTGCCACCATAACCCCAGACGAGGCCCGTGTTGAAGAATTTCATTTAAAACAAATGTGGAGAAGCCCAAATGGTACCATTCGCAACATTCTCGATGGTACAGTTTTTCGCGAACCCATCGTTTGCAGCAATGTTCCTCGATTGGTTCCAAATTGGACAGCGCCTATATGCATCGGCCGTCATGCTTTTGGCGACCAATACCGTGCTACCGATTTTGTAACCAAAGGCAAAGGAAAACTTACCGTAAAATTTGAAGGTGAAGATGGATCCGTGCAAGAATTCGAAGTGTACAATTTCAAAGGAGACGGCGTTGCACTTGCCATGTACAATACCGATGAAAGCATCAAAGGGTTTGCACAAAGCTGTTTCAATATGGCATTAACCAAAGGATGGCCTTTGTATCTTTCAACCAAAAATACCATTTTGAAAAAATACGATGGTCGGTTCAAAGATATATTCGAAGAAATTTACCAAAACGATTTCAAATCCCAGTTTGAAGCAGCAGGTATTGTTTACGAACACAGACTAATCGACGATATGGTTGCAAGTGCTTTAAAATGGAATGGCAACTTTGTATGGGCATGTAAAAACTACGACGGCGATGTACAAAGCGATACGGTTGCACAAGGCTTTGGCTCTTTGGGATTAATGACCAGTGTATTGGTTACGCCAGACGGCAAAACTGTGGAAGCAGAAGCAGCCCATGGCACCGTAACCCGCCATTACCGCATGCACCAACAAGGCAAAAAAACCAGCACCAACCCAATAGCCAGCATTTTTGCTTGGACTCGTGGATTAGAGCACCGTGGCAAATTGGATGGCAACCAGGAACTCATCAACTTTTGCCAAACCCTTGAAAAAGTATGTGTAGATGTGGTAGAAAGTGGCCGCATGACCAAAGATTTGGCAGTTTGTATTTATGGCAATGAGGTAAAAGAAGGCCAGTATTTGCATACTGAAGATTTTCTAGAAGCATTAAATGCCGAATTGAGTGCTAGGTTGAACGCTACTGCTTAAATAATTTTATTTTTAAAAAAAACCGGCTTATTTCGGGCGGTTTTTTTATTCAATCCCTCACCTGCAATTTCTCTCCCAATTTCTTTTTCCACTTGGCTAATTCTTTGGCAGATAAATCGGTTGCATTTACATAAATAAAAGATAGTTTAGGGAATTTTTCAATTCCCTTTGGATATTTAATGTGTTGGTTCCCATTTATAGTCAAATAAACCAGCATCGGGGTTTTGGCGACTTTGGTTGGCAACGACTTTAGAAAGTTGTTTTCTAAATTCAAACTGACCAATGCGTTCAATGCAAAAAAATCTTTAGGCAGTTTATTTAATTTGTTTTCACTCAAATTGATGGAATAAAGTTTGTTTAGACCCGCCCATCCCTCTGGCAAAGTTGAGATTTGATTGTAAGCAAAATTCAGATACACAAGGTTAGAAAGTTTTAACAATGAAGCTGGAATTGTGGTTAAACTATCGCCTATAAATTGAGCTTCATACAAAGATTTTAAATTGCCAAAATCTGCCGGCAATGACTTCAATCCGCAATAATTCATTTCTAAATACTTCAATTTTGGCAAATTCATGGCTCCATCTTCTATTTTTGAAATCGAATTTCCATTTAATGTCAAAGTATTTAATTCTTGCAAACTGGAAAGCCCTTTTGGCAGTGTAGAAATTGTGTTGTTGCTAAGTTCTAAATAATTCAGATTTTTCAAATCAAACAATCCCCTGGGCAACTCAGAAATGCTGTTGTCAGATGCGGTAACGCTGATTAACATTTTACAATCGCCAATATTTTCTGGTAGCCGGGTTAAGCCATTGTTCGAGATGGTAAGAGTGGCCAATTCCAGCATATTCCCAATGGAAGATAAATCTGTAACTGTGCAGCCATCAATCAATAAGGTTACTATAGAAGTGCAACCAGAAAGTGTGAGTATTTCAATTTCAAATGGGCAATTGCGAATGTACAGTTCCGTTAATTTGTCCTGGCTTGCCAATCCAATAGGTTCCGTCTCCAAAGCATACAAATTATACAAACTCAGATAAAGCAATTTATCCAAACCCGTTAGATCCAATTTACTCAAATCCCCGCACTCCGATAATTCTAGACGTTCTAAATTTGCGCAACCAAAAGCCAAATCGGCATTGCTGATATTGCTACTGCTTAAATAAAGGTCCTTTAAATTTGGAAAAACGTTAAAATGCAAAATGGCGTTATTTTCATCATCCGTTGTGGCGGAAAATTCGATAAATTCCAACTTTTCAATTTTGGAATTTTTTAGCGCTGCTTCGTCAAATTTGACAGAACTAATTTGGTTTAATCCCAAACTTCTCAACTCTTTTAATTCATAAATTTCTGTAGGAAACCCTTCGCCTAAATTCACATCATTCAATTCCAAAATTTGCAACATTGGAAATTTCTCCAAATTGTCAACCACAAATTGTGCAGCCACATTGTGCAATGACAAACGCTGCAAGTTCTTGCACTTGAGAAGGTCGACTGCGTTAAAAACGGTATCAGGTTCTTCGCCTTCATTAAAATAAGAAGATCCCCAATAAGAGAAAGAATAAACCGAATCGGGATCGACAGCTTTAAGAGAAACTGGGTCATGCGTGGTTTCCCAGCCAAGTTCTTCGTAAGGGATGATGCGCTGGGCATTGGCAAATTGGCTTAAACCTAAGGTCAAAAGAGTGCAAAGAATCAATCTCATATAACTGCAAAATTAGCCATTTTTTTTCTTATTGAACTTTCCAGCATAGAATCCTTTGTCGTAAAATATTGTGGTTTTATCCTAAAAATATTAGGATTTATCATTTTTTTCAAATTACTTTGCATCACAAAGTTAAATTATGGATGCCAAAGATCAAATTAGGGAAGTAAATGCGGTGTTGGATAAACTAACCCGTTTTCGCCATTTAAATGGCTGGGCTGCTGTAGCTGCTGGGGTTATAGCAATTTTGGGATTTTTTTCCATCAATGTTCTTTTCAGATTCAAACCATTGGACATGGAATACTATTTTGAAAAAGTGCATGTAGGCATTGGCTGGAACCTTGTAATTTTCTTCGGTGTCCTTTTGTTGGTTACAGGTATTATATGTGGTGCAATTGTTTTGTTCAGTTTGCCAAAAAACCTAACAGCACCTGCGTTTAAAAACCTCATACGTTTGGTAGGGACTTTGTCACTCTATATTATTGGTGGAGGCCTTGTCGCTTTTAGAATTTTAGAACCCGATTCCACAAACTTTACAAATATTATGCTCATGCCCACCTTGATGTCTATCCTTTACGGCCTGGCGCTAATGCATGTATCCTATTTCAGTGAAAATATTCTAAAATATGTAGGTATTTATATTTTTATTTGTGGATGTATTGCGGCTTTTATTCCCAATTATTCTTGGCTACTTTGGGTTATTGCATTTGGCGGAGGCCATATCGTTGCAGGTATACTAATGATTAGAAAAAAGAACCTTGGGTAAACAAATTAAAATATCAGAACTGAACAAAGCCTTTGACCACCGAGTGAGGCTGGGAATTATGACTGTATTAATTTCACAAGACTGGAGTGACTTCACTAAGCTTAAAGAAATGTTAGACCTGACAGATGGCAACCTGGCTTCGCATATTAAAGCATTGGAAGAAAACCAATACATAGAAGTGCGTAAATCCTTTATTGGCAAAAAGCCCAATAGCAGCTATAGGGTTACTAAATCTGGTCAGAAAGCTTTTTTACACCACATAGAAGCATTACAAAACATCATTAAAAAAACACATATATGAGACACTCTTTTTTTTCTCAATTAGCTTTGCATTTCAAAGTACTTTGGATAAAATACACCAAATTTAGAGATTTTATGATTGAACTGGTCGCCGTAAAGATGCTTTTTCCGGTGGCTGGAATTCTTCAACAAAAATCACCTGGGCATTTGGAGATTGCAGATTTGTGCAAATTGCCACAAGGCACGTTTGGTGAAGAACTTGGCAGGCATATGAAACACTATAAAATTGATTTTATTCCAGGATTTGAGGAACACGACATGAAACATTTATTGCTCAATTACCCGCTAACGGTGGTTGGCGAAATGCGCCTTAGCGCCTTTGAATTTGGCACTGGAAATCGAAGTTTTATGACGCTGGGTGTTTTCTTTCCTGCTATGGTTTTAGCTCCAGAATTATGGACAATTTTGATGGCAGATTTCAAGCAGGGTCAAAAAAACAGGCAGACCCGCAACGTTCACTTAAAATCTTTGATACATTCCCCTTTCACAGAGGTTATCGAAAAATTAGGCGTAAAAAGTCTATAATGCCTTAGAAAAAATCCTTCATCTTGTCAAAAAAACCTTTTTCGCTGGTGTTTTCTGACGGTTTGAAATGCTTGCTGTCTTGTAGTTTTAAAAGAATATCTTTTTCCTCTGAACTCATCTTGGATGGAATGTAAACATTCACCACAATCAGTTGATCACCGGTGCCGTATCCATTTAAATCAGGAAATCCTTTACCCTTAAGTCTCAGTATTTTACCTGGCTGTGTGCCATGGTCGATTTTAATTTTTGCTTTGCCATCCAATGTGGGTACTTCTACCGATGCACCCAAGGCAGCTTCTGGAAATGACAACCACAATTGAAAAATCACATTGTTTCCATCGCGGGTTAGGTCTTCTTGTGCTATTTCTTCAATTAGAACAATTAAATCGCCGGCAGGGCCGCCACCCGGACCCGCATTGCCCTTGCCATTTACCGACAATTGCATGCCATCTGCTACCCCACCTGGAATTTTAATAGTGGTTTCAAACTCAACCGCAATTTGACCTTGTTCGTTAGCCTCTCTTGGTTTGCTGCTAATTACCCTACCCATTCCGCCACAGACGTGACATGCGCTTTGGGTCGCCATTTGACCTAAAAAAGTATTGGTGATTTTACGCACTGCACCCGTACCACCGCAATTTCTGCAATCGTCGTACTTTACCCCTTGCGCTTCCACCATGTGGCGGTATTTCACCTTTTTCTCTACCCCACTGCGCATTTCTGCCAGGGTGAGTTTGATTTTTATGCGTATGTTGCTGCCAGAATGGTGGCGTGAGCCACCCCTACTCCCACCGCCACCGCCAAAGAAAGAACCAAATGCATTGTCATCTCCAAAAACATCTCCAAACTGACTAAAAATATCGTCCATGCTGAAGCCGGCACCCCCGCTGTAATTGCCACCGCCACCCATACCTTGATATCCGTATTGGTCGTACTTCTGTTTTTTTGCAGGAGTGCTTAATATATCATAAGCTTCGGCAGCCTCTTTAAAACTTTCTTCAGCTTCCTTGTTTCCGGGATTCTTATCTGGATGGTACTTAATAGCCATTTTGCGGTAGGCTTTTTTAATTTCATCCGTGCTTGCATTTTTGCTTACTCCTAAAATATCGTAAAAATCTCTTTTCGCCATTTCCCCTTATTCCCCAATGATTACTTTGGCAAATCGAATCACTTTATCATTCATTAAATATCCTTTTTCCAACTCATCCACTACTTTGCCTTTTAATGCATTTGTAGGTGCTGGAATTTTGGTAATCGCCTCGTGCAATTCCACATCAAACGGGGTTCCCACGCAATTCATGGCTTTTAAACCCTGGGATTCCAAAGTGGTATTCATTTTTTTGTAAATCAATTCAAACCCTTCAAAGGCCGCTTTTGCATCGCCTTCTAATTTGGTGGTCGCCTTCAATGCGCGTTCCAAATCATCCAAAACAGGCAACATGCTTAGCAAAACATCTTTGCCAGCCATTGTAAAAATATCCATTCGTTCCCGGGCTGTGCGTTTTTTAAAATTGTCAAAATCGCTGTACAATCTCATGTATTTTTCTTTTTCTACCAAAAGCAAAGCTTCCGCAGACTCTGTCATTCCATCTACATTCAACTCTTTTTCTACCTCTAAAAGTTCCTCTCCAGGAGCTGCTACTTCATTCACTACCTCTTTGCCTGTATCGGTCAATTCATCTGCATGCTTTTGTTCTTCGTGACTCATCGCAATTTCCCATGTCAATTTTTTTGCCAAAAGGCGAATTGTGACAGACTGTCAGCAATGCAACTCACTTTTACCGGCTGCAAATCTGTATTTTTGCCGCATGTTTACCGGAATTGTTGAAACTTTAGGTATATTGGTATCCGTTGCAGCAGAAAACGACAACAAAAGTTTTTGGATCCAAAGTCCCATAAGCCAAAAATTAAAAGTGGACCAAAGCATTGCCCACGATGGCATTTGCCTTACTGTGGTAGAGTTAAAAGACAACTTACACCGGGCAACTGCGGTGAAAGAAACCTTAGAGAAAAGCAACATTGGCCAGTGGCAACTGAATCATAAAATAAATTTAGAACGCTGCCTCAAAGCAGATGGCCGATTTGACGGACACATCGTTCAAGGACATGTAGACGCTACAGCCATTTTAAGCCAAATTGACAACGAAAACGGGAGTTTTAAACTGCATTTTACCCACAACAAAGAGGCGGGAATTACAGTGAAAAAAGGCTCCATTTGCCTCAATGGAATTAGTTTAACCGTGGTTGATAGCGAGGCAACCTACTTTTCAGTGGTTATTATACCCTACACTTGGGAGCATACCAATTTGGGTCTTTTAAAAATTGGCGAAACGGTAAATGTAGAATTTGACATTGTAGGAAAATACATGCAGAAGATAATGAAGGGATAAACCATTAGATTGTCACCAAATCATTACGTTTGGAAGGACCTTCGGATATTCAACTACAGTTGAATGCGTTTGGCACTTTTTTGTGGAACTTTTCGGAACAAGAAGATTTGCAGGGCATTGTCTACCAAAACCCTAAAATTCAATTTGTTAGCAAATTATTTAAAACCATTCTAAATAAGAAATGTTTTCAACCCGCAACTGTGCTTTGGCGCCAAATGGTTACTTTTGCAGCTATAATAAATTAGCGTTAAACAATACATGAAACTGTTCTCTTTTCTATTTAATTCCAGCATCGGCAAGAAAATAATGATGGGCTTAACAGGCCTTTTTCTGATCCTTTTTTTGGTGGTACACTGCAGCGTAAATGCCATGATTTTTTGGAATGACGGTGGCGAAACTTTCAATGCAGCCGCAGAATTCATGGGCACCAATTGGTTGATTCGCACAGCGGAAATTGGTTTGTTCGCATTTTTGCTCTTGCACATCATTCAAGGTTTGATGTTGTGGTTTAGCAACAACAAAAAGAGAAAAAACAAATACAGAAAAAACCCGGGCAATGCCAATAGCAAATGGTATTCTAGAAGTATGGGTATACTTGGGTCCTTGCTTTTAATATTTTTGGTAATTCATTTAAGGCATTTTTGGGTGGTAAGCAGGCTTACCGATGAAATTACCAGTGGCCAAGAAACCTTATTTGGCGAAATGAAAGAAGTTTTTGCCAACCCCTACGCAGTTATTATTTATGTTTTTGGATGTCTCTCGTTGGCTTACCATCTTTTGCATGGTTTTCAAAGTGCTTTCCAGAGTTTGGGAATCAACCACAAAGCATACAACCCTATCATCCAATCTGCAGGCATAGGATTTAGCATTATTGTACCTTTAATTTTCGCAGCCATGCCCATTTCCATGTATATGGGTTGGATTCAATAAATTGTTTTACCATAAATAAAATTAAAAATGAGTTTAGATTCAAAAATACCCGAAGGAAACATAGCGGATAAATGGACCAAATATCGCAGTTCAGTTCCATTGGTAAATCCAGCAAACAAAAGATCTTTAGAAATTATAGTGGTGGGCACAGGACTTGCCGGCTCTAGTGCGGCTGCATCTTTGGCAGAAATGGGTTATAAAGTAAAAGCATTTTGCTTTCAAGACTCACCGCGCCGTGCGCACTCCATTGCTGCGCAAGGCGGAATCAATGCTGCAAAAAACTACCAAAACGATGGTGATAGCACTTATCGCCTGTTTTACGATACCATTAAAGGGGGAGATTACCGCGCTAGAGAAGGCAATGTGCATCGCCTAGCCGAAGTTTCTTCTTCCATTATAGACCAATGTGTGGCCCAAGGCGTTCCATTTGCCCGTGAATATGGCGGAACCCTTAGCAACCGTTCATTTGGTGGCACCCAAGTACAAAGAACATTTTATGCCGCAGGCCAAACGGGTCAACAACTACTGTTGGGCGCATACAGTGCGCTTGAACGCCAAGTAGGATTGGGCAGTGTAAAAATGTACAACCGCCATGAAATGTTGGAAGTAGTAAAAATTGATGGGGTTGCCCGCGGCATTATTGCCCGCGATTTAATTACCGGAAAACTAGAACGCCATTTTGGACATGCCGTATTGCTTTGCACCGGAGGGTACGGAAACGTATTTTACCTAAGTACCAATGCAATGGGTAGCAATGTTACCGCTGCATGGAAAGCCCACAAAACGGGCGCATATTTTGGCAATCCTTGTTTCACACAAATTCACCCTACCTGCATACCTGTTTCGGGCCATTACCAAAGCAAACTTACTTTGATGAGTGAGTCTTTAAGAAACGACGGTAGAATATGGGTACCAAAAGCGCATGGCGACAACCGCCCACCGAACGACATACCTGAAGAGGAACGCGATTACTATTTGGAACGCCGATACCCTGCTTTTGGGAACCTTGTACCTCGCGACGTTGCAAGCCGCGCTGCCAAAGAACGCTGCGATGCAGGCTTTGGTGTTGGACCGAGCAAAATGGCCGTTTATTTGGATTTTAAATTTAACCTTAAAAACAAATATGGCCGCACTGAAGCCAGCAAATTGGGTATTGAAAATCCAGATGAAGAAACGCTGACACGCTTGGGCAAAGAGGTTATCAAAGAAAAATATGGCAACCTGTTTGATATGTACAAACAGATTACCGACGAAGACCCATACGAAGTGCCAATGCGCATTTACCCTGCGGTGCATTACACCATGGGTGGCCTTTGGGTAGATTATGAATTGATGACCAACGTACCAGGATTGTATGCTTTGGGCGAAGCCAACTTTAGCGACCACGGTGCAAACCGTTTGGGTGCTTCTGCATTGATGCAAGGTTTGGCAGACGGTTATTTCGTGATTCCTTATACCATCGGTTCATACTTAAGCAAAGATATTGGAACCAAAAGCATACCTACAGATAACGAAGCATTTGTAGCAGCCGAAAAACGTTGCCAAGACCAATTGGACAAATTGATGGCGATCCAAGGCAAGCAATCTGTAGAAAGTTTCCACAGGCGCTTGGGTCTTATTATGTGGGACAAATGTGGCATGGCTAGAAATGAAAAAGGTTTGAAAGAAGCCATTGCTGAAATTCGCGCCTTAAGAGAAGAGTTTTGGAGTGATGTTCGTGTACCGGGTATTCAGAACGAATTCAACCCAGAGCTTGAAAAAGCAGGCAGGGTTGCGGACTTTTTGGAATTGGGAGAGCTAATGTGCCTAGATGCTTTGGAACGCAATGAAAGTTGCGGCGGCCATTTCCGTGAAGAATACCAAACAGAAGAAGGCGAAGCTTTGCGCGATGACCAAAACTTTATGTTTGTATCTGCTTGGGAAAACAAAGGCAACAATGCATGGGAACTGCACAAAGAAGAATTGAAATACGAAAACATTAAAATCGCACAGCGTAGTTATAAATAATCAATGTAAAATTATTGACTGAAAAAAGATGGAAAATGAAATGAAGGTGAATTTGAAAGTTTGGCGACAAAAAAACAGCACCGTCGCCGGACAATTTGAAGAATATAAAGTAGAAGCCAATCCGGATATGTCGTTTCTGGAAATGTTTGACGTACTAAACGAAAACTTAATTACGGAAGGCAAAGAACCTGTTGCGTTTGACCACGATTGCCGCGAAGGCATTTGTGGAATGTGCAGCATGGTTATCAATGGCCGGCCGCACGGGCCCAAGGGTGCAATTACCACTTGCCAATTGCATATGCGCAGTTTCAATGATGGAGATACCATAGTGGTGGAACCTTGGCGCGCCAATTCATTTCCAGTTATTAAAGACTTAAGTGTAAACCGTGGCGCATTTGACAGAATCATTGCTTCTGGTGGTTTCGTTTCTGTAAATACCGGCAGTGCGGTTGATGCAAACAACATATTAATCCCTAAGGAAGTTGCAGATGAGGCATTTGAAGCAGCTATGTGTATAGGCTGTGGGGCATGTGTGAGTGCCTGCAAAAACGCCAGTGCGATGTTGTTTGTTGGCGCAAAAGTGACACAATTGTCATTGTTACCCCAAGGAAAAGCAGAAAGAGAAACTCGCGTGGTGGCTATGGTCGACCAAATGGATGCAGAAGGATTCGGTGCTTGTTCCAACACAGGAGCTTGTGCCGCAGAATGCCCTAAAGAAATTCCATTGAGTGTTATCGCAACTATGAATCGCGAATATATTAAGGCTAAGTTGAACGGAAAATAACAATGGGCTCATAATGCTGCTACTTTTTAATCCAGAGATTAACAATATGTAAATTTAAAACAAGATTTGGTTAACCCAAATCTTGTTTTCGTAAAACGGTTTATCCAAAATCAAAATTCGCTATTACATTTGAATTCGCTAACAAGCCATTACGGCTTTGGTGTTATTAAGATTTTGATTCGAAAGAATCATACCCTCCGGAAGCCCTTATGCCTGCCAGTGTAAGGGCTATCTTTTTGGCATTTTTTAAGGATTTTGTTCCTTATTTGGTCTTATCCAACAAAAAAATTAATCCCAAATCTACTGACAGTTGCGGTATCCAGACAGATTGAATGCCGCCAGTAGATGGCAACAATGGCACCCTGATTCTGGGTTGCAAAAGTCCGTGTAGGTTTTTGTACATATAATAATCGGCCCTTATGCCTGCTTGGCCAATGATATTAAAACGAACTGGTGTTATGTCATCATCCTTTACATTAAAGGTGTTGGTGCCATTTGTGGTAAAGCCTTCGGTAAAAATATGAACCCTGTCCCTAACCAATACCGCGGGTGCAAAACCCCCAAAATACCAAATGTCGAATTCTTTTAAATTGCCATATCCTTCGGCGCTTTTGTGCCACAAAAGCGGCACTTCAATGTACTTGTATCGAAAATCGTATTTGACAGTAAGGTTTGCGGCTTGTATCAAACCAGAAACGATGCCCACTTTGGGATGAATCATGTCGCCCAATATTAAATTCTGTTGCGTTCGCCTAAAAGTTAAAGTTGTGTACGACAAGCCAATTGAAAAGGCATTAAATGCATTCTTCTTTGAAAAATATTGCACCCCAAAATTCATACTTTGTCCAGGACGGCTAATTTTAGAAATAGAATCTCGGTAGGTAGATTCTGACCCAGAATATTTTTGTGGCAATTTTATACCCCCTAAAATTTGGAAACCCAGCGAAGGGGAAACTGAAACGTCGAAATAAGTATCCCCATTGCGCTGTGAAAATGCAGGTTGTAAGGCCGTTATTAGGCAAATTGCGAAGAGAAATGTAATTCTTTTATTCATATACTTTGCTTTTCAATATTCAAACTCCAAAGTTCGTTGCCTAAAATAAAACCGCCAAACCCCCAATATGGCGGCAATAAACAAACCGATGGTGAAACCCAACCAAATGCCATAGACATCGCCTTCAAGCACTTTGCCAAGATAATAAGAAAGTGGAAGAGACACCACCCAATAAGACATAACGCTAATAATAGAAGCCCAATTTACATCCGTAATACCGCGCAACAAATTCATGGCACCCGCTTGAATACCGTCGGCCACTTGAAAAACGGCGGCAAGCATTAAAAGCGGCACAACAAAAGCATAAACATCGGGAGCAACACCGTAAATATGCGCTATAAAACGCCCACCCAGTAAGAAGAAAAAGGCATTCACCAATTCAAAAACAATGATAATTAAAAAAATAGCATCGCCAATCCTTTTTATTTTTTTCTTATTGCCTTCTCCATAAGCATTGCCAACCATGATTGACCCAGCAATAGCAAATCCGCTTACGACCATGTAAGTTACAGACGCCACATTTAGCGCAACGGCATGAGCCGCCAATCGTTGCACACCAAACCAACCCACCATAATACCCGAAATGCTAAAACAAGCCCATTCTGCAAATGTTTGCAGCCCTATGGGCAAACCCAATTTCCATATTATGGGTAATTCTGCCCGAACCATAGAAAAAGTAGGCATTTTTACCGGTCTATATTTCGACATGAATTTACCATGTCGCACGTAAATTAGAGAAGCGGCAGCCATGCAAATCCGCGATATTAAAGTAGCGTATGCTGCTCCATTCATTCCAATGGCTTTAAAACCCAAATTACCGTAAATCAATACCCAGTTTAGAAAAATATTAAATGCCAAACCACAAAACGTAATAATCATAGCAATTTTTGTATGTCCTAAACCATCGGTATATTGCCTAACGGCGATGTGAACCAACATAGGCAAAATACTCCAATTGAGAATCCTTAGAAATCCAGGAGCCATAACATTTATCGCTTCATCCTGTCCCAAATATGCAAAATTAGAAACAATGATTTCCAACATTACAAATTGCACTGCAAACATGATGACTGCAGCCAAAAGACCAGCCCGATAAGTGATAAAACTTTCACCTACTTTTCCTTCACCTACTTTAATACTTACCACCGTGCTAACAGCGAACAATACGCCGAAGCTTAAGCCAGAAAGCATAAAGAAAATATTGTTGGCCTGGTTTGCACTTGCCAAAACATTGCTACCCAACCTACCTACCATGATGGTATCTGCTACCCCCATTAAAATTACGCCAAGCTGACCTAAAATTATAGGATAGGACAATTTTAAGGCTTCACCAATTTCTAAGCGGTAAGTTTGGAAGGGATTTTTCAAAAGATTTGCAAAAATACAGTCTTACGGTGTAGAATCCATTTGAAAACCTGTCGATAAAAAGAAGAAGCCCTAACTTTGCGCCGCTGAATGGAAATTTTATTCGAAGACAATCATTTATTGGCCGTAAATAAACCTGCAGGCTTGGGCGTTCAAGGAGACAACACTGGCGACAAACATTTATTGGATGAAGCTGCTGAGTATCTGAAAAAAAGATACAACAAACCCGGCGATGCTTTTGTAGGATTAATCCATCGTTTAGACAGGCCAGTAAGCGGTGTGGTTTTGCTGGCTAAAACTTCCAAAGCTTTAACCCGAATGAATGAGCAATTTAAATTAAAACAAACCACCAAAACGTATCACCTTATTACCCAAGAAAAATTGACTGAAAATGAAGGAACTTTAATCCATTACTTAGGAAAAGATGCAAAAACACATAGGGCATTAACCTACCTTAAACCCAAAACAGGTGCCAAAGAAGCTATTTTACATTTTCATATTTTAAACTCTATGAACAATTACCAGTTATATGAAGTGAAATTAGAAACCGGCCGTTTTCATCAAATTAGGGCGCAGTTTGCCAAAACTGGCGCGCCAATTTTAGGTGATGTTAAATATGGAGCAAAAAACCCATTGCCCGACCGAAGTATTGCCCTGCATGCAAGAAGCTTGATTTTTCAGCATCCCGTTACAAATGAAACCATAACTTTGGCAGCCGAATACCCCAAAGTACCCCATTGGCAGCGTTTTCTATAAATTAGTATTTCAATTCGATCTGTGGATCCCAAAAATGGTGGCTAAAATTTTGAATTTGGTCATTGACTATTTCGAGTCCTTCTTTTTCCAATAATTTTTTCATCTCATCTCCTGTTCCAAAATGTTGCTTTCCAGAGAGTAAACCTATTCGGTTTACAACCCTGTGTGCCGGTATATTTTGTAAAGCGACATGGCTGTTATTCATTGCCCAGCCTACCATTCTGCTGCTTTTAGCGGTACCCAAATATTTGGCAATGGCGCCATAAGAAGTAACCCTTCCAAATGGTATACACTTTACAATTTCATAGACCTGATTAAAAAATGACAATTCTTCTGACATAGAGACAACCGTTTTGGAACAAAATTTGTCTAAATATTCTAAAGTAACAAATTAAATGTTAAACAAATATATTTTCACCTTCGTTTTGGCGGGTATTTTTTCAGCCAATTTATATGCTCAAAAAGAACAAACAGCTGCGGCAAACACTACCAATACTGAAACTGCGCCTGCGGCCATAGCTTTAAACCTAGGGCCAATTACACCATACAAAAGAGCAACCCCTGCCATTAAACAAAACAACGTGGGCGTTTATCCAAAATTGAAAAGTGCAAAAAGTTGGGATGGAGTTGAACCAGGTAAATATTCCCTCAAATTTGTCATCAAAGGCATTAAGCATGGCGATACTGTGTATTTGGCAGATTACCATTTGGACGGAAAGTATAGAAGAGATACTGCCATTGTAGACAAAAATGGACTTGCCAATTTCACCGGTACACGCAAGTTGCAACATGGGTTTTACCTTTTTGTGTTTCCACAAGTGAGAGATTATTTTGAATTTATTGTAGACGATGACCAGGATTTTACCATTTCTACAGATACGAGCTACTGGTCTCGCGAATATTTCCCAAAAATGAAAGTTAACGGTTCTGAGCAAAATTCATCTTACTTGGCATACCAGCTTTACAAGGCAAAAATCATTCAACAAATCATTGACAATGACAAAGTATCAGAAACAGATACTTTACCAGCCCAAAAACAAATTTTAATGGCCAAAAAAATGGAATTGTTGAAATTAAAAAACAATTACGATTCTTTCTATATTGCTACACACCCAAACCATTTGTTGTCGCGCTTTCTTTATGCTATGTCCGATGTAGAAGTACCTATGGATGTTCAAAAATCAACTGACAGCAATGCGGCTTACAAATATTACAAAGAGCATTATTGGGACCATATTGATTTTAATGAAGATGGTTTGGTGCGTGTACCATTGAACATTTTAAAGCAAAAATTTGACTTCTTTTTTGACAAAGTAATCCCACCAGATGCAGATATGTGCATCAAAGTTGCGGATTTGTTGTTGGCAAAAAGTGAAAATTCTGTAGAAGTGGAAAAATACATTATCTGGTATTTAACCAACCGTTTCGAAACCAGCAATATTATGGGCATGGACAAGGCTTTTGTAATTACGGCGCAGAAAACCTATTGTTCTGGCAAAGCATGGTGGATAGACAGCGCCACCGTACGCCACATGTGCGACAATGCGCGGGATCGTGAACCTTCTAACATAGGAAAACCTGGCGTTCCACTAGAATTGGCAGACAAAGACGGGATTTGGCACAATACTGGAGAAATTAAGGCACCTTATACCATCCTTATTTTTTGGGATCCCACTTGCGGCCATTGCAGAGAAGTAATGCCTAAACTGGCTAAAATTTACAACGACAACAAAGCCAAGGGTTGGAAAGTAGTTGCCCTATCACCTAGCGACAAAAAGAAAGAATGGTTAGAATACCAAAAAGAACATCCAGAAATGTCGGAGTTTTTACATTTACTAAGAGGTGAAGTGAGAAGTGAAGCCTGGGCAGAAAACCTACGCAAATACTATGTAATTGCCAGCCCTACCATCTATATCTTGAACGAGAATAAAGTTATTGAGGCCAACCGCATTGACGTTGACAAAATTGAAGATTTCTTGAACCACCTGACAAAACTCAAGGGCAAGAAAACCAATTAATCGTCGCCTTTTAGTTTCTTAAAAAGTTTTTTGGTATCCTTCAACAGAGTGCCAGAATAAAAAGTAAGTCCACCTGAACCAAAAGATCCATTAAAACCTTGGCCGTTAATAGGACTGTAGCGAATTCCCAAACCCAAGCTGAGTCCAATGTAGCGCAACAACCGCACTCTGCATGACATTCCACCTTCCAGCGGCATAAGTAACTTTTGTTTATTGGTTACAATTCCATCCCTGCGTTTTACCACTTCGGTTTCTATGCCTAAACCCAATTGAAATGAAGATTCCAATTGCCAACGCCAGGTTTTGTACAAAGAGTACTCTAAAGTAGAACTTTGGTAACGGTATTGGGAAAAAAAAGTATCTTTATCGGCAAATACTCCACCCAAATCGGTTCCATACCAACCTGTGTAAAAGGCAACTTTTCCATAATCTAAACCATACCGAAGACCCCAAATGGTCACAGGATGGCCGCTTATAAAAGATTGCCTTCCGTCCAACCCCAACCGAAAATTGGGGCGATTTTTCATAGACAACTGAATAGAATCCTTGGGTTTCCAAGTGGTTTGGGAGTAACCCAAGCATGGAACTAACAAAAGCCATATAAAAAACCACCGAAACAGAACCACAAATTTAAGATGCTACAAAAGCACGATTTGCACATAATTTACAAGTGTGCAGTCTATAGGAATTATTGGGAGAGTATTGGGCACAAAAGGCCATAAAAAAAGAACTCCGAGTAGAAGTTCTTCGTGGTGCGGGAGGGAATCGAGTTAACGCACTCGAAAGTACTGATTTTGTTGAATTTAATTAACTGAATGAATGTTTAAGTACAAAAATGGCACAAAATTATTCTATCATATACTGCAAAAGGCAAAACTTTATACGCTAGGAAAACCGAAGCCAGTGCTTACAATCGATACAACATCCTTCGCACATACTTCGATTTATGCTAATTCGTCCCATAAGATTTTGAACTAATCCGGGTAAATCTTCTAATAGAGAAGGATTTACTGATAAAGCCTTCCTATTAAGTAAGAATACCGCTGATAATTCAACTTTTCTAACCCATTGCCAAATTTCAGTAGAAATTAGGTCATAGCCTATTCTTTGATAAAACCTATACTTTCTATTATTGTTATAACCCTCACATACTGGAGTGGGCGCCGCTATATAGCAGAAAGAAGCATTTTCGTTTTGCGTCTTGGCAAATGACTTTAGGATATCTAATACTGTTGCGAATATATTTCGAGGCTCAAACTGGCCAGTTGGTAAATTAAATTTATCATCACTGGCAGAGTGATTTTTTGGAAAAAACTTAACGGCATAAAGATCGGTTTTTGCAAAACGTTCCAAGTGTACTAAATAGACACAATTACCTTTTCCTGTAAATCGATAAATTATTCTTGATGTAAACTCCGGAAATTCGCACTGTTTTTCAGATGTAACAAAAATGTGCTTATGTACACGGTGGGAGCCCTTCCCTCCCATATTAAATCACAAAATCATACAGCCCACTTCTACCGTTGTAAACTTCTGAAGCTGATCGGGACTCCCAACCTGAAATAACAATATCGTCAACTGGCAATTGTGCAGCTAAACTAAACTCTAGATGGTTAATCTTAAGGATAACTCTTTCAATACTATAGTTCAAATAAATCTTGCTTAAAGTAAGACCCCAAAAGGCGATTTTAAACAATAAAGGTAAATCACTTATATCTATTGATGCTGCTTTTTTGGCACCAATTAGGACTTTGCGGCTTTTGTTCAATTGGGAATACGTATCTGAAAGATTTGACAATTTATTACCTTTTACAATAACCTTAATAATCCATAAAATCGTAAATAAAAGTTCAAAAATAACGATTACAAAGAGCAATAAAAAGGCAGTTAATATGCTATACAGCATACTTAACAGCCATAAACCTGTCATTACTAATCCCGATTTCACAGAATGCTTTGTCCTTGCCAAAATCCTATCGTTAGATAAAACCCAATAAAACAGTGGGCGGCTTATTCTATTATTTGAGGCTCTTCCAAAGAATGAAACAGAGTCCAATACAATATTCATAGTATGTATTTAACGCAAAGTTGATGCAAACTTATGTAATGTTTTTTAAAATGTTGTTACATGACAAGATTAAACAGTTGAAAAAGATGGTTTATTTGATAAAATGACATTTGACCCCTCCTATATGTATTTTTTCCTACAAAACCGCCTAATTAACCGCTGTTCTGCACCTCACACAAAATACCGTTTGAAATTTGAGAAGTTTTTTTGACCTCCATTGTAATGGGATTTTTAAACTAAAATGCACTGGTAAACCATCCACCCTTTCCTTACTTTATACATTAGTTATCTACGAGTTTCGGATTTTAGCCACAATCATTACAATTGCGTTCAATCTTAATAGTTATGGAATTTAAAGACATCATTCGCGCCTTAGGTGACAGGGTTCACAAATTAAAAGACAGCATTTCCACGGAGGAGGCCACAAAAAACGCATTTATTATGCCATTACTTCAGGCCTTAGGGTATGACGTTTTTAACCCGCATGAAGTAGTGCCTGAATACATTACGGACATTGGAACAAAAAAGGGGGAAAAGATAGACTACGCAATTTTTAAAGATGGACTCCCAATTATATTGATTGAATGTAAACATTGGACAAAAAATTTTATTCTGCATGACGGCCAACTGTCAAGATACTTTCATGTTTCAAAGGCAAAATTTGGTATCCTTACAAATGGTATTGAATACCGAATTTATACCGACCTTGAGGAACCCAACAAAATGGACGAAAAACCATTTTTTGAATTTACCATTGACACCATTAAGGACGGCCAAATTGAAAAACTGAAAGAATTTCACAAAACCCATTTTAACCTTGAAGGCATTCTAAATTCTGCCAATGAGTTAAAATATATGAACCAACTGCGCGGACTAATTGTAAAAGAATTTACAGCGCCTTCATACGAATTTGTGCAATACTTCACTAAACAAGTTTATGCGGGGCGAATGACTGCAAAATTATTGGAACAGTTCCGGCCATTGGTTCAAAAAACTGCACAACAAATTATTTCCGATTCAGTTAGTGACCGTTTAAAGGCTGCATTGAATCGGGAACAGGAACAAGAAAAAAAGGAAAACGCCGCCGCCATTATTGAAGATTCAAAAAACAAAGTTGATACCACCGTTGAGGAAATGGAGGTATTCTATATCATTAAGGCAATTGTGCGAGCTGTGACTGATAGTAATAGAATTACATGGCGGGACGCACAGTCTTATTTTGCCGTCTTTTTTGATGACAATAACAGGAAACCCATTTGCAGGGTTTATTTAGATGGAACAAAAAAGTATTTAGGAACCTTCGATTCTGATAAAAAGGAAACCAAACAGGAATTGTCCGCAATTGATGACATTTACAAGTTTACCCCCCAATTGCAGGCAATGATAAATCTATACTAAGATACATTTTTGATTTACGCATAGTTTAAAAAAAGTCTTCTTTTCGGTTAGGACCTGCAATTGTAATTTTAAGATTCAGTTTGAAATACATAAAAATTCTACAAACAATCCCTAAACTGTACCCCTGCCCATTTTAAGACACAAAACCCCCTGTAAATACAAGGGGTTTTATCATTGGGTGGTGGTGCGGGAGGGAATCGAACCCCCGACACAAGGATTTTCAATCCTTTGCTCTACCGACTGAGCTACCGCACCATCTTTGAAATGAGGGTGCAAAAATACGGTTTTCGGTTATACCTTGCAACCAAAATTAAAAAGAAATAAAATGACAGATAAAGTATCCGAGTTTAATGAATATAGGGGGCGAATGAATAACAAAATTTTAGGTTCTGATAACCTCGTATTAAAAAGACTTTTCAACCTCGACACCCATACCTATGAAGAAGGCGCACTTTCGGTTAAAACCAAAGAAATGTTAGGCCTTGTGGCTTCCTTGGTATTGCGCTGTGATGATTGTGTAAAATACCACCTGCAAAAATGCCATGCGTTAAACACTACTTCCGAAGAGCTTTTCGAAATTTTAGCGGTTGCTAACATTGTGGGTGGCACCATTGTCATTCCGCATACCCGCAGGGCGGTTGAATTTTGGGAAGATTTGGGCAAAACTTAACGTTTATGCGAGAATCAGGATAACTACCCATTAGTTGTGGAAATCCATTGCTATTTAAATTTTTATTTTGTAATATATTATGTATCTTCAAAGAGTATTGCTCCTGTTGTTTACAAGTACATCGTTTAAAGCCCATGCCCAATTTCAACTTTTGGCAGTCGCGAAACAAGATATTTGTGAATGGAAATTAAAAAACACAGATACTGTTGCGCATAAAATGACCTCTATTTCTTTTCATTTCTTTCACCAAAAGCCTGACATCGTTTTTTCTCCGGCATTGTCCTTTCCTGGGGGAGGTAAATATCAATTTAAAGGTTCTTTTAATGGATCTAGCAAAATGAAATTCAAATTCAAAACAGTTCAAATAAACAGTTTAGATACATTGTTGCAGCCAGGTGGCACCTTATTAGCTAGTATAACAGTGAATGCTGGGAATTATAAAGACACTATTTTGGCGGCAGGCGTAAAAGTTTATTATTCAGACAATTCAACTGCCAAAACTGCGGAAGTCTATCCGGCTGGCGTTTCACCATGTCCTTCAGAAGCCATATTTATCAATGCTGGCTCTACCAATGCTGGAATAAAATTAGGCAGTTTCGCAAATGGGGTTCTTCACGATGGCCTATGCGAACCCCAACTTGTCGCAATAATTTTTGATGGGCATACGCTAAAACGAAAAGGTTTGGCAAATTTTATCCCACATTGCCCGACAGGCAGATTGTGGACTACATTTGGAAACTTAGATGATTATGAGATTTATTATTCTTTTGATGTCACTAAACAGAAACACAGGCTTGAGTTTGACTCATTTATAAATGCCATACCTATTGGTGATTATGTTGCCCTAACCAATAAATCAATGATATCCTTGGCGTGGTTTGATTCAATCTCAACATCCCTAGCCAAAATTGGCTACACCACTCCACCTTTCGGAGATACGATAGGTTATTTCACAATGGTAGGGAAAAAAGGAGCAACCTCTGGCGAAGCCAATTTTAATTTTTGTAAAGACCCACATGGAACTTGCTACGTAAGCATTGAACAGAGTTTAATTCAAGATGACACTAGCAATACATTGGTCGACTTTAGCCCTTGTTATGAAACTATGGTGCAATACCTCGCAAAAACAGTTCCCTTAAATGCCGATCCACTGTCCCTTCTGGCTTTAAATGTTTACCCAAATCCCAGTGCGACCGGCTGGGCCATAGATGACATTGGCACCCCTTACAATTATTCCATTTTAAACTTGAATGGAATGCTCCTTCAATCTGGAAAAGCAAATGGAAAAACTTTTATTTCTGGATTAAATCTTAGACCTGCAATTTATATTTTACGCATAAATACTTGGCAAAATCACACCTACAGTTCACGTTTAATTAAAACCCAATAAATCAAAAAACTACCCACTATGAATTGTTATAAACTTTACTATTTTGCAGACCCTATGTGCGGCTGGTGCTATGGGTTTCAGAAGCAAATTGAATTGGTCGAAAGCCATTATCCAGAAATACCCATAGAAATCATTTGCGGCGGTATGGTAATCAATGATTTTGAAGGGCCAATAGGTGACAAAGGCAAATACATTTCCAATGCCATTCCTAGGGTTGAGGAACTTTGCGAGGTACATTTTGGAGAAGCGTTTAAACTACAAATGCAAGAAGGAAGCTTGTGGAGTGGCTCTTTAAAACCATCCATATTTTTAAATATTGTAAAACAATTTGGGCAGAAAACAACGATTGCCTTTTTTCATAAAATTCAAGTTGCCTATTTCAAGAATGGCCTCTCATTAAACGAAGACAAAACATACATTCCTATTTTGGAATCATTGTCTTTGGATTCGCATGAAATTATCAAACAATCTGCAGCGCCAGTTTGGGAAAAAAGAACCCGAGCTGAGTTTGAATTTACTACATCCGTTGGAATTTCGGGTTTCCCCACCATGGTGCTAGAAAACGATGAAAAAATGATGTTGGTTAGCTCTGGTTTTAGCAATTTCAAAACCATAAACAACGCCCTAGATTCTATTCTGCTTACTGAGGCAATCTAACCTACTTTCCGATACAGAACTTACTAAATATCTGACCCAATACCTCGTCATTGTCTATTTCCCCCGTAATGCGACCCAGTTCATGCATTGCGTTTCGCATATGATGGGCCAACATGTCACCTGTTAAACCAGTTTGAATTGCGCGCAGCACTTCTTTCAAACTAGCTTTTGCATGCATCAGCACTTCGTAATGCCGCAAATTACTAATGGTAGTGTCACCTGCACCTTCTAAAAGACCATTGGCATATATTTCCAACCTAGAAAGCAAAGAAGCCAACTCACCATTTTTTGCAGAAATCGTCACCATCTCTGGCATTTCAATAGAATCATTGTTGCTGATACGATCCATTTTATTGCCCACCAACCAAGTTTCACCTTCAGTTAAGCTTAAAATGAATTGCAACTGTTGGTTTATTTCAAATTTAGAAGTATCACCCATATCCAAAAGCAACCAAACCAAAGTGGCTTTTTCTATGCTTTTGTACGTCTTTTCAATGCCAATTTTTTCAACCAAATTTTCTGCTTCACGGATACCAGCCGTATCTATAAAGCGAAAACGCATGCCGAACATATTAATTGTTTCTTCTATAGTGTCCCGTGTGGTGCCAGGAATGTTGGTTACAATGGCTCTGTCCTCTCCCAACAATGCATTCAACAAAGTACTTTTCCCTGAATTGGGTTTGCCAACAATGGCAATTGGAATTCCTTCTTTGATTGCATTGCCAGATTTAAAGGTATTGAGCAACTGTTGAACTTCAGTTAGTAGTTGCTCTACCATCGCTGTCAAACTGGTTCTATCTGCAAACTCTACATCTTCTTCTCCAAAATCCAATTCCAGTTCTATCAATGCTGCAAATTCCAATATTTTAGCCCTGAGGTCCTTTATTTTATGAGAAACACCACCTTTCATTTGGCCTAATGCCATTTTATGTTCAGCAACAGTTTGTGCGGCAATTAAATCTGCCACCGCTTCTGCTTGCGAGAGATCCAATCGTCCATTCAAATAGGCACGCATAGTAAATTCACCTGGCTCTGCCATCCTTGCTCCAAGTTTTACCAATTCTTGCAATACAGAAACAGAAATGAAATCGGAACCGTGCAACGAAATTTCTACACACTCTTCCCCGGTAAAACTATTGGGGGCTTTATAAACCGCAACCAGAGCCTCATCCAATTGCACTTTACCCACAAATATATTGCGTAACTTAACTTGGTGGGAGCCAATGGTTTCTGTCTTTCCGTGGGTAATGCCGTTGCACATTTCTACGGCTCTAGTACCACTTATTCTAACCACGGATACCGCACTTGCACCCGCAGCGGTTGCACGTGCAACAATGGTATCATTATGTACAAGCATGCTACAAAAATAAAACCCCAGGGGATTAGTCTGGGGTTTTATTTTAAATTCTAGAGATTATTATCGAATCAGGTTGATAGAGCCTGAGATCAAATGCACTTTTGTGTCTTTGCCTTTGAATCTGTAGCGCAACTGGTAAAAGTAGGTTCCTTCAGGGCAATCTGCGCCTGTATTATTCACCTTACCATTCCATTGTATTTTAGGATCTTCAGACATAAACATTCTTTCTCCCCAGCGGTTCATGATTTTAATTTCAAACACATCTTGACCCTGTATAGGCACACGATAAGTATCGTTTTTGCCATCAGGAGTGCCTGGTGTGAATACGTTCGCTAAGTATAAGAACAAGTCTACCACTACTGGTTTACAGATGGTATCAGAACAGCCTGTAGAGTTGCTTGCTATAAAGCAAACCCAATACACGCCCGAACTATCATAACTGGTACAAATCTTTTTATCAGAAGAGGTTGAATTTTGTATAAAGTCTTTCAATGGACCTACCAAAATATCATTTCTATGACCAAAACCCCACCTGAAAGTTACCCCATTCTTATCGGTTCTGGTGAAACAGAATTCAGGTTTATTCATAGAATCTATACTAAAATCAGCTTTGATGCTATCCACTGTAAAGGTAAGAAAAACAGCATTTGTTGGGCACCACGGGCGCGGTCTACCTGGGTTGTAATCTGCCGTATGCGTTACGGTATACACCCCTGGTGTTGTAAACACCCAATGTAAAGTATCGTTGGTGGAAGTAATAGAGTCTTTTCTACCTGTAGAGTTATTCCTAAACACCCATTTGTTGGATTTAAATACGGTATCGCTAAAGTCTATAAAGGTATTCGAATCACCCGGACAGATGGACAGTTTCTCCAATTTTCCGCGAACGGTATCACGTCCTAAAACATTTACAATAAAGGCAGGTTGGCCTCCGGCTGTATCTGGGAAGGTAGCGCTACAATACTTGCGGATATTGGGTGGAATAAACAAGCTGTCAAACTGCTGTAATGAAATATAATAGCGGCCTTTGGTGGTGAAGGTATGTGTAATTAAGCTGTCTTTAACGTTGCTTACTTTACCGTCGCCAAAAATCCAAACCCAGTCTGCACTGCTTGTCGCGGAATCTGTAAGATTCGTAAATTTAACACTATCTCCAGCGCAAATGGTTACTTCATAACCAGCCAGGTCTGTGTAGTTAAACTTAGGCCTTGGACCCGGTATTTTTATCCATTTGGATATAGTATCGTTACAACCTTGGTTGGTAGAAACTAAGTATTTGATTTTAAACCATCCATTGCGCGTGTATTTATGCGCAATTCGCGGCGGCAAACCTTCTTCACTTTCTTTGTTTCTTGCAAAATAAGCACTCTTACCATCACCCCAATCTATAGACCATTTGGTGATAAAATCACAGGAAATTGGCGTTGGGCCGGTACAATTTTTAATGCCCCAATTGCAAGGATCAAAAAGCTTAGTACTGTCAAAGAAATCTATAATAGAGTTACAGCTAGGTGTAGTAACATTCAAATTAAATGCAGCATCCAAGCGGGTAATAAAAACCTTTTTGGTTAAAGTATCGAAGCAACCGGTGCTATCCCCTACAATGCTTCTAAAGGTATAAATACCAGAATCGTTTTTGTAGTAGAGTGCATTTGGACCGCCGCCACCAAGCTGAACCCAAGGAGTTCCAGCACCACTGCCGCCCCAAGGAGTGCCACCAAAAATGGTTTGTTTTTTCGCTGTATCGTCATCGGCTTTGCTCCAATCCCACTTGGTAAGAGGTTCTCCAATTTTTGGAAACTGGATATGTTTGATCAAACGGGCTTGGTCGCGCCAATAGTCATACGGATCCCATGTTCCAAAATTTTGTGGATCTGGGTGAAAGTATCGATATTCAGGGCGGATAGCCAAGGTATTGGCTTGATCCTGACAAACAATAGAGTCGGGAAATTCATAGGAAGTACCAAAACCAACCAACACAGGGAATGCTTTAAATTCATCACATTTACCGTTTGCACTGGTCATAGAAATCTCAATTAGGTGATATCCAGCCCACTGGGGACGGAAAGTATAGGTTTTGGGAGCCCAAATCAATGTATCCCACTTCTTTTTCACAGGATCCCATTGCCTTTTTACAAAGGTATCCAAAGGACGGATGTTGGTATCGCGTTCATGAATAATTTTGATAAAACCAGGAGTTGGTTCCAAAGAGAATACAATCAATTTACTCAATCCTGTAGTATCAATACAGCCCTTAGCGCCGGTCAAAGGGTTGCCTATGGTACCCTTGTTGTTCCATATCATGCGGAATATTTGCGCAGGACTAATGGCAAAGGGGTCAAATCCTCTTTCCACTAATTTAGCTTTTATCTGATCCCACACAGCAGAAACATTTGCTATGGTATCCCATTTGGAAATAATTGCAGTAACCAAAGTATCTGGTTTGTTTTGCTTTAATGCAATTCCATCGTCCCAAATCTGAGAACATGGGCGTTGCTGTATATTAGTACCACCGCGGGTTTGAACCATGATATTGTATATTTTCTTAGGTCTTTTGGCGATAGAATCTTTCACACTAGAATCTCTAAGATAAACACCACTGAAATAATCTTCTTGTATAAAACGGTTCCAAGTCAAAGAATAATCAGGCCCTGCATTGCCAGTTCTTAACTGCCAGCGCAAGGATTTAAGATCCCTAGTTCTGGTTTTATTGGCTACAATGGGTTTTACAACAATGGCTTCTCCGCGACAAACTTTCAAATTTTTCACCGCATTTTCCTTTGGAGTTACTACCACAAACAAAGGATCTATAATTGGGAAACATGCAAAATTATCATAATACTGGGTATCCGCGCACAAAGGCTTGGTTCCAGATTTGCTTACACCGTTGCCCACAATTAAACCTACGGTAATACAACCACTGGTGTTACAAACAGCTGCAGCTGAATATTGCTGAGAAAAACGGTTTGGAATATTTCCACCTTTTTGATAAGGCCCAATGGCAGCCCAAGGCAATCCTGGAGGTCTACCGCCTGGTGTTAAACCATTTAAAGGAGTCCAAAACGGCTTGGTATTTCCGCAAAATGTGTCATAGTTGATTTGTATTTCAGAAAAGGTACAACCAGGTTTCAAATCGGTTAGCACAAAGGTAATACCATATTGTGGGTTTTTACCGCCCAAACATTCAATGGATTGTTTGGTAAGCCCAGACCCAACTCCACCTGCATTTGCATGCATTAGAGACAATTGCTTAACTGCTTCGCTTGAACATTTGAATATGTGACAAGTATCCCAATGGGTTAATTTTACATTGTTGCACCTCGGAATTTTCGAATAATACAACTCTCTGAAACGTTGGTAATTGATTGCATAATCAAAATTCACCTTGCCTGGAGGCAGTTTTTTAAATCTTGAGATGATTTTTAATTTCTCGCCTTTCTTGGTGCGTATTAAATACAAGGGTATAGGTAAAGTATCCTTTTTCACATATACGGTAAATTTAAATTTAACCTTATCCGTTTTGCTCTTCACCTTAACGATATTTTTATCAGCCCCTTTTAAAGTTTTAGGTCCAATATGTCTCGTGAATGGGCCTTTATCAGAGCCATACCATGCAGTATCACCAGCCGCGAGTTCAATGTCTACATTGTCCGTAATATACCGTTCTCCAATCCCAAACAGGTATTCTTCTCGTAAATAATGACGTGTATTTTTTCCATAGGCCAATGCCGCCAGACTGTCGGCAGGATTGGGGGGAATGTATACAAACGTATCATCAATGATGTAAAAACTATCTGATGGCCAAATGTTGATATTCTTACAAAGACGAATACTATCTATCCAAATAGCGTCTGCCATGGGTTGATTTTTGTATTTAGAGAGCATTACCAAATCCCAAGACTGATAGTAATGCACAGGCAAAGTATCTCTGGAGTATTGGCAATTTACATTCACGTTTTTATTCTCGCGTACATCGGTGGTACATTCTGGGGCATAAGTATCCCCAAAATCCCAAAGCCTCGTAGCACATACGCGCTGGCGATTTTGTGCTTCTACATAACCCTTTGGTTTTACCCATTTCTGGTCGCCCAATGTAAATGCATGGCTTGGGCCCCAACCTTTGATATAGTTTCCACTGTCATCGTTTGAGTAATTTTTATCGTTGTGGTAGAAAGTAGAAAAATTCTTGAAATGCACACTGTCCATCACATCCTTTGGACACTGATAAACTTCATTTTCTGCAATCCTTTGGAAAGGAATTTCAATGGTACTTGCAGGGCCGATAACAATAACTGTGTCGTATAATGTTCTATTTCCGCAAATGGGGTGCACATAAGTAAGACTAACCATGTGAGGACCCAATGCACCTGTTCTAAAAGTAGGAGACCAGCTGGTTCTATTCTGGGTTCCATTTTGGGTAGACCAACCCGGAGGGGCTGTAGTCCAATTCCAAAACCAAGATGTAGCACCTAGGGGAATAGGATATACCGTAAAGGTAAATTGACCATCTGCGGAACAAGCAGAATCCTTGTCGGCAAATATTCTTCCACCAGAACCAAGCACTGTGGCAGTAGCTGGCAATTTAAAAGAATCTTTACAACCATCGATGGTTTCAATTACCATTTTAGAATCGTATACACCAGCTCCGTAGAACGTATGACTAATTTTAGGACCCCAACTGTTGGAGGTTGTCCCATCGCCCCAGAACCAGGTTATTTTTTTTACCTGAGATTGGGTTATACCACTCACATTCGTAACCTCAACCGTTACGGAGTCGCAACCCGGATTCTTTTTACTGGTGCGTGTAAAGCGGGCACCAATTTTCGCAAACACATTGCCCACTGCAGGAAAAGTGTCTTCACTAACACAACCATTGGCATCTTCTACTTTAAAATACAAACCTACAGTTCCTCCATTTGGGTTTTTATAGGAAAAGCAAAAAGTACGGGGCGTTGTGGGATTGTACCAAGTAAATGCCTGAGCATCTGTTACAACCCCATCGGTCCTTACTATTTTTGCACCATTGGGGTTATAAGAAGAGTCCTCAAAACAAAAAAGATTGTTCAAAAAGCACTGGTTATAAACGCTTTTCAATTTTATTTTTATTTTGGGACTGGTTTTAATGGTAAGATTTATTGTAGATGTACATTTTTGCCCATTTACGGTGGTAATGTACGTAATGACTTTGTTCCCTGGCGTCTTAAAGGAATAGGACACTATCCTTTGTCCAGAGCTGGCGTTTTCTCCGTTAAAATCATAATCATGGGTGGTACCCGTTAATTCACCTGTAAAGGTAATAGGGTTGCCCACGCACAACGATCCGCTGAAGGTAACTTGGCAATTGCCTGCTTTCAATCCAGCTGAGGGTATCAGCCAGAAAGCCATCAAGATAGCCAGATTCCTAAATATGGTTTTGTATACTTTCATAGTTCTGTTTTTTGGTTGGTAAAGTTTCAAATTTATTGTTTTCTCGTCGTTTAATAAAGTGTTTGTTTAAATTATATTTTAAGTTATTGATATTGTATGCTTTATAGTTTAATTTGTTTTACTTGTTAAAGGTGGTTTTTATAAGACTTTAAAAGGTTCCGTTTGGTTGTCTGCATTTAATTTTTTTGCTTTCTCAGTTAGCGAATAAGTTCTATGGTTTTGCGGATGGTTCTAGATTTAGAACTGGCGTTGGATTTATAAACCAACACCATCAAATATCTACCTGCATGGCATTGGATTGCCCCACTAATTCCATTCCAACCCAAAGTGGCATTGTCTGAGTGGAAAACGGTATGGTTGTTTGCGTCATAAATGGCCATGTCAAAATAAGCCGGAGGAGCCTGGAAAAGCGGCAAATAAACATCGTTATACCCATCGCCATTGGGTGTTAAAAAATCCCACACTTCCGGGGCTCCCGCATCCACATTAAGAATAAAACCAGCACTGTCTTTACAGCCATTTTTCAACCTGCACAATGCCTTTAATTTTATTTCGCCAGATTTACCCGTGGGTATATTAAAAATGGCGGTTTCTCCTTTTATAGCGTAGCCATTCCCATCGTCAAAATTCCAAAACACGTCGCCATTGGCACCAGCAACACCTAAGCTATACATACCCTCGGTAAGTTTTGTTGCAACGATACTTAATGTATGCGTGCAAGTTGAAACCGAAACTGGGTTGTTAGGGGTTTGTTTTACAGCAGGCGATTCAGGTTGTGGCTGGTTATTTCTTACAACAGGAGTAGCGGGTAAATTAGATGGAATAATTCCAGCAACGATGGGTAAATTTCCACCGTTTTCATGGGCAATTTCCTCTTCATTGTTGCCAATTGGCAAACGGTAGTATTCTGGTTTATTCGTTTTTACTATTGGCTTTTCAATATCTATCGTTTTTGGTTTTTCTGCGGGCAAAGATTTGGATTCTGAAATTTTTTCCGCAATTTTTTCAGAGGTTATTTTTTCTTTTGGTGCACCTTCCTTTTGGTTATTGGTTATTGCATGGTATGCAAAATATGAAACAGATACAGCGACAATAGAGCCCACAACCAATTTTGCAGCAACAATCCATGCCGCAGCGGTAACGGTAGCAGTGGATGCGGTTGATACCGAACTGGCCACAGTGCCCCAGACACCGGCAGGGGGTGCAATATGGGCATTTTGTAGGCCTTCTTTAAACAATTCGTCCAATTCGTTGAACTCTTTCATTTTATTTTTCCAATTCTGCAAGCATGGCTTGCAATAGTTTTCTTGCTTTAAATAACTGGGTTTTGCTTGTGTTGTCTGATATGCCAAGGCTATCGGCAATTTCGCTATGGCTATACCCTTCGATTGCGTATAGGTTAAAAACGGTGCGGTAACCTACGGGCAATTTCTGCAACAAGTGGATGAGGTCTTTGGCTTGTAAACCGGTATTCATCGTTTCTTGCTGGCCAATTTGCGCATGCAAATCCAGTTCTTCGTTATAAGGTTCAGATTTCAGTTTTTTGTTAAAGTCTAAACAGGTATTTACAGCAACCCGTTTTAACCAACCTTCAAATGAACCTTGAAAACGAAAATATTTCAAACCCTCAAACACTTTGATAAACGATTCTTGCAAAAGGTCTCGTGCATTTTCAGCATTCTTAGCATACCGCATACAAATGGAATACATTACTGGAGAATATTGGTCGTACAAAGACTTTTGGGCAAGGGGTTCCCCTCTCAAGCATTTGTTGACCAATTCCTTTTCTGTAATGTCTTTTCCTATTGGCATGTAGTAAACTCATGGGATCACAATGAAACAAAGAAGAAATTTGAACCCAAAAGGTTGCCTCGCCATCGCAATTTATTTTAGCAACCGGGCTACTTTAAAAGAGAGATCGGCAAAAATCAGTTTTGCGCTGCCGTTCCTTTCCACTTCATAAGCAGCATCATTCATCCATTTGTACATCAATTCTGCTTTAGCATTGTTATTTATTATACTGCTAAACTTGGCTACAAATTCAGTTTCAGAGGCATTTAAACCATTGTTGCTGCCAATTACTGGATAAACGAGCACGGCACGAATGATTTCCAAACTATACAGAAAGAATCCTTTCAGTTGCTCTCTCCCGCCTGCAGAATAATTATCTGCCCAATCGAAAGCTTTGGGCAATTGTTTTTGGTAGCAAAAGCCCAACCAAGCGCGCAGCGGCTCTAGGTAATGATTTTCTGCATTGGCTGCCAATTCTATGGCCTTTACCAAATTGCCAGTAGACATAACCGCCAAGCGCAAAGCATCCTCTTTAGGCATATTGTAGGATTCAACCAATTTGTCGGCCAAATCTTCATTCAATATGGGTGGCACTCTTATCAGTTGTACGCGAGACAAAATGGTTGTAATGATTTTCTCGGTATTTTCACCCACCAACAAGAACAAGGTTTTCTGCGAAGGTTCTTCTAAAGATTTTAACAGTACATTTCCAGCATTTCCTAAATACTCTGGCAACCACATGATTAAGACCTTGTATTCAGACTCAAAGGGCTTTAAGGACAGATTTTTTAAAATTGCATGGCATTCTTTAACGGGAATATTGCCTTGTTTACCAGTTGCGTCCAGGTTCTCCATCCACATTTCGTAATTGAGGTATGGATTATCTATGAAAGCTTTTCTAAATTCAGGGTAGAGTTCTGTGGCAAAGTCGCCTTTATTGGCGGGGTATGGAAAGGAAAAGTGCAAATCGGGGTGGGTTAGGCTGCTTACTTTTCGGCAACTGGCACAAACACCACAACTGTCTGCCTCGCTGCGGTTTGTGCACATTACATATTGAGCATAGGCAAAAGTCAAAGCCAAATTGCCACTGCCTTCAGCCCCTAAAAACAGTTGTGCGTGCGGTATGCGGCCAGATGTAGCTCCCTTTCTGAGCTTAGTTGCCAATTCTTTTTGCCCTACAAGTTCCGCAAATCTCATCCTTTATCTGTTTTCGGGTATCTTTTTAAACGAAAAATATAAATACCCAAACAGGCAGAAAACACAAGAATGGCAATAAACTGGCTATGTGAAAGCAACCCCCCAAATAAAAAACCTCTTTCTTCATCTCCACGGTAACTTTCGGTAAGAAATCTACCTAGGGCATAGACCAGGCCATAAATTAAAAACAATTGACCATTGAACTGTTTGCGATTTTTCATCCAAATCATAATTCCTAAAGCACAAAATATAATGGCTGAATCCCACAGCTGAACTGGATACAGCGGAACACCAAGCGGTTCGGCGTGAGAATGAATATCTCTATACACCACCCCAAAGGAATTGTTGCAAATTTTTCCATGACAACAACCGCCCATAAAACATCCAATTTTTCCCACAGCATGCACCAAGGCACCGCTAACACCAACAATATCAAACATTTCCCAAACAGGTAGTTTGTGCTTTCTAAACCACCAAATTAAGATGGGAACTGTAAATAGAAAGGATCCGTAAAACACAAATCCCTCTCCAGGATTTTCGAGCATTTTTGACGGGTCTTGAATGTAAATGGATGGATTTTCGAAAAAGTAAAATATTTTCCCACCCACAAAAACACCAAATACACACCAAAGAAAAAGTCCACTTACATCATCCGATGTTAAGCCGTAAGATTTGCTTGTTTTTAAAAAATACAAATACCCTAAAACCACGCCTATTAAAATAAACAGGCCGTAGCTATAGATGGTAATACTTCCTATATGAATTAGTTCTGGTTTCAAGTAAGGGCAAAAATAGGTGGATTGTAATAAAACTTAATCAGAAGCTAAAGGATTCACAGGGCTAATTGTGCACAAATTAATTTTGCGGTAGCCTTCAGTTCTTCTTCTGTAGGATTTAGTTTAGGTTGGGTAAAATTAATATCACCAATAAAATTCATAGGTACCAAATGGATATGGGCATGCGGCACCTCGAGTCCTATAACGGCCACACCCACTTTTTTACACGGAAAAGCGGCTCCGACGGCTTTGGCAACTGTTTTGGCAAACACCATCATTGCACCGAGCTCGCCATCATCCATATCAAAAATATAATCAGTCTCCTTTTTGGGTATTACCAATACATGGCCTTGAACCAAAGGCATTACATCCAAAAATGCCATAAAGGAGTCATTTTCAGCAATTTTATGGCAGTTTATTTCACCTGCAACAATTTTACTAAAAATGGTTGGCATTTAAATGGAAATATTTAAAATCTCCAACTTCACAACGCCCGCAGGAACGGTAATTTCTACAATTTCTCCAAGTGCTTTGCCTAACAATCCAGCTCCGATGGCGCTTTTAATAGAAATTTTATTTTCCTTTAAATTGGCTTCCGTTTCAGAAACAATCATATATTCCGCTTCCTTCCCTACATTGTGGTTCTTCACTTTTACCTTACAAAGTATAGAAACCTTGCTAGTATCAATTAAAGAACTGTCGATAATTCTTGCATTTGCAACCAAAGATTCCATGGTGCGGATTTTATCCTCTAAATGGCCTTGTGCTTCTTTGGCAGCATCATATTCTGCATTTTCGCTTAAATCGCCCTTATCCCTAGCTTCGGCAATGGCTTTGGTAATTCGCGGCCTTTCCTCACTTTTATAAAACTGCAATTCTTGCTTAAGTTTAGCAAGCCCTTCTCTGGTAAAATACTGAATACTGCTCATTTTTTATATATTGCTATTTGAAAAAAAATGTTGCACCCATATTTCCATGGGTGCAACGCTACAAAGTTAATATTTTCTTTTGTTTCTTTTATTATTCAACAGTGCCTAAACCGATACGTATTCCAAATGAATGACATCCGCTAAAAGGATTGGTAGCGCGGTATCCATAATCTAATGCAATGGTATTGCCGCTTTCACCCGTAAAATTGAGACTTAAACCACCACTTAAACCTGTAAAAGCAGAGGTCCTTTTGGACAAATCTGAACTTAGGGAACCTTCCTGAAATACATAGCCTCCGCGAAAGGCAAGAAATTTCTTAAACCCATATTCCAAACCTACTGTAGCCTGGTTGGCACTGTAAGCAAAATTGGTAAAAGAACCTGCCAAAGTAAGTCTATGGTTATAGGCATCCTTGTCTTTGTCCAATCTAATATCGTAAGAAAATGAAATATTTAACAGGGTAGGCAATTTTAACCGGTCGGTTTTTACTTGCACAGTTTTGGTAATACTGCTACCATCAATAATGGCTTTATAACTTAAACCATCGCCAGCAAATTTCAAATCTGGGCCAATGTTTTTTAAGCTAATTCCAAATTTTAAATCATCGCGCTTAATTCCACCTGCAATCGGGCGCATGGTAGTTGCATACTGCACACCAGCATCCATACTTACACCACTGGCTTTGGCATCGGGAATGCCTTCGGAAACGGCTCTCACCATAATACCCGCTGAGATGTTGCGGCTGAAACTTTTAGAATACCCGATACCAATATTGGTCATATTTATTCTATAAGTTCCAATACCTCCATCCGGATTTTGCTCAGTAGTGATTGCAATGTCTTTGATTCCAAACTGCATAATACTAATGCCTATGGTACCCTTTTCTCCACCTTCACCCATTTTTTGGGTAAAGCCAAAGTTGTTTACGCCAATGCCCGAACCAACCAACCACTGGGTGCGGCTAAATACGATTTCGGTATTGTTATCGCTGCGATCCATGCCAGCTACATTTAAGTAGCTTGCCTCTACCCCTTTTACGCCGCCACCATTGGCCCAGCCCCAACCGCTAGATTGAGCATAACCGTTGATGGTTAATTGCGCAACACCTGATTGACCTTGGCGTTCTGGATTGCCTGCGTAACTGCTATGTGCCGAAACAAACACAGCCGAAAGGATTAATATGCTTTTAAATTTCACGTTGTTATTTCTTAAATGGTTAAACATTAATAGGTATCTAGGTCTATACTGTGCATGATGCCATACCACCGTATGATTTTCTCGCCCAGGTCTTTGCTCTTCACGTGTATCAGGTAAAGTCCACTAGCAATTGGAACGTTGTTGTTGTTTTTCAAATCCCAATCTACAAAAGTATTCTCATCTGCTTTATTGATGCGGCGTATTAAACTGCCTGCCATATCATAAATGGTAATGGTACATTCTGGTGGCAAGTTGGTTATTTTTACCCGGCTATCAATAGGGCTAGTTTCATATTGGCTGTATCCACGGTATGGGTTAGGCACAATATTTACCAAATCTAAACTCTTCTTTCCTTTTTCAGTAGAAATTTCTGGAGTTATATCGTTGGTATTGAAAGAGTACATGGGGCGTGTATTGTTGATAGGTGCAGGCGCAGGATTGCCAATGGCTGCGAATGTTGTGTACGCTTTTTTAATGTTGATTTTAAAACGCACTGTGGTTGGTGGAATTCCATTGTCCATAGAATACCCTGCAGCCATATAGGCTGGAATAACCCACATTATAGGGCTGAGCAATCTGCGTTTTATGCCACTAGCAACGGTAGGGTTTAATAATTCATTGGTAAAAGGCAAAGCAAAGTTGCCATCATCTGGACCCAAGTATCGCTGTCCCTTAGTTGCACGTCCTGGACCTGTTTGGCCTGTTCCCAAAATATAAATAAAATGCTTACCTCCTATTGCAGGGTAATTGCCATTGTCGTTATACACCTTATCCGTAGGGTTCCAAATCATATCCCTGCCATTTTCTCCTTGCAAATAGCTGTCTTCACCAAATGCAACCATCAAACGTTCACCGGTTTCTTGGTTAATTGCATAACCAGGGAACCAACTCAAACCTTGGCTACCTCCTTGTTGTTTCAAATCTTTGTCGCGCGAAGTACCAGCCCTAAGGTTAAATTTCGGCATTTGGCCTTCTGTGGAAGATGTTAATTCACCATCCGCCATTTCAAATACGGGACAACGGGTCCATTTGGTTTTATCTGGCGTAATCACCAACTCTACACTGGCCAATTCAGACATTGGCAAATCTAGTTGGGACGAACCAAACCAAGCAAATCCGTAAGTATTTTTGCCAGAACTCGCTTCATATGGCGCCCTTGCTGCCAAAGCATAAGGTGCTATTCTTCCGTTCCATAAGGTTTGAAAACTACCTGTAGGATCTAAAGCATTGGTATTGGGAGAAATACTTTGGAAATAGGAGTGCACATAAGGATCAAAAGTGCCATTTCTTCCATTCTGTCCACCGCGAATCCAGTTTACCCAACTTGAATTTGCAGCTCCAGCATCGTTATCGGCAATAGCGGTAAGCCATTGTTTGCCATTGTCTTGCCATTCTACAGACCAACTGACCAGCCCATTTGATGGATCTCCTTCAGCATTCTCACCTGGATTGGTTACCTGATTGATTTCAATGCTTAATCCCCAATCTGCAAGCGTAGCTGTTGGATTTTTGCTGTTAAACTGACGACGTATTCCACCAGGTGTACTAATTTCAAATTTGCGGCCTTGTACTGATTCATATTTGGATATAATGGTAGTATCAGAAGCAATTGAATCTCCCGTAGTCCGATTAACCAATACCCAATATGTATTGCCAGTTATAGAATCTTTTAAACCACCTGTTACAGATGCTTTTCTTTCGCGGAAATACAATTCAAAATTGCCTTTTGGCACTTTCAAAGGATCGATAACTTTCACTGCAACTGGACCCAAACCACCCATATAAACTGGGAATTGAGAATAGCCACTATCTAAAATTCGGTCTATGGTTTCTTGTGTAAACTCCAGCACATTTCCGCCATTTCCTCTACCTTCAATTCTTTTTAATTTGGGACCACTTCCGTAGCCGGAATTTAATGTAGTTCCAGAATTTTCAGGGTCGGTTTTATGCGGAATGCCTTTGTATACATTGATATTTCTGCGACCTGCCAAGTACTGATCAGGATCGGTTAAAGTAGGATCATCAGACATGATTGCGTATGACAATACCATATAGTAATAAGATTTGAAGTTTACCAACTGTGTATTGCTGGTGGTTGCAAATAAATCACTTTGAATGTTAAAAGAATGAGATACACCCTTATCAGCGCCATCTACTTTTTCTACAGGAATTAATGCACTCAATTTGGGGTCGAATACTTTGTTGATGATTTGCCCACGGCCATTTTTAATGTCGCACTGGAACAACAAACGCGCTTTGTCGATGTTTTCCAAATCACCGGTATTTACAGTAGCATCTTTCAATTGATAAATCACATAACCTTCAAACTTATAGGTTCTTTGTTGGCTCTGTGCGTTTTTATACTTTTCGGTATAGTTTTCAACTTTGGCGGTGTTGGTGTTCAACAATTTTAAAACCAACTCATTTTCTAATTCTTGGATTTCAACATCTGGAGCATTAGGTCCATCCAACAATTTAAAATTGTTGTTAAACAAAGTTTGTGCTTTGTCCGATGCCAATTGAAGCAAACCCAAAGAACCACTGCCCAAGCAAGGTGCACCGGCACCACCGCTAGATGCACGAGCCCAAACTACACCAATGGTAATGCGTTGGGTGCAACCTGGGTGCAAAGTAAATGGACCAGTAGATTGCAAGAAACGACGGTCGCCGGGTTGGTTGCTAGAACTTTTCTCATCCCAGCAAGAACCAGGAAAATCTGGATCGGTAGATGCAGGGAACATGTATTTGGCCTTTAAGCTACCGCCAAAACCATTACCCCCGCGGGTTACATCTTGTCCACCCAACCATTTTCCTTGTAAAAGATTGTAAAATTCATTGGCAACGTCTGGGTTTCCACGTATAGCATCCTGGTCGTTGTTATAATACATAAAGTGGCTCAAGCCGAGTTCTTTACCAAAACCACAACTGTCTTTTTTGCTGTCCAACGGACCTTCGAAATAATCGACACCTACGGATGGTGGATTTAAACCATACCCAAGTACACCCTCATCATTGTCATCACCGTTATAGCAATAACCAAGGCTTCTTCCTACATCACAACCCACATAGTCATCAGAATAGTTACCCAAATCGGCATCTACCCATTCTCCCATATAACAATCATTTAACGCTGTAAATCCACGGTTGATAATTTTGGTGGTATAAAAGGTCATGTTATTCACCTCGTCGTTGGTAGAAAATGCGAAAGCAGAAGTTTGGCATTCTACACCAATAGGTTGGCCTTGTGTTTCTGAGTGAATGTTTCCTTTGTCGTTATACACCCACCAAATCATCATATCGGGTTGTTTGTCTACACCATTTTCGGCTCTTGGGCGGCGGTCATCCAATACAGGTTGGTCACCATTCAAAGGATCGTAATTTAAGGGATCTCCATCTTTATCCAAAAATGGCGCTAAGTAATTGGATTCAGTTCCGAATTTAACGGAACGATTTCCGCCAGCGGGCCAGTCTTTGATACCCGCACTCATGTCAGAATATCCACTATTTGCTGAAGCTTCCCAGCGTTCCAATTCGTCACGGGTAATTTTCCACATTTTATCGTAGCCTTTGCACCGAATGGGGTCTGTTCCTGCAGTGGATGGGTCAATTGGACCTGGCCAAAAATCTGATCCACGCTGACGGTAGGTCATTGCTGCCAATTTCAGGTTACCCCCATTGTCTTTTCCGCCAATCCAAATGGCACCGGAGAACAAAGAATGTTTACGCACGGCCGTAGGGTCTTTTACCTTGGGTACCTCGTATTTAGGGTTATTCAAATCCCACCACATGTCACCACCATTTAAAAGTTTGGTACGCACGTTGTTAATATCCATATCTACGGTTTGGGTAGCAGGTTCGCAGGTATTTGCAAATCCCCTTCTATCCACTTGGCTCGCAGACCTAGGCTTCACGTTAATTACGGGCCTAGCGAAAGACCAAGTAATACACAAGCCGATTCCTAAAATTAATACAATCCTTTTCATGTCTTATCTTTTTACTCTTTTTCTTTTTTAGTTAAAATTAAACCTGATTCCAAAACGCAATTGGCGTGGTGTGCCATAATTGCCAGTTTGGCTGTTTAACAACACTTTGTACAAGTCAGCATAACTCTGCGCGCTGATTTGATTTTTAACAGCAAGTTGACCTTGCTGAGAATTCAAAAATCCATCATCTTGTGGTGCGCCCGTGAATGGGAAAACACCATTAATATTTCTGGTATTCAACAAATTGGTAATCCAGAAGAACAGGTTGATTTGCAATGGGTTTTTAGCTTCGCGATTGACAACAAAACCTTTGGTAATGTTCATGTCCAAAGTGTACTGCCAAGGCAAACGAGCCCCGAAAGGCACACCTTTAATTTGCGCACGCTGCACTGCACCAATTTGCACTGGAGTTGTTGTAGGCGTGTAAGGTCCACCACTGTAAGCATTTCCTATAAAGTTAATGCTTGCAAATTTGAATATTTCTTTGCCATTAATTACTGGACCCGTGTAAAGGTTTCTGCGATTAACAGGGTCTTTTCCACCAGACCAAGCCCACGTAGCTGAAGTTTTCAAATTGTGGCGAATATCCAATTCTCCCAAAGGAATAATGTTTCTAAGATTTGGTTGATTGCTTGCAATCAAAGATTGTTGAGAGTTGATGTTGGATCCCGTTCCATCGGCAAATTGCAACATATAACTCAGAGAAAGTGTAAGCGGTCCAATGTCTTGCATTACATAATTGGCGCGGAAACCAGTAATGGTAGCGAAGTCGATATTACGGTAGGTAACATATGTAACAGGGTAACCGTGGTTGACTTGGTACAAACCAAAGTCGCGGCGGATTTCACTATATGAAGCAGACAATTCCAATGCTTTGTTTCTTTTGGTACCGAAAATTTGCTTGTACCCTACTTCATAATCTGTTTTTAAGCGGGTTTGCAAAGAACCATTGGAAATGGTATTTCCTTGGCGATTTTTCAAATAATAAAGTTCGTCAATTGTAAGTTGAGAAGCGCCCGCATTTGGACGTTGAGCCAATACATCGTAACTTACATAAAAAGTTTTCTTACCAGGTTCTAGGGGAAAAGAAAACCAAATACGCGGCAACAAATTAATGGCTGGTGCATAATCCTGCAAAGCAGATGCTTTCAAATCGTTTTGGTTTTGATCTACCAAATAAGGTGCAATTTTACCATTGGATGTTTGGTTTGCAATAAAATCAGGGCTTTTTTGCTCGCTTCCATCTGCATTGTACCATCTATCTCCACTGCGATAACCCACAATTTTGGTTGGTGATTTTACATCGTTCACATATACTTTAAAGTCGTTGCCAATGTTAGCGGGGTGCAAAATAGTTTGACCATTGATGGTTTTAACCTCAGCCGCTGTGCGAATTGGGTACAATGTATATTGGTCTTTTAATACCAACTGATTTGCATCATATCTTTCCAAACGAACACCCAAGCGAAATACCAAATCTTTAAATTGGAATTGGTCTTGCAACCAAGCTGCCATATACACGGGTTGAAATGCGCCAATGCTTCTTTTGGTTTTGTTGTTCAAAAAATCTTCAATGGCAGGTTTTCCTTTTAATACTTTTCCCAAATGGTCGTATCCAAAATAAGAAACATAACCGTTACCGTTGTTTAACAATTCGTCAGCGGTAAACATATCCAATTTAAAATCACCAGGTTTATAAGAGTTAATATCCACGAAGGTTCTTTCATCGACGGCTTTGCCATTTGCATCTTTGGCGCCTTCCGCTATTAGTTTATTGCGGAAACTGCGGTCAAAATTGGATTGGTCATTGTAATTGACAAGTCTATTGTAGCGCACGGTGTCTGTAAATACGCCATTGGCATCATAGCTAAGAATAGGATGGTTTAAATCCAATTCTGCAATGTGCTTGTTCATCAATTGAGACATTAAAACCCACAATCCATTGGCACCAAGACCATATCCACGAGATATTTGTTGTTCATAATAAAAACCTGCTTGTAAATCATGCGGAGCCCTTTCGCGTCCGGCTATGGTTTTGGGTTTTACTTGCATTTGACCCAAAGCGAAGAAAGAATATCTCTCTGTTTGGCTTTTGCTCCAACCTGAGGTAATATTTCCTTGGGAAGGCCACAAACTATAAACCGCAGAAGGGTTAAACCCATTTAACAACCCTTGGCTATTTTGCAACTGTGTAGGGCTAGAAATGCTTCCTCCGCGGCTTGCATAGTAGTCGTAAACAAATTGGGTATAGTTGGCACGGACTCTGTTTAATTCGCTGCGTTCAAAGGTCATTAATGTATCTCTAAAACCTACTTGGTTCCAGTAATTGCGGATGGATACTTCTTTGCCGTTTTGATCAATTACTTTGGTAGGAGGATTATTGGGGTTATTGTCGCTTCTTGAGTAGGCAAAAACATCTGTAGAATATCTTGTAAAAGTGCCTATGTATCCATAATCAAAAATATTATCTAAGTGGCTGGCATCTCTAGTTTTGCTTTGGGAGTTTTGATAATCTGCGCGTATGGTATAAAACGCATTCTTTACGCTGGATTTTTTATTCACCTTAAAGTTTTGGGTAAACTGTAAATAAGCGCGAATGGTTTGGGCATCGCCTCTCGCATTTGCATTAAAATTCATAATAGAATTGGTTGCAGCAAGATTTTGTTGGTAAAAATAACTGCCATAAGCTGTTACAGAAATATAACGATTGGGGCGAAACTCTAATTTTCCTAAAAAATTGCCATTTCCTAGGGGAGAATTGGGGCGTGCATTTAGTCTTTCAATGTCATTATTGGTAATATAGCTGGCTGCATTCACAAAACCATTGGATGTGAAAATCATTGGGCTTTGTTCCAATTGTTTGAGTTTGTCTTCTTTTACGACGTAAACCCCTGTGCGCGTGGGGTTAGGATCTTTGTAATAACCAATAGTTCCATCCATCATAAAACCCAGTTTTACATATTTTCTAGTAGCATTGCCATCTTTGTATTTTTTCACCCATAGTGGTCCAGAAATAAAACCTTCTAAAGTACTTTGGTGAAAGGGGTCTAAATACTGAGACGAGATACCTTCAATGGCAGTAATCAATTTCTCGGAAGCACTTCTGGTAGTGTAGCTAAATGCGCCACCCGTAAGGTCTCCATATTGGGCAGGAATACCGCCAATATTTACAGAAATTGCTTCAGTACCAAGTGTACCCACAGCACCGCCACCAATTGCGCGCACGCCGTCAATAAAAGTCCCATTGCCATCTGCCCTGGTTCCACGTACAGAAATACCTTGGGTAGTGCTGATTATTGCGGAATTGGTGGAGACCACAGAACCAATACCACGCTGGCCCCCAGTAAGTAAATCTTTGGTGGTTTTGGTTTGGTCGTTACCAACCAAACTCACAGGTGGTTTTTTAGCCACTCCAGTAATTACAATTTCGCCTGTCTTTTTAATTTTAAAAACCATTTCGGTTTCAGGGTTAAGACCCATTACCAAATCAAGGCCAGTGAGTCTTTGATCTGGGAAACCCTCCTTAGAGGCATTTATATCATACACACCAGGTTGAAGGGTTGGAAATCCAGTTCGTCCATCAGAATCAGTAGTATCGCTGGTTATTTCAATGTTGTTTTTAAACATTTTTACCAGCACACCACTTAATCCTTTTCCATTTTCATCGGTTACTTTAAGCCTAAAATCGGCAAAGGAAGTTTGGGCATGAGCACCCAAAACACCTAGTAGGGCAATGACTAGAACAGTTCCAATCTTTAGTATAGTTATCTTCATATTCGTTTAATTCTTTCGTCGGACGAAACCAAAATTTCGTCGGTTGTTTTCGTTGGCAAGTTTACCCAATAATCTTCCATTTACCAAAAGTGATTTTCAAGGTTTTTTTTGATTTGCATTTTTATGACAAAAACCAAGTTTTAGATTAGATTCATTGGTTTCCAATTTGTAACATCTCAAATGCCCAATTTAACTTGCCCTAAACCCGCATAAAAGCTAAGATTTGTGTCGCAATGGACGTAGATATTTCCTGGTAACTCTCAAACGTCCAGCCACCGATATGCGGTGTTAACAATACGTTGTTCATTTTCACCAACTTATGGAACCAAAGCAACTCGATATCACCCATTGTTGTTGGGTTTTCATGCTCCAAAACATCAGCAGCAAACCCCTTAATCTTTCCATTTTCGAGGGCCAAAACTACGTCTATGGTATTTACGATGCCACCCCTAGAAAGATTGAGTAAAAATAAATTCCTGACAAATCTCTGTAGATAATCTGAATTAACCATGAGGGTAGTATGACAATCCAATGGCACATGAAATGACAAAATATCCGCTTTTTCATAGAGTTCATCCATAGCACATTCTTTTACAAAGGCATTCCCATAGTTTTTTTTGAATTTATCGTAGGCTAAAAGCTCTACATCAAAGCCGGAGAGATTTTTTGCAAAGGCTGAACCCGTATTTCCAAAGCCAACAATTCCTATGGTTTTCCCCTTTAATTCGATTCCTCTATTGGCTTCTCTTTGCCATATTCCTTGCCGCACTTCCGCATCTGCCGTATTGATTTTGCGAAAAAGAGTCAATAACATGCCCAAGGCATGCTCCGCCACAGCATTGGAATTTGCATTGCCCGAATTGAACAAATTTATTTTAAGTTTTTCTGCGGCAGATTCATCTATATTATCCATGCCTGCGCCACCCCTGGCAACAAACTTGAGCATTTTACCCGCTTGCAACAATTCTAAATCTACCGGTGTTTTACTTCTAATCACAAGCCCAAGACTGCCAGATTGCAAGGCTGTAATAATTTCTTGCCTATTTGCATCAGGCCGATAAACAAATGGCAAACCAGCTTTGGAAAGCATGTCCATCAATGATGGGTGAAAATCGTCTGCAATAAATATAGAAGATGGGGTTTGCAATGCGTGCAAAGTTACTAAAATTCAGGGTCTACAAATGTGACCCTGAATTTTAGCTTTACGACATTATAGGAACAACCTGATTCCGAGTCTGGACAATCGTGGGTTGTTGAAATTTGCACTTTGAGAATTCAACATCATTTTATACATGTCAGAATAACTTTGAGCACTTATTTGGTTTTTTTGTGAAAGCACTTCCTTGCGCGGAATTCAAAAATCCATCGTCATTAGGAAGTCCAGTAAAAGGAAATACAGATGCAATATTTGTTACATTAAACACATTTTGCACTGCGATGAATAACTGGAGGCTAGATCCATCTTTAAGTTTAATGTTTTTTTGCAATATTTAAATCCACAAATTGTTGCCAAGGCATTCTGGCACCAAAAGGTGCGCCTTTCACTTGGACTCTATCCGTTGCACCTATTTGAACCGGCCTGGTGGTAGGTGTACAAGGCACACCACTATAAACCTTGGATGTAATGTTGATGGACATGTTTTTTAAAATCTCTACTTTCCCAATTTTAGGGCCTGGCGAAGCCATGCCCATTGCCCAAAACAAACACAGAAAAACTGCACTCAATGACACCTTATTTTGCAAATACCGTCGAAAATAAATACAAGAAAAAGCAATAGCCTTAAAACAATGTACACAAAGTACATTTAAAATAAACAAAACCAAAAAAAAACAGCCTACTTTATCCCCTAGGGTTTCGGCCAACACAGAGAAAAAAGAAACCCCAGCTTATTTCACAGGCTGGGTTTTTTTATAAAGGGGTTTCTTCTACTCCGCTAAATGATATCGGATGTGCTACCTTCATAAAGCTTAAGCATTCTCTACAAAATACATATCAATCATCCCTTTATTCTTCGCTTCAATTTTACCTCTGTGTTCGCACTTGAATTTATCTTTCACCAACTCATAAGTACTTCTGCTGATGTTTACTTTTCCCGGCTCACCGGATGATTCCATTCTTGAGGCAGTGTTTACTGTATCACCCCAGATATCGTAAGCGAATTTTTTAATGCCTACAATTCCTGCAACTACACTTCCTGTATTGCAGCCAATTCTTATTTCAAAAAATGGTTTTCCTTCACTTTCTCTCTTCTGTTTTTCAGCTAACATAAAATCCCTAATTTCTAATGCTGCGCTAACTGTATCTTCTGCATTGGTAGTGTTCGCAACCGGCAAACCGCCTGCACACATGTATGAGTCGCCAATGGTTTTTATTTTTTCGATGCCGTGTTTGGTTATGATAGTATCGAAGGCAGAATAACAGTAATTGATTTCATTAACCAATTCCTGTGC
>JBBQBB010000017.1:0-57527 GCA_038317095.1 Bacteroidia bacterium | reverse complement strand
CAAAAAGCATTCTACTTGTATGCTCTCTTCACTTAGTTGTAAATTTTTTACATCTAATAATACAAACATATTAAAGCAAACCCAAGTAAGTATAATGGAAGAAGTTATATTAGTAGATAATAATGATAATGAAATAGGGACGATGGAAAAGATTCAAACACACAAATTAGGTCTTTTGCATAGAGCCTTTAGCATTTTTATTTTTGACAAAAAAGGACAAATGTTAATACAGCAAAGGGCTTTCTCAAAATATCACAGTGGAGGTTTATGGAGTAACGCTTGCTGCGGTCACCCCAGACCAAATGAATTAACAATAGATGCAGCTAATAGAAGATTAAAAGAAGAAATGGGGTTTGAAACTAACTTAGTAAAAATATTTAATTTTTGCTACAGGACAAAATTTGCTAACAATTTAATCGAAAATGAATATGATAATGTTTTTGTTGGATATTATGACGGGGAAATAAAACCTAATATTGATGAAATTAATGATTGGACTTATAAACCCTTAAATGAAATACAAAATAGTTTATCACAAAACAGAGATAATATATTTACAGTTTGGTTTGAGATTGCTTTCCCTCAACTATTGATATGGTTAGAAAACGTAGAACGATAATTTCAAAAGCATTCAAAGCATTAAAGTTTAAACTGTATAACTCATTACTTCTGCCAACAGTGGGTTTTGCGCAAGCGGGGCAGAAGGAAGTACAATCAACAGTTCTGCATATCCAAGCTTTGGTTCGAGCGGGACAATCATCGCCAAACATTAGTTCTTATTATTTAACTTTATCAAAAGCCAAGCAGCGGTTGTCCGAGCGGAAAGAATTCTAATGCCCCGCCTGACGCAAAGCCCGTTCGTAAGCGGCAATGTTAAAAAACTTTACAAGGCTTGAAAATTCTCACATGAACCTTAGCCCAAAACCTCGACAACCCACGCCACTTTGCAGCACATTGGCAAGGAACACAAAACCCAACCACAAAGCCAACCTTGCCAAAGAGCTGCAAAACCCACGCTTCTTGCCAGCATTGATATTTCAATTTGGCATTAGAACAAAACATCGGAATTACCAATCCTAGTCAGCACCCAAGCCCACCCACCACCCATTTAAAACAAACAGCAGTAATTTTATCAGCATTATACTAATCATTGCATCTGTTCCTTATTTTGCAGTATTAAAAAAGGAATATTCTTAATGAAATTATCAATACAATCACCAAAAAAAGCATTAAAAGCCTTCTTAAAGCAAAAGCCTTTGAGAAGTGAAATTGACGTTTTTAAAACAAACCTCATTGCTTTGCTCGACAAAATCAGCGTTATAGAAAAACGACCAACGGACGAAAGCGAAGAGCATTTAAAAAACGACCTGCGTGACTTTTTACGTGACACTTATTACCGTGACACCAACGCAATCAACACCAAAGACAAGAAAGACCTTGTAATTCATCTCGGTAAGACAACTGACAGCGAAGTTGGAATAATTATACAAACCAAAGGATGATTTAAAAGTATTTTTGTTAGATGAACCTGAAGTTGCTATTGTTTAATAAAATTTAACAATGCCAGAATCACAAAACATAGAATACAAACAAAGTTGGCGAGACGAATATCTGAAATGGATTTGGGGTTTACAAACTTTATCATATTACCGAAGAAGAACAAAAATTAATTTAGGGAAACTAAATGAAAGAGAACAATATTATACTTTACGATACCCCCAATGGCAATGTAAAAGTGGAGGTAATATTTAATAACGAAACCTTTTGGCTTACTCAAAAACGCCTGGCAGAGCTGTTTGGCGTTGATGTTCCTGCTATTAGCAAGCATTTTAAAAACATATTTGAAGAAAATGAATTGCAAGAAATTGCAGTTGTTTCCATAATGGAAACAACTGCAATCGATGGAAAAAATTACCTGACCAATTTTTACAATCTTGATGCAATTATTTCTTAGGCTACAGAGTAAAAAACCAACAAGGAACAAAGTTTCGCCAATGGGCAACAGCCGGATTAAGAGAATTTATTGTAAAGGGGTTTACAATAAATGATGATTTACTGAAGCAAGCTTGTGGCGGTAATTATTTTGAACCATTGTTGTTCAGGCAAGTCTAACGGATTGCATTGCTTTTTTTTAAACCAAAAGACTACTTGTCTGGAGTATCTTAGAATTCTAACTACTACTCCTTAATCCAACCCGTTTTTCCGCTGGTCCAGGCATTGATAATGTTTTTATCCGTGGTTGCTGCAAAGCCAGTGATGGACGGTTCCATTGGGTTTGTGTTGTAATTGATGAGGAACAATATTTGGTGTAGCGTGTCTAAATGATAGGTGGTGGTGCCTTCCATAAATTTTTTATGTGCCCTGTATTTTGGGATATTGGCTTTTTGAAAATTTACCATATCTCTAAAGAGGAAGAAAGAGTCTTTTCGGTGAATGCTTATTAAAACGGCGGTGCTATCCATGCCGTAATAAACGGTTGTTATTTCTTTCGGTCCGGTTTTAATATCCTGTATCATATAGCCCGATTTAAATTCCGTTTTTACAATTTGATCTGCGCCAATGAAAGATATAATTTTATCCATTTTAGAACCCAACTGGGCAAATGCACAGATGGGTGCAAAGCAGAAGACAAAAATCCAAATTCTCATGTGTTATTATAAAAGACGAATTACAAACACAAAAGTTGTTCCGAAAACCTTAACCCTTAGGTTTTAGGGGTCTAACTTCAATGTTTACATGGTGAAAATTGGGTGGACTTTCTAGGGCATAAACAATTTGTGAAGCAACATCCTCAGGCATTAGCATATTGTTGTGCGGTTCTATGGAGCCGTGGTGTCTAAAAAAATCTGTTTTGGTGCTGCCGGGATAAATGCATGTCACTTTAACGCCAGAATCGCGAACCTCTTTATACAAGGCATCGCTAAAACCGCGCACTGCAAATTTGGTTGCGCAATAGCCGCTGGTTTGCGGGTAACCTTCTAAACCTGCTGTAGACGCAATATTTACAATATGGCCAAGGCCTTGTAATTTCATACCTGGCAATACCAATCTTGTAAAATAAAAAATACCATTTACGTTTGTACTGAACATTTCATGCCATTGTTCCAAAGGCAAAGTATCGCAATGCCCAAAATACCCCAGTCCAGCATTGTTTATTAAAATATCCACCTGGCCGTGTTTTGAAATGACAGGGGCAATGGCATTTTCAACAGTTGCATAATTTCCAACGTCGGCTTTTATACAGGTGTAATTTGGGTGCTGGGTTGCGCAGCCACTGCGACAAATGCCATAAACAATGGCACCTTTGGCTAACAATTGGGTTACACATTCAAGCCCTATTCCTTTATTGGCACCGGTAACTATGGCCACTCTGTTTTCTAAATTCACAACGCAAAGTTAGGTTTACCTAGGTTGGATATATTAATGCATGAAAAATATTAGCAAAACATGAATGCAAAAGCCCAGCCCTTTGTCCTTTTTATCGAAAATTACTTATTATTGCAGCCACATGCTTTCAGATATAGAAATTTCAAGAAACGCCGCTTTAAAACCGATTGCTGAGATCGGAAACAGTTTAGGAATCCATGCAGATGACCTTATCCCTTATGGAAAAACCAAGGCTAAGGTTCCGCTAAATTATCTTAACCCTGAGAAAATTAAACAAAGCAATCTTATTTTGGTAACTGCCATTACACCTAACAAAGCGGGTGTGGGCAAAACAGTAACAAGCGTAGGTTTGTCTTTGGGTTTAAACCACATTGGTAAAAAAGCGATGGTTGCTTTGCGTGAGCCCAGTCTAGGCCCATGTTTTGGGATGAAAGGTGGCGCGGCCGGTGGTGGCTATGCCCAGGTGTTGCCTATGGAAGATATCAACCTACATTTTACGGGCGATTTTCATGCAATTACTTGTGCAAACAATATGATTGCGGCTTTGTTAGACAATTATCAGTTCAACAATAAGAATACAGAAAACGCGCTTGCCACAGTTTTATGGCGTCGAGTGCTGGATGTGAACGATAGAAGTTTGCGTTTTATGACCAGTGGCTTGGGTGGTGCCAGCAATGGTATTCCTGCAGAAACTGGTTTTGACATTACACCCGCCTCAGAAATAATGGCATTGTTGTGCCTTTCGGAAGATTTGGAAGATCTAGAACGCCGCATTGACAATATTGTTTTGGGATACAGAACCAATAAGGCACCATTTACAGTGAAAGACTTGGGCATTGGTTCCGCAATATCTGTGTTGTTGAAAGATGCCATTTTGCCAAACTTGGTGCAAACTACAGAAAATACCCCTGCTATGATTCATGGTGGTCCTTTTGCAAACATTGCCCACGGTTGCAATTCTATTATTGCCACAAAAATGGCCATGAGTTTAACAGATTATGTGGTTACAGAATCTGGTTTTGGCAGCGATTTGGGTGCTGAGAAATTTTTAGATATCAAATGCAGATATGCGGATTTGGCCCCGAAGTGCACAGTGATTGTAGCTTCATTGCAAGCCTTGAAATTGCATGGTGGTGCTACTGAAAAAACCATGCGCGATGCCAATGTAAATGCCTTAAAAGCAGGCTTGAAAAATGCCGAAAGACACATACACAATGTGCGTCAATTTGGCCAATCTGTGGTGGTAAGCATCAACAAATATGGTTTTGATTCGCAGGATGAAATTGAATTTTTGCAAAAGTGGTGCGCAGACCATGGCGTTACTTCTGCAGTTAATGAATGTTTTGTAAGTGGCGGAGCAGGTGCTGCAGATTTGGCACGCGCTGTTGTAGAGAGTATTGAAGGCAGGCCATCTGCAACAATTAGCCATGCTTATGAATTGGAAGATACTATTGCCCTAAAAATAGAGAAAGTTGTAAAACGTGTTTATGGCGGCGATGGCGTAAAATTTTCTTCCAAAGCTGAAGGCAAAATTGCCAGATTTGTTTCCAATGGCTGGGATAAATTGCCCATTTGCATTGCAAAAACCCAATATAGTTTTAGTGATGATATTGGCAAGGGAAATACGCCCGATAACTTTATCGTTACAGTGCAAGATTTGGTAATCAATGCAGGTGCAGGTTTCGTCGTTGCGGTTGCAGGTGATATTATGCGTATGCCAGGTTTGCCAAAGGATCCGCAAGCAAATAGAATTAAACTTATCGATGGTTTAATTGACGGATTAAGTTAATTGGTTATTTGGTAGACTGTGGTGATAAAATAGATTTTATTAAAAGAGCAGCAACATTTATTACTTAAAATTGAAGTTGGTAGCAATAAAAATCTGTATTTCACCTTAAACAAAAAGAATTAATTAGTTTAATAAAATTAACAAGAAGAACTTCAGGTGAGGGGGTGCGCTGTGAAAGCGTTAAAAAAATCGTGAGGCGCTGGGAAGCATCAAATTAGTTTGAATTTTGGTTATACCTTTTTTTCAAGAAAAAGGTATTTAAAAAATGTTGGATAAATTGGAAAACATGATACAAACTTTCCTTATTTAGGCAGCAGCAGTGGATGGCAATAAAAACGGGTATTCATTTGGTTTTGACTTTTTTTATTCTCTATTTTTAGAATCCATAACAATGGTAACCGGTCCATCGTTCGTTAAATGAATTTGCATATCTGCACCAAAAACGCCTGTCGCAGATTTTTTCCCCATTTGTAGATCGCATTGCCCGATAAAATATGCATACAAAGGAATGGCTATCGCTGGTTTTGCAGCGCGAATAAAAGAAGGCCTATTCCCTTTTTTGGTTTCAGCAAACAAGGTAAATTGACTCACAATCAACAGAGATCCATTTGTATCTATAACAGAGAGATTCATTTTGCCATCAGCATCGCTAAAAATTCTGAGCTGCACCAATTTGTTTGCAAGCCAAGTTGCATCTTCCTTTTCATCATCTTCACAAATACCCAAGAGCACCAACAATCCATTTTGGATAGAATCTTGAATTTTGGATTGAATCATCAATTCTGCCATTAATACCCGCTGAATTACCAGTCGCATCTGGCGAATATATAATTGAAATTTGGATAAATCTGCTATAAAATAAATGAATTTTAGAATTAACTTTGCAGCTTCTGACCCCGTAGTTAAACGGATAGAATAGAAGTTTCCTAAACTTTTGATACAGGTTCGATTCCTGTCGGGGTCACCAATAAGTTTCTTCATTTCTGCCATATAGTTCATGATCACCTATCTAAAAAAACACTGGATTGCAGGTGGTTTTCAGCGAGCAGAGGTCATAATTGCATTTGGGTTTTTCTTGGCAATCATTCCAGCGCTTAGGGGTATTAGTGTGCAAAGCGATATAGATATTTTCTATGGAGCAGCATTAAGACTTAGGCAAGGTTCCAATATGTATTTGGCTCCTTATATGTATGGCATGTGGTATTACTATAGCCCCCTGTTTGCATCCATCTTGGTTCCGTTCACTTGGTTGGATATAAGGATATTGAAAGTATGTTGGCATTTGTTCAATTTGTTTCTTGTTTTTAGATCTTACCGTTTGTTTTGTTGGTATTTGCCCATTCCGAAAGCTAAAACTGGTATTTTATTGGTCTCAACAGTGTCGCTGTTGGCAATTCCTGCAGTATTTCTAAATTTGTTATATGGCCAACTCACCATTTTGGTCTTATGGTGCTGTATGGAGGGTGTTTACAGGTTTCTTAAAAACGAAAACACCAAAGGTTCCCTTGCTTTTGCCTTGGGTATAAATATAAAAGTGCTGCCTATTTTCTTTTTCTATTCTTTTTTGTTAAAACAAAATTGGAAACGCCTTTTATACCTGTTTTTGGCTGTGGGTTTTCTCCTTCTCTTGCCGTTTTTATGGTTAAACTTTTCATTTCACAAAGAAATCATTCAAGATTGGTTAAATCTTTTAAATCCATTGAATAAAGAGCATATTGAAACCATATGAGAAGGCGGTTTTACAGATTTTGCTTCCGTATTAATAAAGTACGCTACTTTGCAAAAAATACCCAATGAAACCTCCCTGAATATAATTTCGTTAAACACACTTCAGGTTTTCTGGATTCAAATGGTTTTTAGATTCTTGGTGCTTATCCTTACGGCATGGGTAATTTTAAATTTGCATGCAAAAACATTTACGGGTCGAATCAAAGAATTTGCGGATCTTGGTTTTATTTTGGCATGCATACCCACTGCATTTCCACACCAAAGGGATTATTCTATGCTCCTATGTTTGCCTTCTGCATTTCTGTTATTTTTTAGCTGGTTGGTTTTAAAATCTAAAATTTCTAGTTGGGTGATTGTTTTTTTATTATTGGATATGGTTTTGATCAGTTATGTAAATTTTCTAGAATTTTTTGGAGGTCCAATGAAATTCTTCCTGCACCAATCCAGAATTTCCGGTTTTGGCGCACTCTTTTTTTTACCGTTATATGTTCTTTGGTTCAAAAGCCAGAAAGTAAAATTGCTTTGAAAAAACCAAAAAATCCATTCAACTTCATGTTTTTTCAAAATTGTGCTTATATTTGTTCGGATTTTCTGCCATGAAATGTTCTTTTCGCACCATAATCCTAGGTTTCCTGCTGTTCTTCGCAGGTATAAAGACCACTTTGGCGCATACCACCATAAATATTTGTACCATTCGCAATCTGGTACTCTTGGTTTATACCACCCAAGGCAAAGCTGTGGCGTGGCAATGGACACTCCCCGGAGCAACCTACGCTGGGCCCCTAAACGACAGTGTTGTAAGTGGGGTTAAGTACAATACCCCTGGCAAATACGCAGCAACTTGCACGGTCACTTTCAGCAATGGCAAAGACAGCAACAATGATTTTATTATCAATGCTTTCGATGGCTCTGTGCAACCCATTCCCCTGAAAGATACTGTCATTTGTGGCAATGTAAATCTAACTTTGGATGCTGGAAATGCAACCCAATCCTTAGCCAAATATAAATGGACGCCGGGTTTTCAGACCGCTAGAACTATAACGGCAAGCAGCGCCGGTTCTTATGGTGTAAGTGTAATAACATCCGATGATTATACCTATAAACCGGGTTGCGCGGGGTGCAATGCCTGCGATAGCGCCAATAAAACCATTATTGTAACTGCAGGTGCAGCAGCGACAGTGAATCTTGGCCCGGACCGGTTTATTTGCAACGACAACCCAATAACCTTAGATGCTGGCTCTGGATTGACGAGCTATTTATGGACACCTGGCGGTGAAACTACACAAACCATAACTATCAATACAGGCGGTACCTATACCATTACCATTGTAAATGCAGATAAATGCAAAGGCACTGACATTGTCACTTTGAAAGACAGTTGTCCCATGCTTATTTTTGTTCCCAATGCATTTACGCCAGATGAAAATGGTTTAAACGATATTTTCATTTGGGCGGGAAATATGAAAATGAAGACCTACCATTTAAAAATATACAACCGTTGGGGGCAAAAAATGTTTGAAACCTCGGATCCAACAAAAGGTTGGGATGGAAAGCACCAGAATAAATTAGCAATGACAGGGGTTTACGCCTATCTTTTAGACTGTGTAGACACCCAAGAAAATAGACATGTTTTGAAAGGCAATATCACCTTATTACGTTAATGACTTGAACGAAAAATGACAAATATATTTTATAAAAAATTGGCAAAATTCTTAAAATCGGACAAGGCCGTAGGGGTCAAATGTTAGTAATAAACACGAGATAATAGATAGGAGTTTGGCGACTTTTTTGCTTTTGCAAAAAGGATGTCAAACTCCCACAACACAATCAAACAGTAAAGTAATACCAAATAAACATCAAAAAATTGGATTAATTATGTGGACAGAAATAGACAATAAGCTACACCGAAAATTTACTTTTACCAATTTCATCATTGCCATGGAATTTATGCAAGAATCTGCCTTGGTTATGGAAAAAATGAACCACCATGCGGAATGGAAGAACATATATAACAAAGTGGAAATATGGCTTTCCACCCATGATGCCGGGGATGTGGTAACGGAAAAGGACCATACGCTTTCTAAGGAATTGGATAAAATTGCAATCAAGTTTATTGCTTGACGATTGGCATTCTATAATTGCCGCAAGAAACAATATACACTCCAGGTTTCAGTGTCGAAATATCGACAATTTTACTGTCCAATAATGTAGCAATTAGCAGAATTTTTCCGGATAAATCTGAAATGGTAAAAGGAACGGGTTGGGGAGTTGTAAGTGCAACCCAAAGTTTATCTTGGCATGGATTGGGTGATATTTTAAAATGTTGACCCATAAAATTTGAAGTGCCGTTTACACAAGAAATCACCTTTACATTTACCAACTTTTCCGATACACAACCAAACGCATTTTCAAGGCGAAAACTATACATTCCGGGTGAATTTATTTTTCCATTTTGGCTTTTATTTCCATTGATATAATGGAAATTGCCATCCGCTGAAAATGGAAACCAATCCCTGCCATAGCAAATGCTCGTGTCCGCAGGAAAATATAGCCTAGGAGAAGGGTTGTTTGTTATAATTGCCGTATCAGAGTTGGAGCAACCCTCGTAATTTGTTATTTTACACCAAACCGTTTCTGCGATGGTAGTTTCGTAATAATCGGAAGAAGTTAATGTGCCATTCCAATTGTAATTTAATGCGTTGTATTTGCAATAAAACCGTGCTTTATTTCCAATACAAACGGCTGTATCTTTTCCCAAACTAAAGATAGGAATATCTTTTTTAGCTATAGAAATGGATCCATCCGCATGGCAACCACTGCTATCTCTATAAGTTATTGTACGCGCTGCTGCTGGCTTTAAATGTATGGATATTGGCAAATCAATATTGTTCATTCGCCATTGAATATAACCAATGGGTTTTGAAATATTTACCGAATCATATGGACAAATTCTAAATTCTAATTTGGGCGCGTTTTTTACGAAAAATAAAATAGAAATAAAACTGTCGGATGCGGTGCATCCCAATGTATCTTGTACGGTTAAATTGATTTTACCAGGTTTGCTGCGAAAAGAATTGGAAGGCGAAGAAAGTCCATTCCATAAATAGGTTTTAAATCCTGGCGCTGCAGTAAAAATACTGTCCATTTCCGGACAGAGTTTTAATGGGCCTGTAATAGAAACTTTAGGACTTGAAGATTTAATTATTAAAGTATCTCTATATTTACAAGCCATGCTGGATGTGGCTTCTACATAAACCCAACCAGCAGTATCTGTGGTAAAATAGTTACCTATTTTGGTGTTTTTATTTTGTTTCCAATTCACTGTTTGGTATATATTGGGCAATGTTATTTCCCATGTATTGCGGTTGCATAAAACCGTATCGCGAGCCAAGTAGGGTTTTGGTAAATTTTCTATAAACGCCGAAACACTAAATGTATCTGCAATGCATGACAAATTTTTATAAGTCATGATAGCAGTAAATGTTTCACTTGCAGCGAATTTCAAATTTATTTTTGCTGTGGTTCTAATGGAACCATCTTTTTTGCGAATCCATTTGTATTTATACCCGGGTATGCTGTCTTCACCTAAAGTAATTGTTTGTCCAACGCAACCGCTATAAAAGGGTTGAATTTTTGGTTTTTGTATCATTACTCTATTAAACCCTATCAGTCCAGATTGAATGCGATTTTTAACCCAAGGCTGGCTGCCTGCTTTTCCCATATAGGTAAGATACAAAGTGCTGCATGTACCTTTGTTTAATGTAAGCAACACATTATTTTTGAATACCTTACCAGAAATTATAGACACGCTAGCATCGCCGGTGACTGAAAAAAGTTGTTCAAAGCCTACATCCACAAAAATGGAATCAAGTGGTTGCAGCATGCTTAATTTAATTTCAGTATGCAATTCATTGTTATAAAATATATTTCCAATATTTGGTGGATCGATGTTTGTTTTTCTTTTGCTGTTGTATAAATCTCTTGCCAGCAATGGTGCCAATTCTAGTCCTAATTGTTCATATCCATTCGTCAGCCAATAATGGCAGCCGTCGTGTCCATTTAAGCCATTGGAGCTGATTACTTTTAATCTGGAAAGTGAAAATTCAAATTGCCGTTGGAGTTCCAACATTGCGGCAGTGGGAGAGCCACATCCACCGCCCCGCACTTGCACAAAGTAATTCTGTTGCAAATTGGGGTAATCTTTGCGCCAATCTGCATACAAAATCCGGAATAAACTGTCATGCACTTTGCCTTGTTGCCCGTCACTTTCTCCTTGAAAAAACAATATTCCGCGCACATTTTTTGTAATGCGTGCTTTTTGCATTCGATAAAGCAACCTGCCGTATATGGTGTTTAAATTGTCTGGCTGCGGGTTATACCGCTGATGTTGACTTACAAAGGTGCCACCCACGGCACCGTTTAAAAACGCAATGGGAATTCCAAAACTATCCAATAAGTACTTGCCAATAACGGTTGGCCATTGCCCTATGCGACCCGGTCCGTAATAGCCATCTCCATTTATGAAATGCCAAGTAGTATCATTTTGGCAGTTTGTATAATCATAGGTCGATGAGCCGAAACTGCGCAAAAAAGAATCAAAATATTTGGGCTTTATAGATCCATTGTAACTATTTGCCACAGCATTGCTCTGCCCCTGTATAATATAAATATCCCCAACCAAAACATCCAATATTTTTTGTTTGAAAGAGTCGGGACCTTCAAAACTGATGTTGAATTGATAATGGTATTTTCCTGCGGGCAGTTTTATTGAATAAGAGAAGGGAGCCGTTCCTGAAGTGAATTTTAAATTGGTTGAATAAGATGAAATTAACTTTCCGTTTTGAAAAGTTTGGCATTTAAATATATTGTAATTTCCTGAGCAATTGCCATCAAAAAGGGCTGTTCCAATATTGGTTTTAACGTCGCGCGGAATTAAAGCAAGGTCTTTAACGGTGTTTGTAAAATAAACTTGTCCATTGGCCGGAACAACCATGAACATGAATAAAACCAAATACCATAACTTAGTTTTCATAAATGCTTTTTACAAACTTAATGCAAATTATGTAATTATTTAGATTTGATTTTCATGCCCACAAAAAAGAATGAAAACCAATATTGTGGATGGATGAAGATATAAGCCCATGTTTTAAGATGCATAAATCCATTGTTTTTAAGCAATCGCAAACACTGATAAACAAGTATTTTTTGGAGACTGTATGGATCGAAAATATGCATTATTTTATTGGCCGTATTTATTTGTTTAAAAATGGACAAAAGCAACGTTTGTTCCGTTTTTTTAAACCTGTGGTTGCTTCTTAAAAATTCGCGCAACAATGCCAATTCATTGCTGTTGAGTTTAATGTTGAGCAAAGTGAGGTTGGATTTCATGATACTTTCAAGCTTCCCCACAAAATCGTATTTTCTATATTTATGGATTAATTCTGTTTGCGAATCTTGGAAGTAACTGCACAAAAAAGCAGGATAAATGGCAATTTTATTTTGCAAATATATTGTGCTGTAGAACCGATAATCTTCTAAATATTCAAAGTCGGATTCAAACTTGATTTTACTTCTTTCATTCCGCAGCATCAAGGAGGATTGAACCAATGGATTCCGAAAAAACAACCAAGTTTTTAATAAATCACTGCTTGTTGGCCACTTTACTTGCTTTACTTTTTTGTTGTTCCTAACCTCTACCCAACTGCCCAATATGAAAATATCAGGGTGCACTTCTAAAAAATTAAACTGTGTAGAAAGCCTCTTTGGCAGCATCAAATCGTCCGCATCCAGCCAAGCAATATATTTGCCCGTAGCTTTTTGTACCAAAAAATTACGGCCAAATACAATCCCTTTGTTTTCTATATCTGCAAATACTTTAATTCTTTCGTCGGTAAAATTGGCAATAATTTCTGTTGATTTATCCGTACATCCATCCAAATAAATGAGCAATTCAAAATCTTCTAAAGATTGATTCAACACAGACCACACCGCCTGGTTCAATGTTTTGTCTGCATTGTGTACTGGCATTAAAACCGATATGACTGGTTTTACGTTCATGCTTCTAACCAATGCAAAATGGGTTGAACAAATGTGTTTTTGTTTGAAATATTGAATTTTTCTAAAGCTTTATAATCGATGGTATTTAATCTGTCATTTAAACACAAATCAATGGCTTCTTCTACAGTGTGAATAATATGACCGTTACCCATATTTATGAGTTCACTTAAACCAGCCACACCATTAGATACAACAGGGGTTCCTACCAGCATACTTTCGTGCGCCACACGATTCCAACCCTCTTCTATTTTGTTTAATATTACCGTGCATTTGCATAACGCCATTTGTTTTAAATACGCTTCGTGGGTGTTGAATTGTGTCACAGGAAAATCGTGAATTACAGTACCTTGGTTGTCGGAAAAATAACAAACCAAACCGGCGTGCTCCAAGGCGTGAATAAATATGCGGTAAAGTTTTTTATCTATTTTGTCGTTCCACTGGCCAAGGTGAATGAGATTGCTTTTTTTATGCACCACATCCCTATAAAAATGCAATTTGGCGTTGTCAAAAAAATTGGGAAAAAGAAAAACATTGCCTTTGAAATTTAAATTCGTACTTAAGTTGTTTTTCCAATATTCAGCCACAACCACCAATGAAATTTTGTCTTTTCTGCTGTTCGCCACTTTAAAAAAACGCTTCAATAAATAAAAATACAATTTGGGTTTGTTGTCTCTTGGATCATAATTGTGCAGTACCACGATGATGCGGTTTTTGTTGAAAAAATATCTAAAATATACAGGCCATGCAAGCCGTGCCACGGTTACAATGGTTTCCCCTTTTGCCGCGAAAAAAGCTTTTAAAAACAGTAAAACCCAACCCCAAATGCCTTTGAAATTGCGTTTAAACCTTATTTCTTTATAACAGATATCGCAATTGTTTGCGACATCAGAAAGGGTTTCGCAAAACATTTTTTCATGGTAATAACCCCCTGTTTCATTTTGGCCATGGGATAGGTAGGTTATTTTCATTTTGATTTATTCCAATAATGGGGTTTGTGGCAAATTTAACAAAATAACGTACACCTAGGTAGGTGGAAACCCCAAAGCAAAGGAAAAATATAAATATAGGGCGTTAAGAATGCTTGGAAATATAATCTTGATAAGCAATGCCTATGCCTTCTTCCAATCCTACCTTGGGTTTCCAACCTGTGGCAAACAATCTACTGCTGTCCATCAATTTGCGCGGAGTACCATTGGGTTTGCTGGTATCAAATGTCAATTCTCCATGAAACCCAACCACTTTTTTCACCAACAAGGCCAAATCTTTGATGCTGATGTCTTCTCCAAAACCTACGTTTACAAAGGGTTTTTCGTTGTAATTCAGCAAGAGGTAAACCAGGGCATCTGCCAAATCATCGGCAAATAAAAATTCACGCAACGGGCTTCCATCACCCCATATTTCTACAGTAGATTTATTTTGTGTTTTGGCCTCGTGAAACTTGCGAATCAAGGCTGGTAAAACATGCGAATTTTCGAGATGGTAATTGTCATTGGGTCCATACAAATTGGTGGGCATGGCACTGATAAAGTTACAACCGTATTGGTCGTGGTAGGCTTCGCACATTTTTATACCTGTAATTTTTGCTATCGCATACGGTTCGTTGGTGGGTTCCAATTCGCCGCTTAACAAGTATTCTTCTTTCAGAGGCTGCGGTGCCAACTTTGGATAAATGCAACTGCTGCCCAAGAAAAGCAATTTTTTAACCCCGTATTTGTAGGCAAAATGGATGATGTTGTTTTGCATCATCAGGTTGTCGTATAAAAATTCTGCCCTATAAATATTGTTGGCCAAAATGCCCCCAACTTTGGCAGCAGCATCCACCACATAATCTGGTTTTTCTGTGGCATAAAATTCTTCAACGGCTTGCTGGTTTCGTAAGTCTAGTTCTGCAGAAGTGCGGGTAACAATATGGTGAAACCCTTGCGCATTGAGGGCGCGTATGACTGCGGATCCAACCATGCCACGGTGACCTGCGATGTATATTTTGGCGTTATTTTGCAATTAAATAAGGTTTATAATTATGAAATAATTTACTCAAAATAATTCTTCGTAGTAAATCCACCTTCTTTTAAATAATTTTCTTTTTTCATCAAATGCAAATCGCTTTGCATCATATCGGCTACCAAATCTTGCAAGGTGAATTTTGGCACCCAACCCAGTTTTTCTTTTGCCTTTGTGGCATCGCCCAATAGCAAATCTACTTCTGTGGGTCTAAAATAACGTGGGTCTACCAAAACCAATTCTCTGCCAAGTGTTAAATGTTTTACATCAAGGCCTTTTTCTTCGGCCACTGCTTTGTCTACAAATCCCAATATGCCTTTTTCATCTATGCCATCCCCATGGAATTCTATACCTAAACCCAATTCGCTAAATGCCATGCGCACAAAGTTGCGAATTTCTGTGGTATGCCCAGTGGCAATTACAAAATCTTCGGCCACTTCTTGTTGTAAAATAAGGTACATGGCTTCGATATAATCTTTGGCATGTCCCCAATCTCGTTTTGAATTCATATTGCCCAAATACAATTTTTCTTGCAAGCCCAAAGCAATGCGTGATGCCGCACGGGTAATTTTGCGGGTAACAAAAGTTTCCCCCCGTATCGGACTTTCGTGGTTGAACAATATGCCATTACAGGCAAACATGCCGTAAGCCTCACGGTAATTTACAGTAATCCAATAGGCATACATTTTTGCTGCGGCATAGGGGCTGCGTGGGTAGAAAGGGGTGGTTTCACTTTGTGGCACAGCTTGCACCAAACCATACAGTTCGCTTGTACTGGCCTGGTAAATGCGGGTTTTATCTGTCAATCCCAAAATGCGAACCGCTTCTAAAATGCGCAATGTGCCCAAACCATCGCTATTGGCCGTGTATTCTGGGGTTTCAAAACTTACCTGCACATGGCTCTGCGCTGCCAAGTTGTAAATCTCATCGGGTTGCACTTCTTGGATAATGCGAATGAGATTGGTACTATCGGTCAAGTCGCCATAGTGTAAGTGCATTTTTGCCCCGGCATTGTGCGGATCTTGGTATATATGGTCAATTCTATCGGTATTGAAAAGTGAGCTTCTTCTTTTGATTCCATGCACTGTATATCCCTTTTTCAAAAGAAATTCTGCCAAATAAGCGCCATCCTGTCCGGTTATGCCGGTAATTAATGCAACCTTCATTATTTTGCACAAAAATACAAATAAAACCAAATGGTAATTGTATATGCTCCAAAAACTACCGACAGGTTGAAATATATTTTAGATGAGATATTTAAATACAGGCTGGGTTTAGAATGGCGCATTGCCGAGGATAAAAACGATTTTACGCTTGCAGGAGACTTACACAAAATAAATTACTCCTCAGAAAATTTAGGCGGTTTTTATATTCCCAACAGTGGTTTTTTAGAAACAGAGGGTGTTAATACTGAATTTAAACCCCACTTTGGCAGAATGGATTACCAGCCTGTTCTTTTCCCAATGGATGGTGGACTGGGATTTGATGTTTTTTCAATGGCTTTTTGGTGTTTAAGTAGGTATGAAGAATATCAACCTTTTAAACCAGACCTACATGATAGGTTTTGTGCCTCTCAATCTGTGTTCAACAAAAATGGATTTATTGAAGCCCCAGTGTTGGATATCGCCTTACAATTTTTCTTTGAAAAAGCCGGGCTTATTGCTGCAAATAAATATGCGACATACCCAACTTTGGACATTGATATTGCCTATAAATACAAAGGAAAAGGGTTCGTTCGGTCTGTTTTAGGTTTTTTTAAGTCATTGTTATATTTAGATATAGGTGAAGTTGTTAATAGAGTTAATGTAACACTTGGAAAAAGCGACCCTTGGGATACTTACACCTATATTTTGCAGGCGCTGAAGTCATCGGCTTTGCGAACCCGAATTTTTATACATGTGGGTGCTTTGGGTACATACGACAAGGCTGTGCCACTATCCTACCCAGCTTTTGGTGCCACGGTGAAAGAACTTGCAGCTTCTTTTTCAATGGGAGTGCACCCAAGTTATGGGTACGGTCAAACAGGGATTGGCATTGAAAATGAAAAAACAAAGCTTCAAAACTTCATTGGTATGCCAGTCAATAGAAGCAGACAGCATTTTTTGCGAATGACATTTCCAGAAACTTACCGAAATTTGATAAAAGCTGGCATAAAGCACGATTACACCATGGGATTTCCAGATCAAATTGGGTTCCGTGCTGGAACCGGTCACAGTTTTAGGTTCTATGATTTGTTGGAAGAGAAAACCACTGAATTAATCGTGCATCCATTCTGCGCAATGGATGTAACTTTGAAAAATTATATGGCTTTTACGCCTGAAATTGCCAAGGAAAAAATTGGTATTGTCAAAAACATTTGCAAAAAATATGGCGTGCCATTTTGTTTTATTTTTCACAACGAGAGTTTGTCTGAAACAGATGAATGGGTAGGCTGGAAGGAGGTTTTTGAAAAATGTTTGGCATAAAATTTATTCAACATAAAAACATTGACAAGCAAAAATGGGATGATTGCATTGGCCATTGCGAAAAAGCACCAATCTATGGCTACAGTTGGTATTTGGATGCCATTTGCAAACAAGGATGGAATGCCTTGGTATTGAACGATTATGAAGCCGTTTTTCCATTGCCCGTAAAATCCAAATTTGGAATTCCAATCGTATATCAACCTTTTTTTTGTCAGCAACTGGGTTTGTTTCAGCGTTCACAAGGGCTATTTGATGTTCGCGATTTTCTAAACGCAATACCCAAAAAATACCTGAAAGTGCATTTGCAAATGCGCCAAACTGAAAACGAGGCGAACTTGAACTTGCCTACCCGCACCAATTATGTTTTGCATTTATTGAATCCCTACCCAATCATAGAAAAGAATTATTCTGCAGATTGTAAAAAGAATCTTAGAAAAGCCAAATCTGAACCCATTGAATTTACAATGAACCAAGATTATGCATCGGTCATTTCTTTATATCGTCAAGTGTGGGGTGGCTTTAACCCAAAGGTTAAAGATGAAAATTACGCACAATTTGCGAATGCTTGCGCTGCGGCAGCCCAAAGGGGAATGCTTTTTGTTGTAAATACCGAATTGAATGGGCAAGTGCTTGGCAAAGCCATATTTTTAAAAAGCAGGCATTTTTTGCATTATGTGTGCGCTGCGCCCACAGAATTGGGTCGAAAGTATGGAATCATGCACAGCATTATTGATTTTACGGTGCAGAAATACGCCAATCAAGACATGTTTTTAGACTTTGAAGGTTCTGAAAATGAAAATGTAGCTGGTTTTTACCTAAAATTTAATCCAGTACGGGCAGATTATTGGGTTTTTCAGCGAAACATAATTTAGTTAAATAATAATATATCTGCAATTTGATTTATTGAATTTTTTACTTTGTAATGGTATTGTCATTTTTAAACAAAATGTTCATTCGGTTTTTCAACATCAACAATATTGCCGAAATTTGTAGTTTATGTATTACATTCTTAGAAGCTTTCTTTTGTTCATTATTTCACTTGGTTTTATTGCATTAAATGCTCAAAAGCGCACCGTAGGCCTGGTTAAATATTCTACCCAAAACCAAGCAGGGTATATGCTTTACACACCCATGAATGGCAAAAAGACTTTTTTGGTGGACAAATGCGGTAAAAAGGTACATGAATGGACGAGCAATTACTTTCCAGGATTGTCGGCTTATTTATTCCCTGATGGCAGCTTATTGCGCACCGGCACCATGTTAAATCCAAATTTTGGCTTAGGCATTGGCGGTGTTTTGGAAAAATACGATTGGAATGGAAACCTAACTTGGAGTTATAATCAATCAGATACATTGGAAGCCTTGCACCACGATGTGCAAATTATGCCCAATGGAAATATTTTGGCGATTGTTTGGGAAAAAAGAACGGTAGCTGAGTGCATAGCCAAAGGCAGAAACCCGGCAAATACTACAGTTCCACTTTGGAGTGAGCATATTGTTGAATTGCAAACATTTGGCAAAGATTCTTTTGACATTGTATGGGAATGGCGCGCCTGGGATCACATGGTTCAGGATTTTAGCAACAAAAAGCCAAATTTTGGTGTGGTAGCAGATCATCCAGAGTTGTTTGATATTAACCATTTTGAAACTGACAACAACGGCCAAGATTGGTTTCATCTCAATTCAATTTCTTACAACCCTATAAATGACCAAATTATATTAAATGCACACAGCCTAAACGAATTTTATATTATCGACCATTCTACAAATCTGTTTCAGGCCGCTGCACACAGTGGGGGAAATCGAGGAAAAGGCGGTGATGTTTTATACCGCTGGGGAAACCCCGTTACTTATGGCAGAGGCACATCAGCAGATCAAAAACTTTACAAGCAACACCATGCCCATTGGATAAAGAGTGAATTTGAGGACGGAGGTTCCATTATGGTTTTTAACAACGGATGGAATAGGCCGGATGGTAATTATTCTACCATTGATGTGGTTACTCCGCCTGCAGATGTAAATGGAAATTATACAATTTCTGCAGGCACAGCATTTGGACCCACATCTGCAAAAATTGTATACAAAGCCCCAGTAGCTACTTCGTTTTATTCTCAAATTATTTCCGGTGCTTATTCGCTGCCCAATGGCGGATTGTTTATTACCAGTGGATTGCAAGGTAGAATGTTTGAAACGGATAGCAAAGACAGTATTGTATGGCAATATATCAATCCGCAAACTTCTTCCGGATTGGTATCCCAAGGCACTGTGCTTGGCAATCCCAGCAACAATTCTGTATTTAGGGCCGAGTATTATCCAACCGATTTTGCCGGTTTTGCTTCCAAAACTTTGTCCCCAATTGGCGAAATAGAAACTACACCTTATGCAAAAACACTCTGCGAATTGGCTTCTATTTCCAATGAAAAACACAGCAGTTTTGTTAAATTATCGCCAATGCCTTTTGTTGACATATTAAAAATTGAAAATACTGAGGCTACGGATGTTCAAGTTTTTGCATTAAATGGCCAAAATGTTTATTCTGGAAAATTTGAAAGCAATGTAAATTTATCTTTTTTAAATGCAGGTGTCTATTTTCTCCAACTTTCAGGCAAAAACGGAACCAGTATTCACCGCATTTTGAAACAAAATTAATTGCGCTTTTTTGGCGCATACTATTTTACATATGCCTGCATCAATCTTTTCACACGGTCTTCCAAAGTTTCGTTCGATAGTTTTTCGCGCAATCTATCTACCAAAATCGGGAAAGAAAATGGGGTAGGTTCGGTGGGTCTGGTAATAATTATGTGTTGCGAATTTATTTTTTGCAATGCTTCACGCAACCGGTGTTCGTCCAATTGGTAATATAAAGCTTCTTCTTCCGCCTGTTTTAGCAATAAATTTTCAGGTTCATAATCTTTAAATACCTGATAAAACAAACTCGCATTGGCTTGTAAATGTCTGTTTTTAATAGGTTTGTTGGGTGTGCCTTTAAATACCAATCCGCTTATGTTTGCAATTTCAGAAAACCGTTTACGGGTAATTTCGGAATAATTTGTAGTGCTAAATAAATCGGAAATTAAATTGGCCGGCGAGAATACATCTTCCTCCAGTGCCTCTTCTAATAAAATGGGACTGTCGCTTAACAATTCAAATCCATAATCATTCATACCAATGCTAAACGTTGCGGTTTTTATTTTACTTAACCTGTATGCAATAAGCATCGCCAATCCTTCATTTACCATGCGCCCTTCAAATGGGAATACAAACAAATGATAGCCTTCATCTGTAACGTGGTATTCAATGAGCAATTCGTTTTCTTCGGGTACTTTGGATCTTTCTTGTTGCAATAAAAATAACGGTTTTAATACTTTTAATTCTTCATCTTCTAATGTATTCCAATTTGAAATTTTTTGACGCAGTAATTTTGCCAATTCTGAGGACAAGCTCATTCTTCCGCCTTGCCAACTAGGCACTGCCCCCTTGGGTTTGTTGGCTTTGCGAACATAGGCAGTGGTTCCATCGGTTTTTACCAATTCCAATACTTTTCCTGCAAAAACAAAACAATCTCCAATGTTTAATCGCGTAATAAAATATTCTTCAATGGTACCAATTCTAGATCCATGCATAAATTTAATCAGTATACTCGTATCGCTTTGAATGGTACCTATACTCAACCTATGTTGCATGGCGGTGCGCCTATCTGTTACTCTATAAATTCCATTGTCGTTAACCACCCGTTTATATTCATCATAAGACGATAAAGATTTCCCCCCTTCTGTTAAAAAATACAATAGATATTTATATTCATCATCTGTAATTGTATGGAAAGCATGGGTATTTTTAATTTCCCAAAAAATTTCTTCGGGTTTGAATCCTTCTCCCACGGCCAATGTCATTAAATACTGCACCAAAACATCAAATGCACGCACTACCGGTATCCTGCTCTCGACCTGTTTGTTTGTGATGGCTGTTTTTAAAGCAGCGGCTTCTAATAATTCCAAACTGTTGGTTGGCAAAAACCATATTTTACTAATTTCACCTGGCCTATGGCCACTTCTGCCAGCGCGTTGTACAAACCTGGCCACTCCTTTTGGACTTCCAATTTGAATGACACTATCCACCGGTCTAAAATCGACCCCCAAATCCAAGCTGCTGGTACAAACTACTGCCTTTAATTCGCCTGCGTGCAACATTTTCTCTACCCAGTTGCGAACTTCCGATGTAAGCGAACCATGGTGTATGGCCATTCTTCCTGCCAATTTTGGGTTTGCGTTTAATAGGTTTTGGTACCAAATTTCGCTTTGTGCCCTGGTATTTGTAAATATCAAGGTGGTTTTCGACTGCTCGATAACGGGCAAAATTTTATGCAATAATTTTACCCCCAAATGCCCACTCCAAGGAAGTTCTTCTAAGTTGTCTGGCATAATGGTGTGGATTTCCATACGCTTTTCAATGTCACTTTTTACAATACAAATTTTATTTGCATTTGGAATTAATACATCCCGTGCTTCGGCAAGGTTACCAATGGTTGCGCTAATTCCCCAAATTTTTATATTCTTACATAGGTTGCGCAATCTGCTTAAACCCAGTTCTACTTGCACTCCCCGTTTGCTACCCATCAATTCATGCCATTCATCAATAACAACGCAGTTTAAATTTTGAAAAAATTCGGTAGCATCTTTTTGGGCCAATAAAATGTGCAGACTTTCAGGTGTGGTTACCAAGCATTGTGGTTTTTCCTTTTTTTGTTTTGTGCGTTCTTTAGGTTCCGTATCGCCGTTTCTTAAAGCCACATACCATCCTGCATTCAATTCATCCGCTGCTGTTTCTATGGCTGCTCTTATATCCACACTCAATGCTTTCAATGGGGTAATCCAGAGCAAAAAGAGCCCTTTGGGTTTGTTTTTTTGCACGTAATCCACAATGGCGGGAATGGCCAATGCATATGTTTTTCCGCTTCCGGTAGGGGCATTTAGTAAGCCGCTGTATCCTTTAAAATACTTATTCGCGCTTTCTTTTTGAAAACCATGCGCCTCCCAGCCGCGTTTTTTAAACCAACCGTTGTAGTTTGATTCCCAATTTGATAAAATATCCAACTTTTTAATTGTGGTAAATATAGCAGAATATTTTTTAGAATTGAAAATTAATAACAGAAACCATTTGATTTGAAAATGGGCATTAATGCCTAATTTTGCCGAAGATGCGCGTAAAAAGTGGAGAAATTTATAGGGTTTATAAATTTGTAAATGACAAAGCACCTTATTCCTTTTTTATTTGGGATATGGCAGATTTTCAACCACAAAATGTGCTTCTCAATGTGGCCAAAATTTTCCCCGATCCTCCTATATTGCAGTCTGCAATTACTGGCAGGCTGGAAGGGGAAGATGAGTTTATGTATGAATTTGAATCCTTGGATGAAATCAATGATTTTGAAGGCGATTTGAATATTTATAAACTGCATTTGGATTTAGGTGAAGTACAATTAATCATTGAAGATGAAGATCGTTTAATTGTTAAATTCAATGACTTAGCTATTTCCGATAAAATTATGGCATTTCTAACCAAAATATTGGAAATCCCTGATATAGATATGTATTTGGATTGTTTTTATAAACCCAATACATACCATTGTTTTGACTTCTATGGTAAATTTATAGAGCACAGAGAAAACATTGGCGAACTATGAACTTTAGAATTGGAACGCCATTTGCAATGTCTTTTGCAATGCAACGTTTTTGGGTACTTTTTTGTTCGGTTATTGGACTCAGTTCTTGTTTTGAGAACATTGAAGAAATAAGGCTTAAGGCGGATGGAAGCGGCAGCTTTACCTATATCCTAAATTTTAGCCAAAGCAAAGGTGAAATAAGCACGGCAATAAAAATGGATAGTTTTTTGGGCTTAAATCTGCCATCTATCGACGAAATGAAACAGAAAGTGCATGTGGTGAAACAAAAATTAATAGCCAGTAAAGGTATTTCTAACATTGCACTCAAAGAAGATTGGACAAATTATATTATAGAACTTTCTGGTAATTTTACATCCATACAACAATTTAATGCCGCCGCCAAAAGCATTTCCATTGCCATGGGGGCGAATGCCGACAAAATAAATGAAGGTTTTTCTTACCAAGGTTCAGATTCAACATTTATCCGCACCATTTATTCCGCTTGGAAACCAGAAGTGGCCGCGAAACTAAGAAACATTATGGGCCAAAGAATGGATGCTTCATCTTACACGCTTATTGTCAGAAATGAAAAGTTGGCTAAAACAGTTTCTGGTGTAAAATCCAAAATTTCGCCCAGTAAAAAAGCGGTAATGGTAAAATTAAATGGTTCAGACCTAATTAATCACCCAGACTATTTAAATATCAGTATACTATATTGATTCTAAAACCACTTTTTCTTTTTCATAAACCCAATTAAAATGCCCGTAACCATTACCATAAAAACACCGATAATCCAAAATCCATAGCGCGCGTGTAACCATGGCATGTAGTCAAAGTTCATTCCGTATACGCCTACAATAAAGGTGAGTGGAATAAAAATAGCACTAATAACTGTTAATGTTTTCATTGTATTGCCAAGTACCAAATTTTGATTAGACCAGTGCAAGTCTGCTAGGTCTCTCAGCATTTCTCGTTGGCTTTCAAAATTGGCATTTAAGGTATTCAAATGGTCTAAAATATCTCTGAATAATGCTTGATTGTGTTTTTTAATTAAATTTGGGTTTTCTACCCTTATTCTTTGCATTTCCTCTCGCAAAGGGCTGGTGAATTTTCGTAAACTGCTCAATTCAGTTTTAAAAGAAATTATACGTGACATGTAATTCAGCCCCGGCCGCTTTACCATGAGCATTTCCATATCCTCCATGGGCTGCCTCATTTGGTACATGGCTATCAAATATGCATCTACAATGGCATCTACCAAAGAAAGAAATAGATAATCGATTCCGTTTTTTGCGATTCGTTTGTAATTGTTTTTTATTTTTAACCGAACATTGTCGAAAACATCACCTGCTTTCAGTTCTTGCACCGTAATTAAGAAGTCAGATGCTATTAGAATGGATAAATGTTCCGTTTCTGTTGCCATGCTAATTCCATGGTTTTTAAGCATTTGAATGGATAAAAAATCAATGTTTTCAAAAGATTCAAATTTGGGCAATTGGGCCCTGTTGTGCATATCTTCTACCATCAACGGGTGCAACTCAAGCTTAGAAATTAAGGACGAAAAATCCGCTGTTTCTGTGCCGTCCAAGTTTATCCAGCCAATTCTTCCTTCAACCTTGGCATTCAAACAATCTTCAAATGAAAGATTTTCCTTTATCTCATATTCATTTTCGTTGTATTGAATTAGTGTCGCCATGTTTGTGTGTCAAAGTTAATGAAATACATTTGAAAAAAAATTATGGCTTTTGCATTCTGCCGAAAATCTGCCTTTTATGAATCCAATTGGGCTTTTGTAATTACTTAAAATCAAAGGACCGAAGCCCTCGGATAAAGTTTTGCATAATCCCTAAATGTTTCTGCCGTCATTGGGCTGTGTTACAAAAATAATAACAGATGAATTATTGTAAGACAAAACTCTCGGTGTATATTCTATATTTACGCTGTGTAACTAAAAAAATAGACAATAAATAGGATTTAGATATGAAGGATAAAGAAGCGAACAATAATTTTCATTTACCTTGTATCAATTTTGTGTATTATTACCTAAAATTGTAAAATGAAAAATTTAAGAATCCTGCGAATTTTATGGGTTGCTCCATTGTTGTTTGCATGCACCAGTAAGCAAGAGGCAGCATCTAAAATAGTGGTGAAACAATTCTATTCAGCTCTGAAAAAAAATGATACAACTGTAATTTATAAGCTTTACCCAAATTTTAGAAAATTACCATCGCATTTTAAATCAGATACAATTACAATTTTATCTGTTTCAAGCAGCAATGAGGGAACATGGGTGAAAATAAAAAATGGATTTACGAATATTAAAAACAAAAAATTTGAACATGATATTGAATTGCTGGTTTCTGGTGAACCACCGCAAATGGTTATTTCCAATAGTAGAGGAATGTACGATTATAAAGAACAAGAATTATATGCATTTGCAGTAAGCACGGGTTGTTTTGTTCCAAGTGAAATAAAAGACGACAAACTTGCATCTGAAAAATTAATGGAAGCCGGAGACTTGTTGATAGAAAAATCCAAAGAATTGATTGCACAATTGAACAAAGAAATACCACTCACTTCGTTAAAGTGGAACAAAGAATTTGGTGTGGGTACTGGCAACGCAGTGCTTGAAAATAATTCCAATTATGGGTTATATAATTTACGCTATATACTCACTTTTGCCGATGGTAATGGCAATGAAGTAGGAAAAAATGATGGTTATGTGAGCTATGATACAATTGTGCCACACAGTAAGCGAAAATTTGAAATATTGGCCATTCAGCCTAAAGATGCAAAAAATGTGGACTTACGCATTGTTTACGATAAATATTTTTTATTGGACTGTTTAAAAAACAATAAATGGACCGGAAAAGAATATGCCGATTGGAAACAAAATAGAAAACCGTAAAAAAGAATATTTTGCGCTTAGGGCATAATATGTATTTTTGCTATAACAGTGCCATTGTTTCCTGCGTGGTCTTCAACACTCACTTTAATAGTAGCATTTGTATGCGTGCTAACTTTCGATTTCCAAAAGGTGTTGATTACATAACTGCTTAAGTCATGCACAGATGGTGTTTCAGAATACAAAATTGAATCATTGGCATCGTTTCGAATTTCAATAAGCATTTCATGCATTTCATTGTCTGTAACAGTTCCTTTTATTTTCACAGTATCGCCACTATTGTACATTTGGGTTGAAACAGGCAATGTGATGTTCACCACAGGCGCACTTTTGTCTTCTTCTTCTTTTTTACAATTTGAAAAAATAATTGTGCATATTGCTATTGAAGCCAATAGGTTAAAATTTATTCGTTTATTCATGGTTTTTTATTATGTGTTTATTATATATGAGACACTGAAAAGCAGTCTTGCCTTGCTTTTTACATACCCTCCAGATAAATTTTGGGCAGAGGGTGTGCGATAATTTATTCCTATAGAAATTCTACGGCTGTAGAAATCAATTCCGGCCATTGGCATAATTATGGATCCACCGGTATTGTGTTGAAACTTGTTATTTAAGTAATCTGCCATTGAATTTTCTGCGTAAATTCCGGTATGAAACATCCAGGTGTTATCATTCTTTTTGAAGGTATAAAACACCCTACTGCTGCCAGATAATTTATTGCCAAATTGGTAGCTAAATTTATTCTTTCCATTCCATTGAAAACTTGCATCGGTTAACAAGCCGAAATTGTTTTTGCGCAGGGTGTAAATTGCAGATAAAATGCCGTCAAAACTGCCACTGCCTTGCTGAAACGCCGGATTGTAATCGCTGTTTTCATCGGCCCATTCGTTTTTTCCTGTGGGCAATTTAATGCCGGTTCCCAATTGCAGAAGCTGAATCATTCCCTTTTCCTTTTTGGGTTTACCGGGTAAAACCGAATAATAACCAATGACAGTTGCATCTCCTATTCCCACATTGACCGTTGTTTCAGTTCCTATTGTTTGTTGCATTTGTTGTGCGGGTAAGATGCCTATAATTTGCCATCTTTTGCTCGGTACATACCTCCCAATTAATTCTAGTCCTTGGAAAATTTCGGTACTTTTTCTACCAGATAATCCGGGGATAATCGATGCTGGGTGGGTGGTTTCAAAACTGCGGTAGTTGTATCTGAGACCAATAAAGTGCTTTTGATATTGGGGCAATACACCCAAATAGGTTCCTGCCGACGGGCAACCGCAGATGCCACAAGCATTTGTCGTTTTTATAAGCACGGCCATAGCCATGCCCAAAAGGATATGTTTTTTCATTGTTTTTTAGTTTAATTGTGAACGTAATTCGGTCGAATACCAATTAAACTTCGGGTGGCGGATGATTCTCCTGACTATTGCTGCTGCTTAATTTTCCAAGATAAAACGCACCATAAGATTCGATTTCTGAAAAGGGTGTGTCAAATTGAATTGAATGATCTGCACAAAACCAATTGGTATGCTCATCGTTCAATGTGTTGTTTGGAATGTTGGGTGCGGGCTCCGTTTTGCCGTTGTCCATTTTTGAAAGTGTGGAAACCAAATGGCAACAACCTTTACATTTGATTTCAATCTTGTCTTTATTGATACAATATGTAGCGGAAATTTTTTCTTGATTTGCGTAGAACCACGTGGTAAAGGATATTTTTACCGCAGAATTAAACATAAAAATAACTAGCAATATAAATGCAGACGTTTGCCTCAAGTGCTTGCAAATTTAAGGAAGCTATGTCTCCATTGTTTTTGACACCAATCAATTTTTAACAAAAATTCTCAGAAAATTGTAATTTTGAAGCATGACCGAGAAGGAACAAAACATTTATAAGAACTTTTTATTGGTTGCCCATTTGGAGGGTATTTCGTTTTTGTTGTTGCTGGGAGTAGCAATGCCATTAAAACATTTTTTTAAGTTGCCTTTGGCAGTATCCCTAGCGGGCATGGTGCACGGCGTTTTATTCATTGCATTTTGTGCAATGTTGTATCAAATGTTGGTTCAAGTAAAATGGAGTTTTTGGAAATGTACCAAAGCTTTTATTTTGGGCTTTTTGCCTTTTGGAACGTTTTTTATCCATAAATTGGATTAAGCCTAATTAAAGCTTTACCACACGTATACTTTTTATACCACTCAATTCCAGAATTTGCAAAGTATAAATGCCTTTGGCAAAATTGGACAAATCCATAAGGGTGCAATCGCCATTGTTCGCGCTTCGGTAATTCAGCATCTCTCTGCCTGTAGCATCTGTAATTTTAATCTGTCCAATTAGCGCTTTGCCATTGTGTGAAACCGAAACCTTACTTATAACAGGGTTTGGCTGAGCTATTAGTGAATGGCGCAATGCATATTTTGTCAAAGCAGGGTTGCCTTGTATTAAAGTTGAAAATGTATCATCGGCGCAGGGTGGGTCTGAAATGATCAAGGTTACACGAAACATTGTATCCCCACTAAAAGTGTAAATCGGATTTGATTTGTAGCTTTCATTGCCATCTCCAAATTGCCAATGCCAAGTGCTTGCATCCGATGAACTGTCTAAGAAAGTATAAACATTGCCGTTTGCTTTATATCCAAAGTTTGCTATGGGTTTTTGTTTCACATAGATTGTTTTTTTGTCGGTACTGCTGCAATTGAAGTTGTTTTTAACCGCTACGATAAAAGTAGTTGTTGTGGTAGGTTTTACTGTGATTGAACCTGCTACCGACACCTGTGGCGCCCATAAATACGCTGTTATTCCTGCGCCTGTGGCCGTAAGTTTTAGGCTATCTCCAATGCATATATTGCTGTCTCTTGAGGTTATGCTGACGGTTGGAGAAGTTCTTACTGTGACTTGCACATTGGCCATGCCAATACAACCTTGTGTATCGGTGCCAGTAACTGTATAAACAGCGCTGTTCGTTGGATTGGTATAAACAGAATCCATTTTAGCGTCAGAAAGAAAGGTTGTCGGGCTCCAGCTATAATTTTTTGCACCTGATGCCACCAAAAGTAATGGACTGCTGCTGCTGCAATAGGTTGCCGGATTTGGGGCAACAACAATGGTTGGTTTAGGCGTTGAAATTACTTTCATCAGATATGCAGGGGTGGTGTCTTTCAATCCTGAGTTGTTGCAATACAGGATGCAACGGTAAAATCTGGAAATGGTTAAATTACCGGTGTTTTGGGTTGCTGTAGTTCCGCCAAAACTTGTCCAAGGACCAGAAATAATATTCGACCATTGCCATGCGATAGAAGCTCCAGTATAACCAAGTTGCCCCCCGCTTAAAGTTAGGTTTGCATTGCCGCTGCCGCCACAAATTGGGTCTGGATTCGATGAAATTGTGCTTCCTGTAGGCTTGCCACTGCACATCAATGGATATGCGTCAGTCCAAATACTATCCAAATAAATATTGTTGCCCGCACGCCCAATTCCTTTAAACATTATAAAGTTTGTGGCTCCATTGAATGATGCTGGTATTGAAAACCCGTATTTATACCAACCATTTACAATTTGTGTGTCGGGTAAATTCATTCTAGAATACCTTGCAATAGTCCCCAAATGTGTTGCACCCGTTAGAGATAAACTTGTATTTACATAAACACCTATGCTGTCACCAGCTTTGTTGAGACTGTCTCTATACATGTAAAATGTAACAGAGGGTGTGTTGATGCCCCTTTGCCTATAATCTGTTACTGGCAGTGCTATGGTTTGGATGGTGCCTGATGCAACTCCCCTGGCCTGAAATCTTGCAAAACCTATTCCAGAGTAACCTAGGCTAATTGTAGGGAAGGTGCTAGATGATTGACGTGACCACCTAGATATACTGGCGCCAACTTGCGCCCAGCCAGAAGGCAAGAAGGTTAGTTGTTCAAAACTCTCTCCATAAGTAACTTGTTGTGATACTGATTTGTGAGAATAAACGGCAAATGAAATAGTTAGCAGTAATATGGATAATTTCATGAAGGTCTCTAGTAAAATGCGACAGATTGCCTAGGGCAAGCATATGTGTGGTAATAATAAACACTGAATATAGGTGAAAGAGGACATGTTAAGAATCGATGCAATAGTACCTATTTGTCTGTCAGTTAACAAAATAGTTGCATTAGAAATAAAAAAATTAGATTAACAAATTGTCAATCAAGCGCACTCCTTCTAAGAAACCTGCATATACAATGGCTTGCTTTAACTTGATATTGATACTGTCGTTTTTAACCAGATTCGGCAAATCCACCAAATTCAAATATTCTGTTTGAATACCTAAAGCTAACAAATTGGCAATAGAAAGGGCAGCATCTGCAGTAAAGTTTAAATCTGGGTTATTAAGTTTAACCAACTCCTTATATATACAAGAAGCGGTGTTTTTCCCATGTTGGCTTAGCCGGGTATTTCTAGAACTCATGGCCAAGCCGCTGCTTTCTCTGGCTGTCGCCGCATTGTGTTGCCAGATATCCGGAAAATGTTGGGCAATGAGTCTTTCAACCACTAGGCATTGTTGCAAATCTTTCAACCCAAAAAAAACATGATTGGGCTGCACTATTTCAAACAAAAGGTATAAAACATCGGTAACCCCTTTAAAATGTCCTGGTCTTTTTTCGCCTTCAAATACCAAATTAAGTGGCGTTATGTGCGTTTCTGGTATATTTTCACTTGAATAAACCTCTTCAACCAGGGGTAAAAACACAATATCTGCCCCTGCTGCAAAAAGTTTTTTTAAATCTTCTTCTCTCGTTTTTGGGTATTTCAGCAAATCCACAGGGTTGTTAAATTGTTTGGGATTAACAAAAATAGAAACAACAGTGGTGTCACACTTTTTTATGGAGGCCTTTACCAGTTCTATGTGTCCGCTATGCAATGCGCCCATGGTTGGCACAAAGCCAATAGAACCATCTTTATTTGCCAAATGAGTTGTGAGTGTCCTTCTATAATGAAAAATCTTCAATATTGCAAGTGCTAAATTGCCTGCAAATAAAGGGGTTAAAGAGATTATTCTTTTGAAAATTCGATTTTTTTTCGTTAATTTTGTAATTCTAATAATCACCCTCCCTAAAAATATGGAAAGTTCTAAAAAAAGAGTATTGTTTGTAAGTTCCGAAATGTCCCCTTTTCTTGATGAATCTCCTTTAGCGAACATTGCTCGCAGTTTACCGCAAGCTTTGCAAGATCGAGACAATGAAATCCGGGTGCTAGTTCCCCGCTTTGGAGTTATCAATGAACGTCGAAATCGCCTGCACGAAGTTGTAAGACTTTCAGGAATCAACATTTCCATTGATGACAATGATAACCCTTTGGTTATTAAAGTAGCTTCTATTCCCCAATCAAAAATGCAAGTGTATTTTCTAGACAATGAAGATTATTTTCACAGAAAAAACATTTACAACGACGACAATGGCAAATTCTTTGACGACAACGACGAAAGAACCATTTTCTTTTGCAAAGGAGTAATGGAAACTGTAAAAAAGCTCGGCTGGGCGCCAGACATCATTCATTGCCAAGGCTGGATGACAAGCTTAGTGCCGCTTTATTTGAAAACCATTTACAAAGACGAACCCGTTTTTCGCAATGCAAAAGTGATTTACAGCGTGTACAATGAAGATTGCAAAGAAAATTTAGGGGTCGATTTTGCCCGCAAGGCCAGTCTTAATGAAATTGGTGACAAACAAATGGAATCCTTCGTAAGTGGAGATGTTTCAAGCCTGCATATGGGTGCTGTTGCGCATTCTGATGCATTGGTAACCAATAGCGAAGAAGTACACGCGGCTTTTGCCTCGCAAATGGCAGAAAAACCTGTCATGAGACATTCAGATGAAGGTTTTGAAGAGCAATATGTAACTTTTTATGAGCAATTGTTGTCTCAGACTAACTGAAAGCATTTAATTTGAACCGTGAAATTTAGATTTTATATGCTCCTGCTAATTACAGGAGCTTTTTTTTCTTGTAAAAAGCAGGAAGGCAATATTGTAATCGACGGCCAGGGTAATGGCTCTCAACTACAGTTGTTTACCAATGACACCTTGAAATTAGAGGCTGTGACTATTAAAGATGATTCCGTTCTGGGGTCTGGTTTGCCTTATGCAATGCTAGGCGCCATGTCCGATCCTCTTCTAGGGAAAACTGCAGCCTGTATTTTTGCAGCAATTTCCTTGCAAGAGCCCATAACCGACTTTCCAAATACGCTAACACCAGACTCTGCAATCCTTTATTTTCCAATCATTGATGGTTTAAATTTTTATGGGGACAAAATATCAAATCAAAAATTGACTGTCCGTTTTTTGGGCGAAACCATAGATGCTACAAAATCGTATTACCAAAACTTCAATCCAGCGTTAGATTTATCCACAGAAACCCCTTGGATGGGAAGTTTATTCAGTACAAAATTCGACAGCATTGGGTATAAAAAAACCAAATTGGAGTTGCATCCTGGTGTTAAAATTAAATTGTCTGCATCCATGGCAAAGTACCTAATGCAAATGCCAAAAGAAGCCTACCAAAGCAATACTGGTTTGGCAACATCACTTAAAGGGATTGCCATAATACCGCAAGATCAGGATTTGTCTAATGGCAAAGGCGGAATTGGGGTTTATGATTTTCACAATCAACTAAGTACAGGTTATATGGCTAAAATTTTGCTCTATTACCGAGATACGGAAACATTCCTTTTTTCATTTGCGGATAAAACCAGAACCGTTACTACCGGCAGAACTGGACCTTTTCCCTCTGAAGTTCAAACACAACTTTTACAACCAAGTGCAACTTTTAACAAAACCTATGTGCAATCCCTGCAAGGGGTTAAAACCTATATCCATTTTCCAAACCTGTTAAATACCCTCAATGGAAATCCAAACAACGTTGCCATTAACAAGGCTGAATTAACACTAGCTATAGATAAGGGTGCTTTTACGGCTGATTTTGCTGCACCGCCTCGGTTAAATTTGTTTAGACCCAAGAACAATGCAAGTAAAATTAACAATTTGCTACCCGATGCGGCATATTCTACTTTTGGCGGTATTTATAATGAAACAGAGGGCACATATACTTTTATAATAACCCGCTATGTGCAAGAAATTTTAAACCAAAAATTCAACCGCAATACAGATGGAAATTATGGTCTTTTTTTGGCAGTCCCAACAGCGGCGCCTGTTTTGGCAGCTAGGGCTTTGGCAGATTTCGGAAATTCAAAAACAAAACTAAAAATTACCTATACCCGAATAAATTAACGTACATTTGTTGGAACAAATATGGAAACAAGAAAACCATACCAGTTAGTCAGCCGCGAATGGAAATCGGAAGATACCATTATAGAGGTAAATGGAATACAAATCGGTAAAGACCTGCTTATGATCGCAGGTCCTTGTGCCATTGAAAGCGAAGAGCAGATTCAAATTATCAGTGAATATTTGAGTAAATTGGGTGTTCGTTTTTTGCGTGGTGGCGCTTATAAACCGAGGACGAGTCCGTATTCATTTCAGGGCCTTAAAACCGAAGGACTAGTGTTAATGCGTCATGCTGCCGATAAATACGGCATGTCTGTGGTTACGGAGATAATGAGCCAGGATAAGCTAGATGAGCTTTGTGAATATGCTGATATTTTGCAAGTAGGTACTCGAAACATGCAAAATTATCCACTATTAAGAGCCTTAGGAAAAATAGACAAGCCCGTATTACTTAAACGCGGTATGAGCAGCACCATAGAAGAGTGGCTCTTAGCGGCGGAATATATTCTTTCTGGTGGCAACCAAAAGGTAATTTTATGCGAACGTGGAATTCGTACTTTTGAACAAGCTACACGAAATACTTTGGATTTAAGTGCAATTGCCTTGGTAAAACAACTGAGTCATTTGCCGGTGATTGCCGACCCAAGCCAAGCTACAGGGGTGCGCGATTTGATAGAACCTATGAGCAAAGCCGCTATAGCCGCAGGGGCAGATGGTCTAATAATAGAAGTGCACAATCAGCCAGAAGAGGCCCTTAGCGACGGCGCACAAAGTCTTTATTTAGATCAATTTGGCAAGATGTTGGAACCTTTGCGCAAAATTGCAGCCATCAATAACCGCAGATTTGATTTTGACAAACCCAGCGTAAAGCTTGAGTTTAACTAAATGATATATATTGCCTAGAACAGAGTTTGGTAATCCTTAATCTTCACTAAGTTTTGTGGAAAAATCTGCCTTTTCTCGATTTTTTCATACCTTTGACCATGTTTTTTCAAAATAGGACTATGAACTCTAGCTATTTGTGCGCGAAGAAAGCGCCAACCAATATCAAATCAAATTTAAAGTTTGGTCTTTTATTCGCATTTATATGCGGCTTAACCTTAAATTTAATGGCAAAAAATTTTAAAAACGTATCCGAATTAATTGCCATTTCGAGCAAGAATCCAAGTAATTTGGAAAAAGCGTTGATAGCAAAGGATTACATTTATGTGCAAACGAAAGATGGCCGATTCGAATTTTCGAGCAAGTTCAATGAAGGGACTATTAGTTATGAATTGGCGCCTAGAGTTTTACAGTTTAACTTTAAAAATCGTCAATTTTATTTAGACGCCTTTAGCAGTTTGCAAAAATTAGGTTTTAGTTTATCTAAAGGGGAAGTTGAATCTATTATTGAGAAAAAGAAGTTTAAGGCAGAAATGTTTGTAAAGGAATCAACAAAAGTTTTTTTAAATCAAGAAACCAAAAAAAATGGAACAGAGACATATTCCATTCTAATTTATCCAGGAGAGGATGCGCTTGTAAAGCCAGATTGTAGTTATGGAAACTTTTTTAGTGGATTAATGCTGCCCAAAGGTATGTTAGCACAAGCGCCTTCACCGAATCAATCTTTTGAAAAAGCTTTTACCGGCAATTCAGGTTTAGGTGCAGGAACTGGATATGAGTTTGGTTTTAGTGGCCTCATAGGATTTGTTAATTTTAACCAAAAGTTACCAGAATTTATTGATTTTGGTTTGCATATGGAGGCAGTAGGCGGTTTTCAGCCTTATGCCTTGTCGTCAAAAGATTATAAATATAAAAGTTTTCAAAAATTTGGAGTTGGCGCAGGACCAGCACTTTCATTGAAGCCATTTTCGAATTCTGATTTTCGTTTTTCGGTATTTTATGATTTTTTTGCAAGTGGCAATGGCGGTGGCAATATTAGTTATACAGGCTCTGTTCCTAACTACACTCAAACCATTACCAGAAAAATGGGATCTTTTGCAATGATAAAATCTTTGGGTTTTGAACTGAAATATGAAAGTATATTTATTGGCTTAGGATTTTCAAACTATACCGATAAGGGAGTCTTTGAAAAAAAGGCAGGCTTTACCGGAAGTGTTGCAACTACCGAAATAAAAGCTTCAATGGAATTTAAACAAACCATTTTAAAATTTGGTTTTATTTTCTAAAGAAATATATTCCACCGCATTTCCGACATTTATTTGTAGCAAAACTGGGTATTAAATCTTTTTAATTTTATTTACTTCTACAGCATTTAATCGCTGAATATACATAATGTAATTTCCTACATGTAATTTGGAAATATTCAATTCTTGATGTTTTTCCTTGCATATCGGTAACTTTAATTTCTGAAATAGAGGAGGATCCAGTAACCGTAGTTAAATCGGTGCAAGGATTTGGATAAACTAAGCTTTTACCTGATTTGAATCCAATTTGGTTTGAAATATTTTTATTTCATCCAATTCTCCTGTAAAACCGTTAATCATGTCTTCAAATGGTGCAGCAGCAGTTTTTTTAAATCTTTGAAATATGTCAAACAAAAAAGTGCCTTCATTTACAATAATAGATTGATCCGTTGGAAAGAGGTATAGCAACATATATTGGCCCAATTTCATAAAAGGTAGGTTTGGGTTCAAAAACTGTGAATTATATAACATTTTCGATGATAAATATAAGATTCAACCAAAGCCTTGCTATTAGTTTTGAAATGTAGTTTTTTGCAAATATTGTAGATTAGATTTTCTGCAGGTTTTCCTATTACCGAACAAATAAAAACCTTGTGGTATAAAAAACTACTGCCCTAAAACATGAATAAAATATTAGTAAAAGTAAAGAATCTGGGAAAAAAGTGGAAAAAAACAATATTTATAACCACGCTTGTAATCGTTGCATTTGTTGGGTTGGTAATTCTTCTGATTTCACCTATAACCAAGTATTTAATTGAAAAATACGATGTAAAATACACAGGTAGAGAAATAAAAATGGACTGGCTATATGTAAATCCATTTACAGGATATATTCATTTTAATGATCTTAAAATATATGAAAAAAACAGAGACACTGTTTTCTTTTCAGTAAGCGGATTAAGTGCCAATTTTGCAATGGCGAAGCTACTTAATAAAACCTACGAAATAAGTTCACTTACTCTAGATAAGCCGAAGGGAATTGTGGTTCAGAATAAAAAACATTTTAATTTCTCGGACTTAATTGACAAATTTTCAAGCACAGATAAACCCGATACATCCAAAATACCTGTTCACTTTAATATTCTTGAAGTGGAAATGAAGGATGGAGAATTTAAATATATTGAAGAGGTTACACCCATAAACTATTCCATTAAAAAAGTAAATTTTAAGTCTAAAGGAAAGTATTGGAATATAGATTCCACCGATGGGAGTTTTTCTTTTATGCCTAGCACTGGTGGTGGGGATGTAAAGGGCAAATTCAACATCAACCTTGGTAACTTGAATTACCGACTTTCATTATTGGTAAATAAATTGGATTTGAATATTATTGAGCAATACATGCTTGATATTGCGAACTATGGAAGATTTAGAGCCAATATGGATGCAGATTTGAAGGCAATAGGTAACTTAAATGATAACCGTAATATTAATTTAAAAGGAAAGGTGGCATTGAACGATTTTCACTTTGGAAAAACAACTTTTGAAGATTTTGGATCTTTTAAAAAACTCTCCATTGGAATTACTGAACTTGACCCTAAAAGAAATAGATATTCTTTCGATACCATATTTCTCCTTCAGCCGTATTTTAAATATGAGAAATACGATTATTTAGACAATCTACAGTATATGTTTGGTAACATTGACGCCACCATAAAGGGCGTACAGGCCAACCCTGAAAAATTTAACCTTATCATTGAAATTGGAAATTACATTAAAGATATTTTTAGGAATGTTTTAAACAGTCAATACAGAATTAACCACTTGGCTGTAGCAAACGGAGATGTAAAATTCAACGACTATTCAACAAACGAAAAATTTTCTGCGCAACTTTTTCCTTTAAATTTAAAAGCAGATTCGGTTTATAATTCCACAAGATGGGTATCTGTTTTTCTCAATAGTGGTATAAAACCGTTTGGTCAGTTGCAGGTATCGGCAAGTATGAATCCAAAGGACAATACAGATTTTAACTTCGCTTACAATTTGAATAAAATACCCGCCGCTGCATTTAATCCCTATCTTATTACATACACCTCATTTCCTTTAAATCGGGGAGTAGTGGCATTAAATGGAAACTGGACAGTGCGGAAGGATATAATTAATAGCATAAATCATTTTGTTTTTGTGGACCCAAGGGTTACAAAAAGAATAAAAAAAAGACATTCTCCTTGGATTCCCTTGCCACTAATTATGACCTTTATTCGTGAAACAGGCAATGTAGTGGACTATGAAATTCCGATAACAGGGGATTTGAAAAATCCAAAATTTCATTTTAAAGATGCTATTTTCGATTTGGTAAAAAATATTTTGATTAAACCACCAACAACACCGTATAGAATAGATGTAAAGCATACTGAAAATGAAATTGAAAAACTGCTCTCTTTAAACTGGGGTATGAGACAAACTGAGCTTCTGAACAAACAGGATGTTTTTATGCATAGAATATCTAAGTTTCTAGAGGCCAATCCCGAAGCGGTTATTTCAGTTCACCCTATCACCTATTCCGAAAAAGAGAAAGAATACATATTGTTTTTTGAAGCCAAGAAAAAATATTATTTTAATAAAGCCAACAGAAATGTAAATACAATGAGCAGGGGGGATTCAGTGGACATAGAAAGAATGTATATAAAAGATCCATCCTTTACTAAGTACTTGGATAATTATTCGGGGAAAGTACTAGTTTATACTACGCAGGAAAAGTGTATGAGAATGGTTGGGGCAACCGCTGTGAACGCACTTTACGAAAAGTTAATTATAGAAAGAGAACGCATTTTTATGCAATATTTTAAAGATACACATACTGAAAAGCAGGTAAAATTATATGCAAACGAAAACACAATTCCGTTTAATGGATTTTCTTTTTTCAGAATTAATTATAAAACTGATATTCCAGAATCTTTATTAAATGCCTATGAACAACTGAGTTTGTTCAATTCTGAATCTCCCAGAAAAAAGTATTTAAAGTTTCGAAAGGGAAGAGGCTAAGAACGGTTTTGAACTAAAATAGGGCTTTGAATGAAAAAAAGTATTTTTAGAATTGCTTGGTTGTTAAAGTGCGCATTTATTCAATGGTATAACCGCGACCCTTTTAGAGAAAGCGCAATTATTGCCTACAATGCTATTTTTTCCTTACCAGGTTTATTGGTCGTTGTAGTAACCTTATCTGGATATGTATTCGGCTCTGATGCTGTAAGTGGAAAACTGCATCATCAAATAGCTGGGGCAATGGGCAATGAAACAGCCGATCAGATTCAAGATATTGTGCTCATGGCGAGCAAAAGTAAGGATTCTTTATGGGCAACTGTAATAGGTATTGCTATTATACTCATTGGCGCTACCGGGGTGTTTGTTCAGCTTCAAAAATCATTAGATACAATCTGGGAGGTAAAGGCCACTCCGGCAAAATCGGGTATAAAAGCATTTCTTAAAAGCCGACTTTTTTCTTTTGGTTTAATTATTTCAATTGCTTTTTTATTGCTTATATCTTTGGTACTTTCGTCATTATTGTCCGCAATTGACAATTGGGTATTGGAGCATTGGTCCGAAAATTTATTGATTTTTTTTAAAATACTGAATTCTGTTTTTTCATTGGCAATTATTGCGGTTTTATTTGCCATGATGTTTAAAATATTGCCCGATGCTAAAATTAAATGGCGTTCTGTTTGGATTGGGGCATTGGTTACCGCTTTGTTATTTGTGTTGGGTAAGTCTGCATTGGGTTTGTATTTTGGCAAGGCTTCTCCTGGTTCTGGATACGGCGCTGCGGGGTCTATTATTCTTATTCTTTTGTGGACATCCTATTCGTCTATGATCGTATTCTTTGGAGCTGAGTTTACCAAAGTATATTCGGATTATTATTATGGACAGGCTCTCCCGTCGGAAAATGCAGTGAAAGAAAAGCCTGAACGCGCGAAGGCTACTCGCAAAAAAAAAAGTAATTGACTTTTTCAAATATGTAAATCTTACAACAATTGCATAGAAATTTGTAATATATCTGGGATTTAAAAGGGTCAAATTTGTAATCGAACAATTTAAATAAAAAAAAATGAACACTACTGAATTAAAAGGAAACTGGGAAGAATTAAAGGGCAAGCTTAAGCAAAAGTATGCAACATTAACGGACGACGACCTTCTGTTTGCAGAAGGTAAGAAAGACGAGATGATGGGTAAGCTTCAAGTTAAACTCGGTAAAAGCAAAGAAGAGTTTCACAAAATACTTGAGAATCTCTGAGAAATTGTTTATTTAAAGCACCGTGTGTAACTGGATTTGACACACGGTGCTTTTTTATTTTATATAATTTTGTAGGCTTGTTAAATAATACCTAGAACGCATGAAGCTAAAATTGAATTCTACCTTCGAAATAAAAAGGTTTGCAAAAAAGCATTCCATGCGCATAGGCCAAAAAGCCATAGGAAAAAGCGCAGATACGCATGGTTATTTAACTAACCTTGCCGATGTTTATTTATTTATTGTGCGTGTTGTTAAAGCTACCTTTTCGCGCAATTTCGAATTCAAAGAATTTTTGAACCAATGTTACCAAATTGGATATAAAACATTGCCATTAATAACCTTAACAGGAACAATTATGGGCTTGGTAATTACCATTCAATCGCGCCCTGTTCTCGTAAGATTTGGAGCCGTAACCATGTTGCCAGGAATGGTTGCTGTTTCTGTAATTAGGGAAATGGGACCCGTAATCACTGCATTAATATGCGCTGGAAAAGTTGGCTCTGGAATGGGTGCCGAATTGGGCTCGATGAAAGTAACCGAACAAATAGAAGCGATGGAAGTTTCTTCTACCAATCCAATGAGGTTTCTAATTGTTACCCGGGTGTTAGCAGCCACACTTATGATACCCCTTTTGGTTTTATATGCCGATGCACTTGGCCTTTTGGGGAGTTGGATTGGCGCAAATATAAAGGGCGATGTTAGTTTTGTTTTGTTTGGCTCACAGGCCTTTAGGCACGTAGATTTTATGGATTTTATTCCGGCAATAATCAAATCCTTCTTTTTCGGTGCAGTCATAGGATTTGTTGGCTGTTATAAAGGTTACAATGCCGGGCGAGGAACTGAAAGTGTGGGTATTGCCGCCAATTCGGCGGTGGTGATGGCCTCGCTATTGGTAATAATTGTTGATATGATTGCAGTACAAATAACAGATATTTTATTATGACAAGTTCGGTGGCAGTGAAAGAAGAGAAAATAGAACCTGGTGTAAAGTTAAACGATTGCGTAATTGAAATTAATGGCTTATGCAAAAGTTTTGGAAATCAAGAGGTATTAAAGAATTTGTCATTAAATCTTTTTAAAGAAGAAAATCTTGTGGTACTTGGCAAATCTGGCAGTGGCAAATCTGTTTTAATTAAATGTATTGTTCGCTTGTTAGATTTTGACGGTGGAACAATAGATGTAATTGGTAAAAATGTAAGTGAATTGAATGTTGAAGAATTGAGCAATATGCGGAAACAAATTGGGTTCCTTTTTCAAAGTGGAGCACTTTACGATTCCATGACGGTTAAACAAAACCTAGAATTTCCCTTGCGAAGGGTCCGAAAAGATTTTACTGATAAGCAAGTGCAAGAGAAGGTTTTGGAGTCATTAGAAAATGTCGGCCTCGCCGATGCATTGGATAAAATGCCATCCCAATTGTCTGGCGGAATGCGCAAACGAATAAGTTTGGCACGAACCATTATTGTGGATCCGCTTATCATGTTGTATGATGAGCCAACAACTGGTCTCGATCCCGTTACTTCTGACGAAATAAGTTTACTCATCAATCAAATTCAAAAGAAATACAAAACATCATCCATAATTATTACACACGACATTGAATGTGCCCGCGCAACGGCGGATCGGTTAATTATGCTCAATGATGGGGAAGTATATAAAGAAGGCAAATTAGAAGATTTTGAAAATTCAACAAACCCGTTAATTAAATCTTTTTTTAAATAGAACCAAATGAATGTTAATATAGATACAAATTCGACTAAATTCAAAGTTCGCTTGGGCATCTTTGTCGCTTGCGGTTTAGCACTTTTTGTGCTCGGTATATTTATTATCGGTAAACAAAAAAATTTGTTTAACCCGGTATTTAAACTCACAACAAAATTTTACAATATAAGCGGATTACTCGTAGGTAGCAAAGTGCGTTTTGCTGGCATTAATGTTGGCACTGTAGACAATATCCGCTTGATTAATGATTCAACTGTGTTGGTTGATATGCTTATTAAAAAAGAAATTAAACAGTTTATTAAAACCGACTGTGAAGTGGGTATAGGTTCAGAAGGAATTATTGGCGACCGACTGTTGGTTATCGCACAAGGAAGCTTTGATTCCCCTGGCGTAAAAGACGGGCAAGCTTTAGAGTCCAATGAACCTCTTGAAACCGATGCAATTATTGCGAGTTTAACAATAAGCGCCAAAAATGCTGAACTAATAACGGATGACCTTTCGGAGATAATGCAAAAAATAAACAACGGCAACGGAACGCTTGGCCGATTAATTCAAGACTCTGGTATTGCCGAAAATATGAGCCAAACCATGATAAACCTAAAAAATAGTTCTAGGGGATTGAACGAAAATATGGAAGCTGCCAAACATAATTTTCTTTTAAAAGGGTATTTTAACAAAAAGAAGCAAAGGCAGAAAAATAGATAATATTTTATATGCTTAATAAATTTAAAAGGTATCAAACAATAAAACTATAGAAAATATGAACAAATACCAATCTTTAACAATTTACTCCATTTTAATTATTTTAACCGGCGTGATATTGATTTCGCTTGCCTATTATCCCATTCGCGAGCTTCAATACACTGTCGCATCTACTATTATAGCAAGCGCTGTTTTTGCATTTCTAACAGCATATAAAAGCAAAGATCTGGAGATTCCACTTCATTATCATGCACTTCATGGAGTTGGAATGCTAATTTATGGCCTTGTTATTCTGTTTTTTGCAACCGATGTAAAAAAGTTTTTCGATGTCACTATTTATTTTCTATTATATTATGGAATGTCCGAGATTATATTTTGTTTTCAGTTATTCATGCTTAAGCAAAAATATATTAGCTGGCGATTAATTGTGGCCAGGCTTATTATAGCCTTTGTAATATCTATGGGTGCAATAGTAATATTGTTGGTATCTAATTCAAATCAAAACGTCGCGTTGATGGCTGCAGGGGGCATATTTGTTTTTAGTGGAATATTTTTAATTATATTCAAAACAGTATTAAAAAAAGTAAACGATCTTGAAAATATACGCAATATCAAATAAGTTAACGCGGGTATTTGTAGTACTAACGTTCCGTAAAGAATGAGTTTATACGGATGAGTTATGTTATTCTAATTGAATATCTAATTTGTCTAGATTTTCTTTTTTAGCATGGTTGGACTCATTAACTGTATTGTATTCTGGTAATGAATTTTATTTAGATAAAATTGAATTGAGAAATTGTTTTCATAATTCTTAAAAAGTTAGCTATAATTGTTTTTTGCTCTCATGAAACACATTTATACTTTCTTTTTATTTGCAATCCAATTGATCGGGCTTTCCGCCCAATCCCTAACTTTCAATTATTTCGACGCCCTCCATTGGCGAAACATAGGTCCCCACCGCGGTGGAAGAACTGTCGGTGCTGTTGGCGTGCCACAAATTCCAGGCACATTTTACATGGGGGTAAACAACGGTGGCGTATGGAAAACAACGGATTATGGCCGCGTTTGGACACCTATTTTCGACGATCAACCTACCGGTTCTATAGGCGATGTGGTTGTTGCGCCCAGTAATCCCAATGTGGTTTATGTGGGCAGTGGTGAAGGTTTGCAAAGGCCGGATCTGTCCGTAGGTAACGGCATGTACAAATCCATAGATGCAGGCAAAACCTGGAAGCATTTGGGGCTAGATTCTGTGCAACAAATTGGCGGATTGGCCATTGATCCTATGAATGAAAATCGTGTTTTTGTGGCTGCCTTAGGCAAACCTTATGGACCCAATGCGCAAAGGGGCATTTATAGAACATTGGATGGAGGAAAAACATGGGAAAAAGTACACTATATCGACGAGAACACGGGTGCCATCCAGGTTGCCATTGACCCAAATAATGCCCAAATTGTATATGCCGATATGTGGGCCGGACGACTTGCGCCCTGGGAAAACGGCATGTGGTATGGCAAAGAAAGTGGCCTGTTTAAAAGCACCGATGGCGGCACTACCTGGAGGAAATTAACGAATGGATTGCCAACCACAGAGCAAGGTTTGGGTAGAATAGGATTTTGCCTCGCACCCTCAGATTCGAAGCGGATGTATGCTTGTGTGGATGCGGGAAAAGAAGGTGGAATTTACCGCAGCGAGGATGCTGGTGAAAGTTGGACCCGCATTCAAACCGATGAAAGATTGTGGGGGCGAGGAAGCGATTTTGCCGAATTGAAAGTGGATCCTAAAAATGCAGATATTGTTTATGATGCCAATGTGGTAACTTGGAAATCCATGGATGGCGGCAAAACCTGGAATGCCTTTCGCGGCGCACCTGGTGGCGATGATTACCACCGCATTTGGATTGATCCGAACTATACCAATATTATTTTAATAGCAAGTGATCAAGGGGCTATAATTACCGTGAATGGGGGTGAAACTTTTTCATCATGGTACAACCAACCTACAGCGCAATTTTACCATGTAAGTGCCGACAATGCTTTTCCTTATAATGTTTATAGCTGTCAGCAAGAAAGCGGTTCCGTGGGCATTTCATCGCGCGGAAATGAGGGTGCAATTACCTTTAGGGAATGGCATCCAGTCGGTGCCCAAGAATACGGTTATGTTTGTGCCGATCCCTTAGATCCAAATATTATTTATGGGGGCAAAATATCGAGGTACGACAAACGTACCGGGCAAACCCAAAATATTTCGCCTGAGTCAATAGCCACCGGTAAATATAGGTTTATAAGAACTGCACCAGTATTGTTTAATCCCATGGACAATAAAACATTGTACTATGCAGGCAATGTAATTTTTAAAACCAAAAACGGGGGGCAAAAATGGGAAATTATCAGTCCAGATTTAACACGCGATACCTATGATATTCCAAAAGGTGTTGGGATCTACAGCAGCCCTGAAATGCGCAAAATGGAAAGGCGTGGCGTCATTTATACTTTAGCTCCTTCTTACAAAGATATTCATACCATTTATTGCGGCACCGATGATGGATTGATGCATGTAACACGCAATGGGGGCAAAACATGGACGAATATTACACCCCCGGAAATTCATGCTTGGGACAAAATTTCGTTAATGGATGCTGGTCATTTTGATGCAAATACTTGTTATGCTGCGGTGAATAAAATTCGCTGTGATGACATGCGTCCGCATATTTTTAGAACGCATGACGGTGGCAAAACCTGGAAGGAAATTGTGAATGGATTACCCAATGATCCTATCAATGTGGTGCGTGAAGATTCGCGAATAAAAGGCTTGCTATTCGCAGGTAGTGAGAGGGCTGTTTTTGTTTCTTTTGATGATGGCGAAAATTGGCAAAGTTTAAGGTTAAATATGCCTGCCACATCCATTCGCGATTTAATAATTAAAGACGATGATATAGTTGTCGCCACCCATGGTCGTAGCTTTTGGATATTGGACAATATTACACCCTTACGTCAATTTAGTTCAAATATTTCGCAACAAAAAACAATTTTATTTAATCCGCAAAGTGCATTTCGTGTTCGTTGGAACATGAATACTGACACCCCTATACCGCAGGAAGAACCGGCAGGAGAAAATCCACCGGATGGTGCCATGATTGATTATTATATTGATAAAAAAGCAACAAATATTTCAATAGAGATTCGTGATGAAAAAAATAATTTGGTTCGCAAATATTCCAATTCAGATACGCTTTATAAAATACCCAAATTAAACATTCCACTTTATTGGATTAGGCCACAGAATATTCTTTCAGGCGAACCTGGAAACCACCGTTTTTTGTGGGACATGCATTACCAGCCTTTTAATGAACCGCCCTCTTATACCATTGCAGCAATTTATAAAAACACAGCACCCAATGCCAATTCGCCATGGGTTGTGCCTGGAAAATACATGGTTAAATTAAGTGTAGATGGACAAGAATTTACGCAAAGTGTTCTGGTAAAAATGGATCCTAGGGTAAAGACTTCTAGTAAAGATTTGCAAAAGCAGGCAAAAATATCTGGTATCTGTTATTCCCAAATGCCAATGTGTTATTTTATTTCAAAAATGGATGTGCTTGGCTCAGAAAATCAAAAACTTGCGGCGGAATTGTATGCTAAATATTCGGTCATTTTAAATATGTTACAAGAGGCAGATTGTGCGCCAACTGAGCAGGCATTAAAAGCATTTAATAATGCCGAGGAACAAATTAAAAAAATTCGGTTGCTAAAGCATTAGGACGAATAAAAATATTCTATCTCGTGCCTTAGTTATCGTCGGGCAAAGGACACGACCACGGGAATGCACATTTTGGCTAGGTATTTTCCCTTGGTTGTTCTTACGAGAAAAAGCAACCTAACGCTGCCTCTGCCTTATTGTTGTCACCTGCCAGCAACCTCGAGGTATTTATGAAAATACCTTATTTATTTTATCTCCCCCAAAACCGCTTCACTCCGCGCAATCCAAGCCTTTTTCCCTTTTACCACTATGGGTCTTTCCATTAAAATTGGATATTTTATTATTGCCTCTATCCATTGGTCATTTGACAATTTTTTACCCGCAAAATATTCTTTAAAAATAGGTTCTTTTTTGCGAATAATATCTATGGGTTCTTTACCCAGTTTTTTCAACAAAACAACCAATTCTTTTTTAGTGGGTGGGGTTTGTAAATATTCGACAATTGTGCAAGTTTCTCCATTGCTTTCCAAGGTGCTTTTTGCAGTTCGGCACTTTTCACATCGAGGGTTGTAATAAATTACGAGTGTTTCTTTTGGCATAATTAAATTAAGTGGTTTTGTTTTTTTCTATAAAATAAAAAACAGGAATTCCCAATGCAACAATTCCCAATCCTATGGAAGCGGTAATTGTTTTAAACCAAAAAATATCTACGCCGACAAAAATAGCAATTCCAATAAAAATAGCAGGCACAAATGGATAACCAATCACCTTGTAAGGTCTATCTGCATTGGGTTCTCGCTTGCGCAAAACAAATAAAGAAGCTGCAGTAATAATGTAAAAAATTAGGGCAGCAAAAATGCAATAGTCTAACAGTTGGTTGTACGAGCCAGAAAGACACAAAACCGATGCCCATACACCTTGAATCCAAAGTGCATTGGCGGGAACTTGTTTGTTATTTAAAACTGCCGCTTTTTTGAAGAACAATCCATCATCGGCCATGGCTTTATAAAATCTGGCACCAGACAATATCAATCCGTTGTTGCAACCAAACGTAGATACCATTATCAAAGCCGCCATGAGCAATTCGCCATTTTTCCCCATGATTACAGAAGCGGCAGCAGATCCCACTCGGCTATTCAATGCGTTTGATATGCCTTGACCGTCAATTCCGGGAATCAAGGATCCTTTTATTGGCAATAAACTTAAATACGCCACGTTTGCCAAAATATAAATTATGGTAACAATTAAAGTTCCGGTAAACAAGGCACGGGGAATATTTTTAGACGGATTTTCAATATCGCCGGCAATGAATGTGACATTGTTCCAAGCGTCGCTGCTAAAGAGTGAACCAACCATAGCAATACCCATGGCAGTGGCAATACCCCAGCCGCTTATGTTTTCCCAATGCGCCATTTCCAATGGCATGGTATTTTCTCCGCTATGCCATGTAGATGCTTCCCAAGCATGTGCCCAATTGTTTTTGAAAAAATCGAATTGTGTGGCAAAATATAAGCCGCAAATAATAAGTCCAAATAATGCCAGTAATTTGGCAAAAGTGAATATTCTTTGTATCCATTTGCCTTGTTCTACCCCTCTGCTATTTACCCAAGTTAAAAATAAAACGAGTATAATAGCTACGATTTTACCCCTAGTAAAATGGTATCCTTCTGCTCCTCCAATATTGAATAAAATGCCTTTTTCTCCATCGCCCAAAGTAGGTTCAAAAACACCCAAGTATTTGGCAAATGCCATGGCAACAGCTGCAATAACTCCGGTTTGAATGACGGTAAAAACAGTCCAACCGTAAACGAATCCTGTAAGCCGACCAAAAGCACGTTTAATATACATGTACTGTCCTCCTGCTTTGGGCATCATACCGGCCAATTCGCCATAAGTGAGTGCGCCCAATAGCGTAAACAATCCAGTAATAACCCAAGCCAACAATACCCAACCAGCAGAGCCTAAATTTTGGCTCATTTCTGCGGTAACTATAAAAATGCCGCTACCTATCATGCTGCCAGATACAATTAAAACTGCATCAAGTAAAGAGAGTTTTTTAGACATTAATTGTTTCAATTATTGGTCTGAATCAAGGATGGTTGTTGCATTTGATTTTTGAAATATACCCAATGCAAGAATAACGGCACCGATTATTGTCCACGCGATTAATTCCACCCATATTGGAACATGAATAAAATACGTAATTATTAAAGTGGTGATAATTAAAAGTAAACCCACAATTAAAGGCAAATTGGATGCCTTTGTTTTGCCTTTTTCCCTTAATTTACTCATATTAATACTGTATCCGAAATAAATTAAAAATCCAAAATCTAGCCATACAATTAACCTTAACCAATTGGTCCAGCCGAGTCCCAAAATCATTAGAAAACAAACCAAAATACCCAGTATAGGAATAAAAGGTACCAATGGAGTTTTGAATTTTCGCGGTAAGTCTGGATCTGTTTTGCGCAAAATAATGACTGCCGCGCAGACCAACATAAATGCAAACAAAGTGCCGATACTGGTCATGTCTCCGACTATATCGCCAGGCACAAAAGCAGCAAACAAACCTACGATTACTAGTATCACCAAATTTGCTTTGTATGGGGTTTTAAATTTAGGGTGTACAGAACTAAAGAAATTTGGCAGCAGTCCATCTTTTCCCATGCTGTAAAATACCCTAGATTGACCCAAAAGCATGACCAAAATTACGCTACTGAAACCTGCCAAAATTGCCACGGTAACAAAACTTCCAAGCCAACCGTAGCCGAGCATATATTTATTAATTACAAATGCGACGGACGCTTCTTTGCCTGATGTTCTAAAATCTTCTACAGTTGCAACGCCCGTAAGCACATGGGCAAACAATATGTAAAGCACAGTGCATACCGCAAGTGAACCTAAAATGCCCCAAGGCATATCTTTGCCTGGGTTTTTTGCTTCTTGGGCAGCGGTGCTTACAGCGTCGAAACCTATAAATGCGAAAAATACAACACCTGCAGATCCAACAATTCCCCAAAAACCACCAAAATTATGTGAAATGCCTTGGGTGTCTATGTATTTTGTAGCTTCTGGTATATAGGTTGCATGGTTGGCCGGAACCATGAAACCCCAACCTATGCAGATAATTAAAATTACGATAGCAACTTTGACTACGACAATCAGGTTGTTGAAAAATGCAGATTCTTTGGTGCCTCTAATTAGCAATAGACTTAAAACAGAAACAATGCCAAAAGCCGGTAAATTTACGATTCCCCTGATACCGTCTACGGATTTTTCGAATGGGCTGTGGCACCATTCGTAACTGACTGCCTTGACATGCAGCACCGTGACCAGCAGGTTGTTTAAATATTCACTCCAAGCAATACCTACGGTTGCGGCTCCTACTGCGTATTCGAGAACAAGGTCCCAACCAATAATCCATGCGAATAACTCTCCCATTGTGGCATAGCTATAGGTATATGCACTACCTGCGATAGGTATTGAAGATGACAATTCTGCATAACACAAGCCCGCTAATGCGCAGCCTAATGCGGCTAAAATAAATCCCAGTGTTACAGATGGTCCGGCATTTTGAGCCGCTGCGGCAGCGGTTCTCACAAACAAACCGGCGCCTATAATGGCACCAATCCCCAAACCAATTAAACTTGCTCGACTTAAAGTCTGTTTTAGCTGATTGGTTCCCTCTACTGCATCCGCGTGCAACGAATGAATAGGTTTTTTGGTAAATAATCCCATATCTGTTTAAATTCTAAAGCGCAAATTGCACCTTTTTTGGCAATAACCACATCATTCATGAAAAAAATAAACAGAATTAATAGAAATAATTTCTGCAAAATTGTATAATATATTAATATAAAACATTGCTTATCTTTTCTTTAGCCGTAAATTTATTTACAAGTGTGAAAAGAATACCAACCTCAAATCCTTGTTTTTATCAAATTTATTTTATAATGTTGAAGTGTGAAAAAAATATACCTATTTAATTTATATGTTTTATTCTTTATAGGTTTATCCGCCCAAGCGCCAAATTCATTTAATTATCAAGCAGTTGTGCGCAACTCTTCGGGTTTACCTTTAGCAACAACTGGCCATCAAATGTGGGTATATGACAATACAGCATCTACATCTTATCATTGCGGTATATATGGCGAAATGGCAAATTCTGCTCAAAGTACTTACCAAACCGCAATTTGGGGACAAATTATCAGTACCAGTGGAGCTGGTGTGGCAGGGGTGCATAATGCCGGTGGATTTGGGGTATATGCCGTTGCTGGCAAATCTGGATATGGCATATATGCATCAGCAGGGACTAGTGGATATGCGGTTTATGCCAACATCGCATCCTCAACTGAGTATGCATTTTATGGAATTGGTAAATGTGCTGTGACAGGTACCTTTTCTAAAGCGAGTGGCACATTCAAAATTGACCACCCACAAGACCCAAATAATAAGTTCCTATACTATAGTTTTGTAGAAAGTCTGGATATGATGAACATCTACAATGGCAACATTTCAACGGATGCAGAGAGAATAGCGATAGTAACAATGCCGACTTATTTTGAAGCTTTGAATATGGATTTTCGCTACCAACTCACAGTTATGGGAACATTTGCTCAGGCAATCGTGTTTGAAAAAATGAGCAACAATCAATTTAAAATTAAAACAGATAAACCAAATATAGAAGTTAGCTGGCAAGTGACAGGTGTTCGTCATGACAATTGGGCCAATGCAAATCGTGTGGTTCCAGAGGTCGCTAAAACTGAAACTGAAACTGGCACTTACCAGAATCCTGAAGTTTTTGGTCAACCAGAAAGCAAACGTTGGAAACCTAAGATGCAAGAAATGCCAGTGGCACCAGTAAAACCTGCCCCAACTGCACAGCCAATACCAAGCAATGTTCCTAGTTCTATTAATTCTGGAAGTACAAAATGAAAAAAATCTATATATTATTAACGATTATGGGTGCATATTCATCCGTAAATGCACAATCCATCGAACGTCAAGTAATTGGCAGTGCTGGTGGTAGCTTCTCCGGCGCTGTTCAAGTGGATTGGACTGTTGGTGAAACCGTAGTTGCAACGGCAACGGGTGGGTCATCCATTCTAACGCAAGGTTTTCACCAACCGCAACCCGCCGCAAGTGGGGTTAAAACCACAGAACCCGCCACTGGTCTTGTTGCTTATCCTAATCCGACGGGTTCTGTCATTAATCTGCAATGGAAAAATGCCGCATTTACGGGTACTTTGGTTCTCTATGATGCCATAGGGCGTGTTGTATGGTCTTCTAGTTTGGTTACATCAAACCTTACCACTATTGATATGTCGCAATTTGCACCGGGTGCATATAACCTGCAAGTGAATGGCGAAAACCAAAAAAGTTCCGTCCTAAGAATCACGCGTATTTAATTGATTTAAGGAACTGCTTTTATTAACGTAAAATTCATCTAATTTAAAGATAAAAAAAGACCAATTAATATAACTATGAAAAAAGTCATAATCATTATTTCATTAGGGTTCTTGGCATTAACTGCCATGGCCCAACAATCTCCAACTTCATTTAGCTACCAGGCAGTTGTTCGAAATGCATCAGGTTTGCCAGTGGTAAGTGCAAATATTACCTTGCGTTTTACCATACGTGAAGGCTCTTCTGGAGGAACAATAATATACCAGGAAATGCAGTCAAAAACTACCACTTCAACAGGCTTAGTTACTGCCAATGTTGGGCAAGGAACAATGCCTTCGGGACCTTATCCCACCGCTGCTATTTGGGCACAAGCATCCAAGTTTCTTCAGGTCGAAATTGACCCATCTGGAGGATCAAATTATCTTGATATGGGTACAACACAAATCATGAGTGTACCTTTTGCCAGTTTTGCGGATGGTTCAAATAAATCGAATACTTCTGCTTATGCAGATAGTGCAAAGAAATCTTTTTCTGCAGTAATGGCTAGTACTGCCACAACCGCCACTAATTTTTCAGGTACAGTCAATACATCTCAAATAGCCCAAAATTCTGCAGCCAATGGTGAAGTTTTAAAATGGAATGGAACCCAATGGGCGCCTGCAACGGATGTTGGCGGGGGTTCTGGAGACAATTGGGGCACCCAATCTGCCAAAACAGATGCGACACTTACTGGCAACGGAACTACTGGCAGTGAATTGAAAATTGCCCAACAAGGCGCTGGTACAGGCGATGTTATGGCATGGAATGGAACCAATTGGGCGCCAGCTGCAGGCGGCAGCGTATGGACTAAAACTGGCAATAATATTAGCAACAACAATTCTGGCAATGTGGGAATTAACCAAGCAACACCGCTTTATAAATTAGATGTAACCGGCAATACGCGCATTTTAGGATCAGTAGGAATTGGTGGCGTCCCTTCTGGCACATATACACTGTTTTCTACCAATGCAGCCGATAACCAAACACTATTCGAATCTTCTAGTTCTCTGAACAACGCACGGTTCACTATAAAGGGAATAGGATCTGCAGACTTTTTGGAATTGGTGCGCTACGGTGGTTCTGTGTCTGGAGCTTTTACGGATGGGACAACCTATGGCGGCGGAGCTGCAATTATGACTGGCACAAATACAAACAAATTGGTTGCTGGTACGTTGGGTGCATTTCCTATTCACCTTATGACAGCCGGAAAAACACGTTTGTTTATTTCCAAAGAAGGTAAAATTGGGATTAATAAAACAACCCCCAAAGCATCCATTGACTTTTTTGGTTCGCCAAATTCTGGCGATAGCACCGATCCAGGTTGGGGGGCAAAAGACTATATGGGGTTGTTTATAGATATGGACACAGTTGCTGGCCCAAATGAGGTAAGCGCAATAGTTGGTGTCGCACGCAAATCTAAAAACGAGAATAACGGCGTAGTGGGTATTGCGTTGGGTAAAATCAATAGTACTGTAAATGCTGGAGTTTGTGGATATGCCAACAACAATAGCATAGGTACAAATGTGGTGAATTATGGTTCTTTAAATGTTTCTAGAAATGGAAAGGATAATTATGGATGTTATTCTCTTGCCAGCGGAACCACTGGATCCAGCACTGCTTATGGAGTTTACGGATTTGGAACTAAGGCAACAAATGCAATAGGTGTTTATGGCAGCGCTACCTCTGGAACAACTACAACCTATGGTGGATATTTTACCGCAGGCGTAACTTCTGGCAAATATGCAGCTGCATTTATGGGCGACATCTCTATAACTGGAGTTTTAGCAAAAGGAAGTGGTACCTTTAAAATTGACCATCCACAAGATCCTGAGAACAAATATCTAATTCATAGTTTTGTAGAAAGCCCTGATATGATGAACGTTTACAATGGCAACATTACCACTGATGCTAAAGGTTTTGCCACGGTTTCTTTGCCTACTTATTTTCAGACAGAAAACGTGAACTTTAAATACCAATTAACCGTAATTGGCCAATTTGCACAAGCCATTGTTTTTTCTGAGGTAGATAACAACCAGTTTCAAATTCAAACAGACAAGCCCAATGTAAAAGTAAGTTGGCAGGTTACAGGCGTGCGTAACGACAAATTTGCAGTTGCAAATCCTGTTATACCAGAATTGGAAAAATCTGCGAACGACAAAGGCAAATACATTCACCCAGAATTGTTTGGAAAACCTATCACATCTGGTATTTATTATGCTCCACCGCCAGCTTTGCCTAAGCAAACATTGGCTCCTGGAAGCAACAATTGATAAAATAAATGTTTATAAATGCGCATTGATTCCAGCAATCAGTGCGCATTTATTTTGAGTAAAATTGCATTTCTACCTTCATTTAAATACGTCCGAACTACTTCATGGTAATTCTTTATTACGAAAGAATCCATGTGGCCATCTTGAAAAAAAGTAGCACATTCGCCATTGTAAATCATATATGGAGGTGGATTTTTTACCAATAGGATGCTATCCTCTGTGCATCTTTGGTTTTTAATTTCACCTTTTAGTTGTGTCCAATGATACGGATATGGAACTACATACCTCATTTGCGAAATGCCCTGCGCTACAGGTAAATAAAATCCCAAATCGTGGCTGGCTAAAACGATATTTCGCGGAATTTTGGGTTCGTTTTTATCCAAATATCTGCCTATTGCATCAAAATAGGTTTTCTCTGGATTCAATTTCCAGGTTTTCCAAGTTTGCCATTGAAATAAGCAGAATAAAGTTAATACAGAGAAAATAATTATTTGAACATTGAGATGGATCCATTTTTTCAATAAACCATTTGTCCAATAAATACCCATACAAATAATAAGAATAGATAGGGGTGTGGTTTGTAAAAAGTAATGCGCATACCAATTGCCAGACATGCCTGTTGCTATCCAATCGCATATTTGTTGGCCTCCAATAAATAAAGAAACTGCATATCCCCATTTTTTGGTAAATAGAGAAATATTGCCTGGTAAACTTATTAAGAAAGAAATTGTGACACTTGCAAAAAGTGAATAGTAAAATCCATTTCGATTGAGCCATAAATGCGACCAAATGCTGGTATCCCTGGCTGAAGCGTATCCTGAGCTGTAACGTATGTTTTCAAGAAAACCATCCCAAGATGCAAATAGAATGATCCAAAGAATAAATACAATTGAGGGTAAAAAGTAACTAAAAACGACTTTGAATATGGATTTAAAGTTAATCTTTCTTTTAAAAATTAGATAAAATGTATAAATAAAAAATGGAATGCTACTAAACAAAAATGGCTCTTTAAACCAAGGTGCCAAACCGAAAAAAAACGATGCAAGAAGTAAATATTTTAAGGCTTTTTCCTCAACAAAATAGATTAAAAAAAGCAATGCCGTTGTTGTGCACAAAGCCCCATATTGCTCAGAAAAATTTCCAGTACCGAATACCTCTTTGCCAAAGAAAATAAAAATAAAAAGGGTGGTACTAAAAAAAGATGGAATTTTATTTTTGAACAGTACAAATGTTAATTTATAAAAAATAATGCACTGTAAAAGTGCAAAGAACAAGGTACCATAGCAAACAATATTTTCGCCGTGCCCGCCAATAAAATAATAAAATGCATTGATTAAAAATATGCCAGGCGGCTTGTGATCAAAAGCCTCAGCATAAAGTATTTTTCCATGGACAAGGTGGTAACCAATGGCCTCGAATAGCCCTTGGTCGGGTTGTGTAATTCCAGCAACCTGTCCTGCCACTTGCAACCATGTGAATAGCAATAAAATTGGAACGGGCCAATTCTTTTGCATCAAATTTAGTAAAATTTTCAGGGTTGGGTTTGTTTAATAACCCCCAATTCCAATCCAACTTTGGTAAATGCCGCAATGGCTTTGTCTATATGTTCAAATTCATGGGCTGCACTCAATTGAACCCTAATTCTAGCAAGATCTTTCGGCACCACTGGGAAATAAAAGCCAATGACATAAATTCCTTCTTCCAAAAGCTTTTCAGCCATAACCTGGCTCAATTTAGCATCGTAAAGCATAATAGGAACTATGGCACTGTCGCCACCTCTAAAATCAAAACCTGCATTTTTTACACCCTCTTTGAAACGTGTAACATTGGCTTCCAATTTGTCTCTCAAAACAGTAGATTCATTCAGCATATCAAATACTTCCAAACTGGCGCCCACAATACTGGGAGCCAATGAGTTGGAAAATAAATAAGGCCTGCTTCGTTGTCTCAACAGCTCGATGATTTCTTTTCTACCTGTTGTGTAACCACCCATTGCGCCACCCAAGGCTTTTCCCAATGTGCCGGTTATAATATCAACTCTACCCATAACACCACAATATTCTGGAACGCCCCTGCCTGTTTTGCCAATAAATCCGGCTGCATGGCACTCGTCTGTCATGGTCATTGCATCGTATTTATCTGCAAGGTCACAAATTTTATCCAATTGTGCAACGTAGCCATCCATACTAAAAACGCCATCCGTAACAATCAATATAAACCTAGCCCCATCGGCTTTTGCTTTTAGCAATTGGGTTTCTAAGTCTGCCATATTGTTGTTTTCATAACGGTAGCGCATGGCTTTGCACAAACGAACGCCATCAATGATAGATGCATGATTTAATGAATCTGAAATGATGGCATCTTGTTCTCCCAGTAAAGGTTCAAAAACGCCCCCGTTGGCATCGAAAGCAGCAGCATACAATATGGTATCTTCTGTTTGGTAAAAATCAGCAATCTTTTTTTCGAGTTGCTTGTGAATATCTTGGGTACCGCAAATAAAACGAACGCTACTCATGCCAAAACCATGGCTATCTATTGCTTTTTTTGCTGCCGCATTAATCCTAGGATGACTGCTTAAGCCAAGGTAATTGTTTGCACAGAAATTGATGACCTCTTGTCCACTTTCCAGCTTTATAACCGCATCCTGCGAGGTAACAATGATACGTTCATTTTTATATAAGCCGGCTTCACGAATGCCGTCTAGTTCAATTTGTAGGTGTTTTTGAAAATTGAAATACATGCTGCAAAAGTAGGTAGAAAATCTGCTATTAAATTAGCGCGAAAAGAAGCGCCAAAACAATTATTAACAATATTAATCCCAATACAATGCTTATGGAGGGTATTAATACTGCAGCAATGGCTTTCCCTTTGCCTCTATATTTACCTGGATTCTTTTTGTGAATACCCAAACCGATAATACCAAACACCAAGCCAGCTATGAATGCAATAGCGCCGGCATAAGATAGTGCGGACGCGAGGACAAAAAGTCCAGTAGTAACTCCGGTGGTTGCAGTTGTCCCAATTGCGGCACTCAATATGGATGAAAGAATTGATATTCCAAAACTGCCAATCACCAACCAAAATCCCCAAAACGAATTGGGTTCCATTGGCAAAGTTTTATCCACGGCAGGCAGCGGAACAGGTTCGCTTTTTTTGGTTATTTTTGCTGGCGTTTTTTTGGTCTTTGGCGCATCCTCGGTTTGAAATAAATTGAATTCTGATTTTTTAGGGAGGGTTGAAATGGCATCTTTTGTTAGGTCCGAGTTTGAAGTAGAAGCAATGTTTGTTTTATGTTCAATTGCAGAAGAATCGGACGCAACTATCGGGTTGGTTTTAGAAGTTTCAAAACGGCCGCCAAAGCTGGCATTTTGCATTTTTTTAGCCGTATTGCAAGCAAAAAGCACAGTGATAAGTAGAAAAGACCCAAGGAATCTATTTAATTTCATAATTCAAATGTACGAAAGTAATTACTTCGCAAAAAATAAAAGAGCCAACCATTCTAATATTGCCAGAATTATGGGTAAAACAAACAACATTATTGGGGCGATAACTGCGAACATTGCCATGTGCTTGCCTCTATATTTGCGCGGATACTGTTTGTGAATTTGTATTGCTTTTATACCTAAATAAAATCCCCGAAATAAGCAAACCAAAGCAAACGATCCAAAATGAGATTGCAAGGCCTAAAAGCATAGCTACCGCTGGGCCGCCAGCTGCAGAAAGAATTGAAAATAAATAGATTGAAATTCCAAGGATTGTGATTGTTCCAATAATAACAGAGAAAGCCAAAACCGATTTTTTTTCGAATGGTTTTTGCTTAGGTTTGGTTATTAACTCGGTGATTTGGTTTTCCTTAAAGCAATTTTAGATTTCATTTTTTGAAGCGGTTGAAATTGAATTAAACTCTCTGAAGCTACATCTTCATTCATTTCTGGCACTGCGGTATTTGATCGAATTATAGAATCAAAATTGTTTTTTGCTGTATCAATTGTTGGCCGATTTAAAGCTCTTTCAAAACCGCCACCATAG
>JBBQBB010000016.1:0-57655 GCA_038317095.1 Bacteroidia bacterium | reverse complement strand
CATTGGGTGCAGTTTTTCTGTGTTTGTTTACGGCTGCTTCGCAGCCCGTTTAGGTAGCCATAAAAGTACAATTTCAAAAACACTTTCGCATTGGGGCTTGGTCGTCCTGCCGTTTTTTGCTCCGCAACCACAATACCAAGTTCTTTTAGCTCGATATGCTCTACAAATGCATCAATTGCCCTTACAACATTGTCTTTTTCTACCGTATCTTCAATGCTTCGTAAGCATATCTGGTTTCTTTGGGTTTTGTTGTTATTTCCATGGGTTCTCTAATATCGCTTTTTTATTCCCCATTTTTATGTATTTTTACACCCATAATAAGGGTTTGTATTGTGGTTAAGGTACTGGCGTTTTTTCACAGACTGCCTTTAGTTGATTTTATCTGCTGCAACTAAATTCTTAAAGAATATGATTCACAGTGTATACGATTTTAGGTCATAGTAGATTTCTATTGAAGATTTTGGGCTAAATTGCACCCTTAATGGGCAAGAATATTAGTGAACTTTCGGGCAGACAAGGGTTGTCCAACAATTTATTTGAGCAAATAGGGAGACTGTCAAAAGAAACTGGAACTCCTTCCAAGGAAAGTATGGAGGAATTGGCCGATAAATTCCTGATTGGCAAAGCGAATGTTTACGGCGCGGCCAGTTTTTACGATTTTACCCGCGAAGACAATAAGGGCAAAGAGATTTATGTATGCAATGGCAGTGCCTGTTTATGCGCAGGAACCCAAGAAAATTTGCAAAAAACAATCATAGATAAAGTAGGTGCAGACAAGGTTGGCGAAATGTGTTGCTTGGGCCGGTGTCATGAAAACAATGCTTTCAATTACAAAAACAGAAATTATTCTGGAAAAGATATAGATCAATTAGATGCAATTTTAAAAGGAGAATACCAAAGCAAAGAAACATATTATGTAGAATCTGTAGGTACACCCGTTTTAACAATCCCGTTCATGGGTATTGAGCCATTTTATGAAATGTGGAAGCGAGCACTGAAAACAGATGTGAATGCATTGCTCGGCGAAATTAAGGAATCTGGGGTAAGAGGGCGCGGGGGTGCTGGCTTTCCAATGTCGTTTAAGCTTGAAAGTGCAAAAAATACAGTCAACGAAACCAAATTCATTGTGTGCAACGCCGATGAAGGCGATCCCGGGGCATACAGCGACAGATATTTACTAGAACAGCGACCACACAGTGTAATTCTGGGGATGATGTTGGCGGGATACATCACAGGCGCAAATTGGGGTGTTTTGTATATCCGCGGCGAATATCCCGAAGCGGTTGAAATTTGTGAAACTGAAATTAAAAAGCTGCATGATGCTGGATATTTAGGATCAAATATTATGGGCAGTGGATTTAATTTTGATTTTAAAGTAATTATGGCACAAGGTGCTTACATCTGTGGTGAGGAAACTGCATTGTTAAGTTCCATTGAAGGTCAGCGACCCGAAGTGCGCATTAGACCCCCTTTTCCCACGCAGCAAGGATTGTTTAACAAACCCACAGTCGTTAATAATGTAGAAACATTGGCATGCTTGCCATGGATTTTAGACAACGGCGGTAAGGCATTTGCGGCTATTGGTCGTGGAAAAAGTACAGGTACAAAATTGATTTCTTTGGATGGCTATTTTAACCGTCCCGGAATTTACGAAGCAGACATGGGAACACCTCTTTCAGTAGTGATAAACGAACTGGGTAAAGGTTTTCGCACCGAAATTAAAGCCATGCACATTGGCGGACCTTTGGGAGGATTGGTACCTGTAGAAAAAATCAACGATTTAACTTTGGATTTTGAAAGTTTCAACCAAAACGGATTTTTAATGGGCCACGCATCTGTAATTTGTTTGCCCAAAGATTACCCGTTGATCCAGTATATCGAACATTTATTTCAATTTACTGCGCACGAAAGCTGCGGCAAATGTTTTCCATGCAGAATTGGAAGCACAAGAGGGTATGAATTGATGAAAAAAGCGCGTACTGAAAATTATAAAATAGACCGCACCTTAATTGTGGATTTGTTGGATACCATGGAAGCGGGAAGCCTCTGTGCTTTGGGCGGTGGATTGCCATTGCCAATAAAAAACGCATTGAAATATTTTGATAATGAATTGGCGGAATATATAAAATAAAAAAATTTATTTTTGCGTTGAAAAAAGGCATTATTTATATTGGTATTATTCTACATTTTTATTGGGCTTCAGCCCAAAAAACAAATTTTATTTGTGGTGCTGGAAATTTTGAATATCTGCACTTTGGTATTTGTGCGCCAATTTATAAGAGATTTAAATTTCAAACAAGCGTGGGATTCAAACCTTATGGTTTTCGAAAAACGGAAATTTACACTTTTAATAACAGGTTAAATTACCAAATATTAAAAAATGCCAGGTTGTCTAAATTTATTGTTGCAATTAATTCTATTTTGTGGTACTTTAACAACGCTTCTAATCAATTTTTTAATTTTTCCGTTGGTCCAGAAATTGGATATTATGTTGCTCAGTATAGACTTGAGCTACATGCAGGAATTGTATACAATTCTGTATTAAAATATACGAGAAAAACTTACAATGAAATTGGATGGCCTAACAATTGGATGCCTTCTTTTGGCTTAATTTTACATCTTAATAAAAAACAATGAAAATTTTCCCAATCACCCTATTTTTAATACTCACGGTTTCTTGCGAGAAAGTACATTATTACCCAGACAAACCTATCGTTGGGTTAAAAGCCGCAATGGCGCACAGAGGAGGAAGAACAAATGTATTAAGAGAAAATTGTTTATCTACCTGTATTGAAGCATTAAAAACCGAAGATGGGGTTGAGATTGATATCCAAATAAGCAAAGACAGAACAATTTGGCTCACACATGGATTAAAAGTTGAAAATTGTAGTGGCGAATTAAATTGCTTTCCTGAAACGAAGGATTCCACAATTGAAAATATCGATTCCTGCAATGGAAAACCGATTGGCTATACTAAATTTGAAGAATTGGTTTCTTATACAGCAGTAAATTGTCCCAATAAATATATAAATGTTGACCTTAAAGGCTGGTTCCCATGCAGTGGTAGTAGTTTAGACATATTAAGCATGATGCGTTTGGAAATAGAACAAATCATTAAAATTGGTATTAAATACAATTATTTGGATCACCTGCAAATTGAGACAGGTGCGGTTTCAGTGCTAAATTGGGGCAAAAAAATATCAAGCAAAGTGAATACGTATTTAAATGTATATGGTGATTTAGAAAGGGGTATTTTAATTGCTCTTCAAAATAAACTTTCTGGCATTTCCTATAAATTGCACATAGGAGATGAATTGACCCTGGACTACGTGCATTTATGTCACAAAAAAGGATTGCGGGTAATTACATGGAATGTAGTGGATGATCTAGATTTAAAGGCACTGCAAAACATTGGAGTTGATTTTACAGAATATGATATAAATTAATTTATTTTTTTAACAGAAACTTTAATATGAATATTTTCAATAAAATAGTATTTCTTTGTATCACGTTTTACGGCACTGCTTGCGTTACAAAAAAAATGCCTAAAGAAATAAGTTTTGGTGGTATTTGGGGTCATGATGCTGCAAATAATTGCGGAAAAGACACCGCATCAAACCCATTGCAATCTGGTGTCAAATTATTCAAAGACGAACAGAAAAAGATTGAGACAAAAATTATACCAATCAACCTGTTAATTCGTAAATTTAAGACTCGCAATTTGTCAGATTCTTGCGATATCATTTTTTTAAATAATGGGGACGAGGTATTTGGCAAAGTGCTTGAAATTACTTTAACAGAAGTTAAATACAAACGTTGCGACAATCTTAATGGTCCATTGATTTCCATTTCAAAATCCGATGTATTTATGGTTAAATATCCTAACGGTAAAAAGGATGTTATTAAATCACCAGAACCACCTAAAAAATCGGAGGTAATAAATAAGGCAATTGAAACGCCACCGCAAAATGAAGGTATAATATTTTCAGGCGGTGGTGCGATCGGTTGTTTAATAGGATTGTTTGGAATTTTTGCACCACTACCAATCTTTTTATTGACACTTTTTGGGTTGGCCAGCATGATTTTAGGTATTACCAGCCTGGTGAGCATAGCCAAAAGCAATGGCACAAAAAAGGGTACTTTCTTTGCCGTGGTTTCTATAATTCTTGGAATGTTTATTCTGGGAGTTTTGGTGCTACTTACTTTGTAAATCTGCGCTAAAATACCCAATTTCTAAAGTAGAATTACATCTGATTATTCTATGTATAGTGCGATGAATTCAACTGCAAGTAATGGCCGAAACATAAATCCAGCGGCTAATTCAGAATTTATTGGTTCAATTACATATACTCGGGCAAAAGCTGTTGTTTCTGTAAATGGCGCTACGGTGGATACTTTCGGAGGCAGCGGCAGGAAGAAACATCACATATACCTTGCCATCTGCTTCTTTGCCGAAATAGAATGCCATGCTGGCTCCTGGCTCAATTGCATTCATAACTTCCATCATATTTTCTTTGGATATGCTTCCACCTCGCACTTGTGTTGGGTCGTCCAAATCTTTAAATCCGTCGCGTGCTGTTTCAAAGGCTGTCCAAGTTAGAAATTGACCATTGGCTGCTTTTGTGTGGGCAGTGCCATAGACAGCGGCTATTGCGCTGGTATTGTCTTTAAGGGCAGAGGATGCCGTGGCTTTATTAATGCTGTTTGTAAAAAAACCAAGAATTGTGGCAGAGATAAAACCTGCGGTGAAAATGAGGAGGGAGGTGTTTTTTTTCATAATAGTATTTTTCAAATATATAGTAATTTGGCAACAAATGGGCATTTATTGTTGTTTTACACTTTCATATAACATCCAATGCGCCTCGCTGCGCTGAGGACTTGGCATTTTCCATCAAGGAAGGAAGCCTTCAAAATATGGGAAAAAATGAAAATAAAAAAAAAGATTGTTTTATTTCAATGAATAGGCAGCGATTCTGTCGGCAACATTTTTGCGAATATCCAAATAGAATAAATTATAATCCCCGATATGATAATTGGGATTGTGATAAAATTTACTTCCAGGAAATTTAGGTTTGGTAATCCACAAATACCCTTCGTGCACTTGAGCATCGCAAATGCAAGGTAGGGGTTTATTAAAGTTGCGCAATACTGCCCCTTGGTGATTCAATTTAGAAACATAAGTGGTGTCCATTTCCCAGCTTATAGGATTATGGCAAACCAAACGGGACGCATCGCCGGCCTTCCAACTTGGAACATAACCCCTTTCGTAAGTTCGCCAAGAGACATAACATCCGGTTTGAGAAGAATCTCGGCACGGTAGTATGTTTGGAAAGGAATCTAAGGTCACAGGCATGCCTACCAAGTAAGCCACAACCAGTTGAGATTGCAGCCGTTTATCTTGAAAAAAATCGCGCAACAACCTCGCCGCATGAATGGTGCCTTGGCTATGTGCTGCAATGACAATGGGACGCCCGTGGTTGTAATTTATTAAATAGTATTCAAAAGCCGCTTTCACATCCGAATAGGCCAAGTCTAAAGCAGCTTGTTTATCCTCTTTATAGGGTGTAATGAAACAATAGTAATGCGCTTGTCTATAGCGTGGGGCATAGACTTTGCAACTGCCGTTGAAAACAGACGCTTGATAATATATAGGCGATTCGTCTACATTTTTATTGTGCCCTTTATTTTTTACATCTGCATTCCATTGGAATGAATCATCGGGCTTGCCAGTGTAAGTTGTAGGGTGAACGTAGAACACATCTGCAGCAGCGGTGGACTGCAAATCTTTAAACTTCCGGGGGGCCTTGTCTGCTTGGTCATTGCGATCTGGGAGAGCCGCCCAATTGTTTGTATTGTTGTAAACTGGCGCCGCTGGCTTTGGACTTTGTGAAAAACGAATGGGCAGCAGCGTGCGCTGGGCAAAGTTTACATGCGAAAAAAACAAGCACAAAAGCCAAATAAAAAGTTTGTGGAATCGCATCAAATCACATTAAATTCCACGTTACCAAGGCCTTCTACAAAGGCGGTAACTTTATCGCCAGCATGTATAAAGGCAGCAGCGCTTGCAGCACCTGCCATTACATACATGCCACCCAGAATGGGTTCGTTGTATTGTGCCGCAAGGCGACTTGCTGCGCAAAGTGCTTTCCACGGGTCACCTAAGATGTCTGCACTGTTGCCTGTTTCGGCATTTTCGCCATTGATTTTAAGTGAAATAGGTAAGTTGTTAATTTCCACTTGGGGTCTATGCCAACTGCCAAGCACAAAAGCTGCTGACGAGCAATTGTCGGCCACCACGTCTTCCAGCGAAAATTTAAAATTTTCGTAGCGACTGTCAATTATTTCGATGGCAGCGCAAACACCCAAAACGTAGTCTCGCACTTCATCTATACTTAGTTCACGGGTAATGTCTTTGGCGATGCGAAAACAAATTTCGGGTTCGGCACGTGGATGAATGTATTTCGAAAATTCTATATTGCCGCCTTGTGTAACCAGCATGGTATTGGTTAAACGACCCCAAATCATATCGTGCACGCCCATTTGTTGCATTTTGGCTTCGCTGGTAAATCCCATTTTTACGCCAATCAAACGTTCACCGCGGTCGGTGCGGGCTTTAATGGAAAGGCGTTGCACCTCATAGGCATCGGCTAACGAAATGGGAACAAAGTTGCTGATTTGCGGAACCGCGGTGGCATTGGTAGCAGCGTCGTCGAGGTATTGAGCCAGATTGGGTAAAGAATGTTGTGTGGTCACTTTGCAAATATAATACAATGAACATTGCCAAAAAGCTGAATTGCAATTGGATTTTTACTTGTATAAATATTTAACTTTGTGGCTATGTCTCAAGAATCTATTGCCAATATTGAAGAAGCTGCAAGGCGATTGCGAGATGCAGCCAAAACGGGCATTCTGTGTGCACCTGTGAGAGAGCTTATTGGTGAAACAAACCAAGAAGTAGCCTACAAAGTGCAGTCCATCAACAACAAATTAAAATTGTCTAATGGAGCTAAGGTTATAGGTAAAAAAATAGGACTTACTTCTTTTGTTGTCCAAAAACAATTAGGAGTGAACCAACCTGATTTTGGTTTGTTGCTCACTGGCATGCAAATTTTGAATGGGGGAGAGGTTCCCTGGAATGAGTGCATGCAGCCCAAGGCAGAAGCGGAAATCGCCTTTGTAATGGCAACTGGAGTTGAAGATGAAAATGCAACAGAACAAGATATTTTGGATGCAACGGAGTATGTATGTGTAAGTTTGGAACTGGTGGGCAGCCGCATAGAAAATTGGGACATACGCATTACAGATACGATTGCAGACAATGCCGCAGCGGCGCATTTTGTTTTGGGTGATAAAATGGTAGAGCCCCATGGATTTGATTTTACAGGTTGCACCATGCGCATGACAAAAAATGGGGAGGTTTGCAGCGAAGGCAGAGGGGAAGCGTGCTTGGGGTCTCCAGTAAAAGCAGTTTTGTGGTTGGCAAAAACCATGGTTAAAATGGGAACCCCTTTGGTTGCAGGCGATATTGTTTTGTCTGGCGCTTTAGGTCCTATGGTCAATGCGTCGCAAGGTGATAAATTCGAAACGGAGGTGGAAGGATTGGGAAAGGTGTCGGTAACGTATGGTGGATAATGTTTTATTTCACCAATTCAATTAAACCAGCAGCTTGAAGCTCAACAGGCACGGTATGCTTTAAACCATAACTGTTAATGGTTAAACCTACATTTACGGTTAGTGCATAGTTTAGCAAATCTTTGTCGGTAACCACACGCCAAGCCAGTTTTACTGGATGCAAAATTTTTACTTCAATCGGTAACGTATAGGTTTTCACCGTGCCTGGTTTTATTATGATATGCGGGGGAAGGTAACCGCTGGAGTACAAGGTGTTTTTAATTTTGAAATAATAGACGGCGTTGTTCAGTTCCATATCCACAAATTTGCCGTTATTTATAACCATTAATGTCACATTAACATGAAATGATTTTTCAAAGATTTTATACTTACCTCGCGTGGCACCTAGTACTTTTATTTCTGGCAATACTGGGCAAAGCACACGTATCTTTTTATGATAAGAAAAAGTGTGTTTGCCTATGAAACTTTTACTTTGCACAGATATACTGGCTTCCAAATCCGTAGAGTCTTTGTTTTTTGTGCTTAAAATCACTTTGTTTAAATCCGCAATTAGAATATTTATGGGCAAATGGATTGTATCCTTAGCATTACCGAGCAACTTGAGTTTCATTGGCAATTGTTCTTCCGCCAATTTTATGCCGTTCAAAATAATTGAAAATTTTAAAGTATCAATTTCCATTTTAAAGGGCATTTTGTTTTCTACTATTAAGCTAATATTCACCAGCGCTTTTTGCCCATTGAGGTTGATTTGAATTCGGCTTACATCTTCAATGTTGGGTAAAACCAGATTCAATGCTTTTTTGGGGAAATAGAAAAAATAAAAAACCAAGGCTGCCAAAAGCAAAAACAACAATATAAAAAAGGCCAGCCAGATAGGATGCTTTAATCCTTTTTTGTGCTGTGGTTTTCGGATTGACATTTTGAATGCAAAAATCTTTGAATTTGGGTTTTATTTTGTTACAACCATTCATAAAACAGTTACAAATTTCGCAGGTTTGGGTTCTTGTAATTACAAACCTTGTATTAGATTCGCGGCATTCCATGGCAAAAGTAAAAGTAGCAATCATTGGTTCGGGCAACATTGGCACCGACCTAATGATAAAAATAATCCGAACATCCTCTGTATTAGAGATGGGTGTTTTTGTGGGTATAGATCCTGCCAGTGATGGTTTAGCTCGTGCGGAGAGAATGGGAATAAAAACTACATCAAAAGGGGTAGAAGGTCTATTAGCAATGCCAGAGTGGAAGGACATAGAATTGATATTTGACGCGACTTCTGCTAAAGCCCATAAGCACAATTACAATTTGATTTCTAAATACCCAGGGAAAAGAATGATTGATTTAACCCCTGCGGCCATAGGCCCTTTTTTGGTACCACCCGTAAATTTTGACTTACATACAGATGCCATGAATGTGAACATGGTAACCTGCGGCGGGCAAGCTACAATACCGATTGTTGCCGCCATTTCTAGGGTGGTCAAAGTGCATTATGGGGAAATTGTGGCCAGCATTGCCAGTAAATCTGCGGGACCTGGAACTAGGGCCAATATTGATGAATTTACGGAAACCACTGCACATGCCATTGAACAGGTGGGTGGTGCAACCAGGGGCAAAGCTATCATCGTTCTCAATCCGGCAGAGCCCCCGTTGGTAATGCGAGACACCGTATTTACCCTAAGTGAAATGGCAGATACCAAGGCCATCGAAGAAAGCATAATGCAAATGGTGGTAGAAGTACAAAAATATGTACCTGGATATGAGCTACACCAGAAGGTGCAATTCGAGGAAATTCCTACGGATAAACCCGTATTTATAGAGAAGGTGGGATGGGTAAGCGGACTAAAAACCATGGTTTTGTTGCAAGTGCGCGGTGCCGGGCATTATTTGCCTGAATATGCCGGAAATTTGGACATTATGACATCCGCGGCGCTGGCTACAGGAGAAAAACTGATTTTACAAACAAAAAAAGGAGCAGAAGCGTGACCCAACATAAATTGTATATACAAGATGTAACCTTGCGCGATGGACAACACGCCATTCGTCATCAATACAGTAAGGAGAAACTCACAGAAATAGCATTGGCACTGGACGAAGCGGGTGTGGATGCCATAGAAATTGCACATGGCGATGGATTGGCAGGAGGAAGTTTCAATTATGGTTTTGGTGCACATACAGATTGGGACTGGCTGGAGGGAATTGCTGGAAAACTAAAAAATGCCAAATTAACTACGCTGCTATTACCCGGAATTGGCACCATAGAAGATTTAAAACGGGCTAGGAATTTGGGCGTAGTTTCAGTGCGTATAGCTACACACTGCACCGAAGCAGATATTAGTGCACAGCATATTGATGCCGCTAAAAACATGGGTATGGATGTAGGTGGGTTTTTAATGATGTCGCATATGAATGAACCGCACCGATTGGCAGAACAGGCGAAATTGATGGAAAGCTATGGTGCCGATTGTGTATATGTGACAGACAGTGCGGGTGCCATGCTAATGCAGGATGTGGCAGACCGAATTCTTGCTTTTAAGAATGTGTTAAAACCTGAAACAGAAATTGGTATTCATTGTCATCATAATCTTTCTTTAGGCGTGGCTAATACTATAGAAGCTATGCGCAACGGAGCCACTCGATTAGACGCCTCGCTTGCAGGCATGGGCGCTGGAGCTGGCAATGCACCGCTAGAAGTGTTAATTGCTGTTTTAAATAAAATGGATGCAGAACATGGTTGCGATTTATATGCCTTGATGGATGCCGCGGATGATTTGATTCGCCCATTGCAAACCCGGCCTGTGCGGGTAGATAGAGAAACCCTCTCGTTGGGCTATGCAGGAATCTACAGTAGTTTTTTGTTGCACGCAGAAAGAGCAGCGGAAAAGTATGGCATGGATACCCGAAGTATTTTAGAGGAATTGGGTAGGCGCAAAATGGTGGGTGGACAAGAGGATATGATTGTGGATGTGGCGCTGGATATGAAAAAAAATAGTTGAAAGTGTAAAGGTGAGAGTGAATAGTGCTGGGATTATTTGGTATTACCAGTAAAGTAAACTGTATTTTGCATGGGGTAAGAATTATTGGTAGTGAGGCTGCTAGCCATAATATAATTGCCAATAAAATTTAAGTGGCTTAATTTCTCTGGAGCTACATTAATGTGTTTTACTAGCTTTGGCTTTTTAGAACTTGCTAGGTCATAAATGGAAATAAAATTATCGGATATATATAAATAATCACCGTGAAATTTTACGTCGGAATAAAGACTATTGATGCGATATAAAAGTTGTGGATTTTCAGGATGATTTACATCTATTAGCAATAACTTATTGTTACCTTTACTTACCAAAATGTTTCCATTTTGTTCAAACCCAGTGCTTAATTGTTCATCTATATGGGAAATGATTGTCGGGATATTCCTATTGGATATATCGAACACATAAATATGAGAACCATTGCCTCCCAGGTATAAATAGTTATTAATTTCATGGGCATACATATTGTAAGTAATGCCCGTAATCACGATATCAAAAACTTTGAGTGTATTTATATCAGAAACCATTTTGCCCTTAGCCGCATTTAAATTATAACAAACCAAATGGTTTACTTGCTCATTCATATACAAATAACCATTGCATAGCCCACCTTGTATGCAACCGCTGCCAGATTTTAGTTTAGTACTGGAAATGGTAGCCAACAATTGTATATTATGTGGATCTGAAATATCAACCCAGCGCGACCAATTATCCATATTACCCAAACTTGGTTCCCAACTGGTAAGTAGCACACTGTTTTTGTCTTGCGCCATTTGAAACTGGTTGGTTGGTCTCATTTTAATTGTGGATGGGTATAGCACAGTGGGCGTAAACGGATATGAATGCTCTTGCATGGCGAGTACAGAATCTTTGTAAATCAACCTGCAGGTGCCAGATGTAATCCAATATTGGGTTCCAGTGTTTACAGCCCGGTCTAGTTTTAAAGATTTAAACGCCAAATTTGGGTCTGAATTGTCTTTTTTACAACCTGAGATTCCAAACAAACTAAAAAGGATGGTAATGATTATTAGGGGTCTCATTGTTTGGTGATTTTATATACTTGCTTGTGTGTATTGTCCCAACTGGTATGCTCAAGGGTGAGTGTTTTTCCATTTCTATGGGTAACTTTGTAGGTTTGCAATGTGTAATTCATCATTTCAATATCATTGCCGAATTGCTGAGGCTCTCTGGTACTGCCTTCAAAAAACCAGTGGCCAGATGTCCAAATCAGTGAGCCATTTGATATTATATCTTGAGGCTCATTTACAAATCCTTGAATTTTACCTTTACGGTCTTTCGTTAAGCCTTCTGTAATTTTAAAGAAAACGAATTCGCCACAATTTTTAAAAGTAGTATCGGCAAGTATATTGCCTTGCTCATTGGTTACTACCGCCTTTAATTCATCGATATTCCAATTGCCGACTATTTTTTTATAATTGGGGGCGTTGCAGCGCACAAATACAATGAGCAGTAAAAGGACAACCCATGTCATTTTCATCTAATTTTAATCCTAGAATGCGAATATAAGTAAATAGGTGTAATTTCTTCCCCTGGGGGCAGAAAGAGTTTTGCTTTGTCTCCAAAGGCATAAACTTTCATCGCCAATGAACCCTAGACGGTGAGCTAGCTATCGCTAAACGGGTGCTTTTTAGCAGGAAGCTGAATGCGGCCTTGGACTCGGCCAACGCAGCAATGTAGCCAAAAAGTACCAATAAGGGTGGCTGAAACTGAATGTGAAGCCAGATGAAGAAATAAATTGGACACAACCGATGCAATGGCGGGGTGATTTGCTTTGATGATAAGCGTTAATGAAAGTGGTTTATAAATTTATGATAATATGAAAACAATGTATGAATATGAATAATTGACGATGAAAATATTGTTAAATTATTGAAAAGCAGTAATATAACATTAAATGCCTATAACCTCCTTGTCTTTAGTTTTTATCTAAGTTAGATAGAAGTATATATTCATTAATCAAATTGATATATTGGTTTAGTAAAATGATATGTTGGTTTGGTAAAGTGGTGAAGATATGAAGATTGGAGTGGAAGTAGATTTGCACCGTGAAACAAACAAAAACAAACAACGTAACTAAAATGATCACAATGGCTGTAGCAATTATTGGCACGTATTCAGCTAGCGCACAAGTAACAGTAAATTCATCAAATGGTTACAAAGTTGCCATAGAAGTAATACCGGTTTCCATCGTAACCAATGGGAACAATTGCAAATACGGCTACAATTACAACGTAAAATTCAATATCAATATCGAAATCACAGGTAAAAACAAGCCGGAAGAACTTTATACCCTGCAAGGAACCCTAGGATGTGGTAAGTCAAAACATTTTTTTAAACTTCCCAAAAAAGGAAACAAGGAGGAATTAACAAGCAAATCCAATGTATGGAACTCTAACAGTGATTGCCAAACTGCCACGCTTTCCTCATTGTTTTGCGATTCAATTGCCATTGAAATTGCGGGCCCAGGCATTCCTAGCCAAATTGTGAATTTTTCATCAGGATTTGTTGCGCTGCCAGTAGAAGTGACCCAGTTTCAAGTATCTGCTGTTGATAGCAAGATTTTTGTAAATTGGAAAACTGTTTCTGAGATAAATACAGATTATTTTACGGTGGAACGTTCTGCAAACGGCAAAGACTGGAAATTGGTAACAACATTAAAAGCAGCTGGACACTCTGATTTGGTCCAAACCTATGTGTGCGAAGATGCTAACCCTATGGCTGGAACGGTATACTACCGATTAAGTGAAACTGATTTGAATGGTAATACACGAATACACGCAATGCGTGCGGTAAAATGCAAAGCAAGCGCAAATATTACCGCCTGGCCTTTGCCTAATCAAGGCAATATTTTAAACTTTAGCGGCATAAATGAAGTTGAGAATTTTAGCGTTCAAATTGCGGATATAAATGGAAAAATAGTAAGCAAAACAGCGCTAGATGCTAACGGAAGCAGTACAATCAATTACCTTGCCCCAGGTATATTTTACCTAAATGTTGTGAACACTACAACCAACGAAAGCATATACAAAATGCAATATGTTCAGCTCTAACCCTTCCCCGAGTACCCTTCGGGAGACTCGGGGAAATGCGTGTCCACGATGCTGCCCGTAACCCATAAACCTTAAACCGCAACGCCTAAACCCTATTCTTTTTCTCCCTATCTTTGCCGAAAAAAACAATTCATGCACATTTCTCCTAATTCCGTGGTTAGCCTTTCTTACACGCTAACACTAGACAATGGCGCTATTGCCGACCAAACCAGCGACGAAAATCCTTTTGTATTTATACATGGATTGGGACAAACATTGGCTGCCTTTGATGAAAACCTTGCCAACTTAAAAGCAGGTGACCATTTTAATTTTACCATTGACGCAGCAAACGGATATGGAACCCCTCATCCCGATAGAATTATTAACATTGCCCGCAGTATTTTCGATGGGGATGATGTGCCTTCAGATATGCTTACCGTGGGTAATTTTGTGCCCATGCAAGACCAAGAGGGAAACCCTATGGAAGGGCTGATTGTAGAAATTGACGATGAAAAGGTTCGCATGGATTTTAACCATCCATTGGCTGGACAATCACTACATTTTACAGGGAACATTATTGAAGTCCGCGCTGCTTCACAAGAAGAGATAGACCACGGGCACGTGCATGGTCCGGGCGGACATCACCACTAATCTGTTGTGCAAAAAAAATGCAATAGGCTGTAATTTTTACTTTACAAAATACTGCAAATTGCAAACGGTATGTGTCATTTTTAAATTTGTTTATGTGCTATATTTTGTTTTTATTTGTTTACCCAAAATGAAAACTTTATGCCCACAAAATCAATTTACTTAGCAAATGGCCATGGTTTAATGGCAGATGGTTTAAGCCGAATTTTAAATGAAAAAACCGGCATACACGTAGATCGAATTTTTAAAAACAGCAACGATTTATTCGGAACTTTAAGGTTTTCCCAACCAGATTTGTTGATTTTCAATTTGGCTTTGCAAGGATTGCAGGAATTGCATTTGGCAAGGCAAATTTTAGATGAATATCAAGAAATGAAAATACTATTACTTGCCATGAAAAGTGACTGCGAATTGATGTTTGAAGCTTCCAAAATTGGGGTACGTGGAATGGTTACAATGAACGCACCCAAAGCCGATTTGTACGCAGCTATTGATTGTATAATGCTCGGCGAAAATTACTTTGAAAAATCAGAAGCAAATTGCGGTCAATTTATACAAATAAGTATTCCGTTTACCAAGCGCGAATATCAAGTTCTAAACATGTTGAGTGAAGGTTTTACGACGAAAAACATTGCAGAATTCCTTTGTTTAAGTGAGCATACCGTTGAATCCCATAGAAAGAATTTATTGATGAAGGCTAGTTGTAAAAATTCAACAGAATTGCTGAGTTTGGCTAGATACAAAAGCTGGATTTAAAAAAACCAAAAAGAATCACCAGAAAGGTTGAATTTATAAATCTATTTTTGAAATGAAAACGAATGCCCGTATTTTGCACCAATGGGCGATTTAAAAATAGATTTACGCAGCGATACGGTTACCCGGCCAGACAAGGGCATGCTGGATGCAATGTATAGCGCACCCCTTGGCGACGATGTTTTTAAAGACGACCCATCTGTAAACGCGTTGCAAAGCAAAGTTGCGGCCTATTTTGGCATGGACGCTGCCTTGTTTTTTCCCAGTGGTACCATGGCAAATCAAGTGGCCATAAAAGCACATACCCAACCGGGAGATGAACTTATTTGCGATGAAACTGCCCATGTATATAAATATGAAGGTGGTGGCATTGCAGCAAATTCTGGGGTTTCCGTGCGTTTGTTAAAAGCAGACCGGGGCATTTTTTCTGGAAAGGATGTGCTGGAGAATATAAATTCTGATGATGCGCATTTTCCTATTACCAGGTTGGTAGTATTAGAGAATACGGTAAATAGAGGCGGAGGTGCCTGTTGGCCGGCGGCTAAACTTGTAGATGTTTGTGACACCGCCCATGCCGCAGGTTTGATGACCCACATGGATGGCGCTAGACTCTGGAATGCCTTGATTGAAACAGGGCAGGATCCTAAATTTTATGGCCAAAAATTCGACAGTATTTCTGTTTGTTTTTCAAAAGGAATGGGCTGTCCCGTAGGGTCGGTATTGCTTGCGTCTCATGCATTCATACATAAGGCGCATCGCTTGAGAAAGAGATTTGGAGGGGGCATGCGCCAAATTGGAGGATTGGCAGCGGCATGCACATACGCATTGGATTGCAATTTTGTGAAATTAAGATTGGACCATGCCAAAGCCAAATGGATTGCGGAAATATTGTCTAATTCAAACTGGGTGACAGAAATGATGCCGGTAGAAACAAATATAATTTATTTTAAAGTTGAAAACGAATTAAAAGCAGCAGCGGTTTTGGCCATATTAAATGAGAAAGATATTCTTGCAAGTGGAGTTGGGCCGGCATGGATTCGTTTCGTTTTTCATTTGGATATAAGCCAAGAAATGGTAGAAAGAATTGCAGATATTTTAAATAAAATAGATTAAAATGAAAATAAAGCTCATATTGTTATTGCTTTTTTTACCTTTTGCAATAAAGGCACAAAAAATAGTAAGAAAAACGAAATACAAAACGGTTACCGTTTATAAAAAGCAAGATCAATTGTGGCCTGTAACAGTCTCTGCTTTTAGTCCATTTTTATTTCACCCGGGCATTTCTGTACAAACGGATTATGTAGTTGCGGAAAAACGAAAAGAGGTAAACCGCAGGCGATTGCTGAGGTTCGCAGGTTTGCATATTCCAGACAGATTGCGCACCAAATCGAGGTATTTTTTATTCCAACCTGGAATGGCTTTGTACAACCAAAAAGATTTTCACAGTGGGGTTTTAATTCATGGATTGGCAAAATATAGGTGGGTGCGATACAAAGGGTTTTCCTATGAAGTTGGACTTGGGTTGGGCGCTTTGTGGACTATTTATCAAGGGAAGACCTATGTGGTTAAACCCGACGGGAGCATAAAAGAAAGAAGTTTGGGGTCGAGACTTTATGGAACTTTTAATATTGCAGCTTCAATAGGTTATGATTTTAGCAAAGCCAAAAAATGGAAACACAATGGAGCAATATATTTAGGGACAATCCAAACCATTGCTTTTCCCTTGAATACATCTATCGGACCATTGGGTTATCTACAATTGGGATATAGGTTTCAAATTCCACAATTCACTTTAAAAATGAATAAAATATGCAAGCGAAAATGAAAAAAATAGGAATTTTTATTGCGGTAATTACGGTCTTTTTTGGCTGTAAAAAACAAGATATATCTCGTTTGCAAGACCACTTTACTTTGCGAAATCAAGGTGCAGATATGCCTATATGGGTAGAAGGCAATTTGAATTCAAACGCAATGGTAATTTTTGTGCACGGCGGACCAGGTGGTGATGGACAAATTTACAATACCTATTTGCAAGAATTTAGCGACAAAATGGAATCCGAATTCGCCATGGTATATTGGGATCAACGTGCGAGTGGAAATTCAACGGGTAATTTCAATTCAAGTAAATATAATGTAGAAACATATGTGGCTGATTTAGAAAAATTAATTGATGTTCTAAAATTGCGGTATGGCAATGCAAGAAGTATTTTTATTTTGGGCCACAGCTGGGGCGGAACCTTAATTACAGCCTATGCCATAGATGCATCTCGTCAAGCAAAAATAAAAGGATTTATAGAAGTAGATGGAGCCCATGATTTTAAAAGCGTAGACGTTTTGGTAAACAGATTTAAACAAATTGGGAATGAACAAATTTTATTGGGAAATCATGTTACAGAATGGAATGATATTGTAGATTATTGCAACCAAGTAGATCCGAATAATGCCACGGATGAACAAATAACCAAATTAAATGGATACGGGTTTACTGCAGAGCAATATTTAGTAAATGCGGGTTTTATTGTGAATGAAAGTGGTACCGTAAATATTCCAAAATACCAATTTAATGGTTCGTTGCATTTCCCATTAAGTTGGTGGAACTCAACAATAACCAACAAAGGAATGTACAATGAATTGAAAAATGCAGATTATACAGCACAAATGAATGCCATTAAAATCCCGTCGCTTTTTTTATGGGGCAGATGGGATATGGTGGTGCCTAGGGCCAGCGGCATAAGTGGTTTTGTTTCTTGTGGTGCAGCGGACAAAAAATATAAAGAATTTGACCAAAGCGGACATTCACCTATGATCAATCAAATGCAAGATTTTGTAAATGAATTGGTGCCATGGGTTAAGGCGAGGAAATGAATTGTTTCCCATTTTCATATCATCCATCAACACGCTTCGCAATCCGGAGTATGGTGCAATTCTAGTTCGAGGGTAGCATGCTGAATATTCAAATGCAGAAATTTGTGTTTGAGATCTTCCCGCAATTTGGCAGATTCCGTTTCAGAAATTTGTTGGGTCAGGGTCAGGTGCGCGGTAAGTGCATTTTTGGATGTGCTCATAGCCCAAATGTGTAAATGGTGAATGTCCTTAACAAAAGGCATTTCCATGGCGGCACTTTTTATTTTTTCCATTTCTACATTTTCAGGAACCCCATCTAAACTCAGTCGCAAACTATTTTTGAAAACACCCCATGTACCCCAAATGATAACCAAGCAAATAAGGATACTGATTGCCGGATCAATCCATAAATAATTTGTCCAATGAATAAGAAAGCCACCTAAAACAACGCCTAGAGAAACACCCGCATCGGCAACCATATGTAAAAATGCCGCTTTAGAATTCAATTCTTGTTTATGCATGAAGAGAAATGCAGTTGCCGTATTGATGAAAATGCCAAGGGTCGCAACCCAAGAAATGGTTTCCCATTGCGGTGCAACTGGATATCTAAAGCGATGGAAAGCTTCATAGCCGATAGACCCAATGGCCAAAAGCAAAATAACGCTGTTTAAGAATGAAGCCAAGATGGTACCTTTGCTGTAACCGTATGTATATTTAAAGGAAGGTTTTGCGCCAGCCATTTTTAGCGCGAAAAGACTAATTCCCAAACCTGCCACATCTCCCAAATTATGCCAAGCATCTGCAACCAATGACAGTGCATGTGAATAATAACCATAGAACAATTCCACCGCAACAAATGCGATATTCAGAACCATCCCAATTGCGAATGCACGGCTCGCATTCTCCCCGAGGTCGTGTTTGTGCGGTTCGTTTTTGTGATGGTGGTGAGAATGCATTTAATGCAAAGTTAATTTAAAAAATAGCGCATTTGGCCATTTGAAATGGCAGATAAATTACAATCCCAAAACGTTTTCAATGGGAGATTTTCCATCGAATAACATTTCTGGATTTTCAAGTAAATTTTTAACGCGAACTAAAAAACCCACACTTTCACGGCCATCAATAATGCGGTGGTCATAACTGAGGGCAACATACATCATTGGGCGTATAACCACTTGTCCATTTTCTGCAATCGGCCTTTCTACAATATTGTGCATGCCTAAAATTCCACTTTGGGGTTGGTTTATAATGGGGGTGCTTAACAAACTTCCAAAAACACCGCCGTTGGTTATTGTAAATGTACCCCCTGTCATTTCGTCCAAGCTTAATTTCCCTTCGCGGGCTTTTGTTGCCAAACGTTTTACTTCAGTTTCAATTTCAGCCAATCCCATAGACTCCGCATTTCTTACGACTGGAACAACCAGACCTTTTGGAGCACTAACGGCTATGGAAATATCACAAAAATTGTGGAAGTGAATTTCGTCGCCTACGATACTTGCATTCACCGCTGGCCAATCTTTCAAACCAATACAAACTGCACGGGTGAAAAAACCCATGAAACCCAAACCTACCCCAAATTTTTCTTCGAAAGATTTTTTGTATTTGGATCTAAGATCCATAATGGGTTTCATATTTACCTCATTAAATGTGGTAAGCATGGCTGTTTCGTTTTTTGCAGCCACCAAGCGTTTGCTCACTGTTTTGCGGAGGTTGCTCATCTTTTCGTGGCGTTCATCCCTAGTGCCAGATTTTGCATTAGAATTGCCAACTTTTTGTGTAACCCCATTGGCTAAAATAGCCTCCAAAGCATCTATTTTATTGATTTTTCCGTTGCTCCCTGTGCCTTTTACGTTTTCCGCCGCGATGCCATACTCTGCTAGCAACTGCGCGGCAATAGGGGAAATTAACACAGAAACTCCGGTTTCTACAATAGCTGCAACTTCCGTTTTTGATTCCACAACGGTCGGTTTGGTATCCACTTTCGCTGCTACAGGGGTTTCTAATCCTGCAGGTTTGGCCGCTTCTGTATTGATCACTGCGACTACTGTACCAACTGGAATAACATCGCCTACAGAGCCTATTGTTTGTTCAAGTATGCCCGCCTTTTCAGCATTCACTTCAAAAGTTGCCTTGTCGCTTTCAAACTCAGCTATTGGTTGATCCATTTCAACCCATTGGCCTTCTTTCGCTAACCAACTGGCTATGGTTACTTCACTTACACTTTCACCTGGTGCGGGTACTTTTATTTCTAAGGCCATTGCGGGTGCAAAGTTACGGAAATCAAGTTCGGCATTCCATAAAAACCGTATGAATTTTAAAGCCACGCCTTGTTAAAAAGCAAGAATTGAATAAAAAATTTGTTCAAAAGAATAAATATATAGAATTAATGCGTATATTGTTGACAAAAAAATGTCAATATATTTATCATGAAAGAGTCGTTTTTACACTTTATTTGGCAACAAGGGTTGTTCGATGCACTGAATTTAAGCACTACAAATGGTGAAAAGGTTCTTATTTTAAACCGGGGAATTCTGAACCATGACAGTGGTCCGGATTTTTTTAATTCTAAAATTGAAATTGATCAAGGTCTCTGGTCTGGCAACACAGAAATACACATCAAAGCATCAGACTGGAACTTGCACAAACACCAAAAGGATAAAGCTTACAACAACACCATACTGCATGTGGTATGGGAATTTGATACGGATGTTTACCGAATGGATGGCAGTGTTGTGCCTTGCATAGAATTAAAAAACAGAATAGAACCTGAAATATTTGCGAAATATGAAAATTTGGAGAATTCAATAGCCAATATTCCTTGCGCGGATAATCAACCAGGTAAATTTACAGATCAAATAGAAAACGCTATTCAACTGGGTATGTTGGAAAGAATTGCATCCAAGTCGGCAAAAATTCACCAATTGGCGGCAGAGACAAAAAACGATTGGCAATCGGTATTTTACATCAGTATTGCGCGCTATTTAGGATTTAAGGTAAATGGCGATGCAATGGAAACCTTGGCGAGAATAACACCCCAGCTCATTTTGGCCAAATGCATGCATGAGCCGAAAAAAATTGAAGCTTTGCTCTTCGGTCAAGCGGGTTTTTTGCATGGGAAACAATTGGACCTTTATACCAAGGGTCTGAAACAGGAATATTCTTTTCTTCAAAAAAAATATGCTTTAGAACCCATGTCGGTTGCAGGGTGGAAATTTATGCGCATGCGGCCAGCTAATTTTCCTACCATTAGAATAGCCCAACTTGCCAAATTGGTGCACAGCATGGCACATTCGTTTTCCAAAATATTAGAAGAAATGAACTTGGATTCATTGCGCGATCTTTTTAGGGTAGAAGCAAACCCTTATTGGAATACCCATTACAGGTTTGGGTTAGTGAGTACCGAGCATCCTAAAATAGTGGGAGAAAGCACTTTGAATGGTTTGGTGATAAATGCGGTGATTCCAAATTTGTATGCGTATGGAAAATATGCAGGGCGGATAGAGTACCAAGAAAGGGCGATGAAATTCCTACGCCAATTGGCAGCGGAGGACAATAAAATTACCCGCGAATTTGAAGGCTTGGGTTTCCCAAATGGAAGCGCCTATCAAAGTCAAGGATTAATTGGGCTTAGAAATCATTTTTGCGGCACAAAAAAATGCGATGTTTGTCCTATAGGAATGAGGATAATTTCTTTATAAAAAAGGAAACAAACGTTTTTATTTTGCAGACCATGAATTTTGACATTGTGATTGTTGGCGGGGGGATAGTGGGATTGGCAACTGCTTTGAAAATTAAGGAAGCATCGCCAAATTTAACCGTTTCCGTTATAGAAAAAGAAGACAAGATTGCAGGGCACCAAACTGGCCATAACAGCGGCGTAATTCACTCTGGGTTGTATTATAAGCCCGGCAGTTTAAAAGCCATCAATTGCATAAACGGATACCATTTATTGGTTGATTTCTGCAAAGCAAATGAGATTCCATTCGATTTGTGTGGAAAAATTGTGGTTGCCACCAAATCAGATCAATTGGGTCAACTTGAAAAACTTTACCAAAGGGGAATTGAGAATGGCCTTTCTGGGATGAAATATTTAAATGCCGAAGAAATTACGCAATACGAGCCACATTGTGCAGGTATCAAAGGCATTTTTGTTCCCCAAACGGGCATTGTAGATTACAAACAAGTTGCTTGGAAAATAGCGGAAAAATTCCAAGCTTTAGGAGGTGAAATACACAGAGGGCAAAAAGTAAATGAAATTAATTTGCGCAATGGTGTGGTAGAAATTGTTACGGCTCAAAATGTTTTTCTTGCTAAATTGATGGTAAATTGTGCTGGTTTGTTCAGCGATAAAATTGCAGAATTAGCAGGTTTAAAAACAGATGTAAGAATTGTGCCATTCAGGGGCGAATATTATGCAATAAAACCGGAAAGAGCTTGGCTAGTACGGAATCTTATTTACCCGGTTCCAGATCCCAATTTTCCTTTTTTAGGCGTGCATTTTACCCGCAGAATTGGTGGTGAAATTGAAGCAGGTCCCAACGCTGTTTTTGCATTTAAACGGGAAGGGTACAAAAAAACCGATTTTAACTGGAGTGACTTTTGGAATAGCATTTCGTGGAAAGGGTTTAGAATTGTGGCCATGAAATACTGGCGCATCGGCCTTGGTGAATACTATCGATCGTATTCGAAAAATGCATTTACCAAAGCCTTACAAGAGTTGGTTCCAGAAATTACCGCAGACGATTTGGAACCTGCAGGATCTGGTGTTAGGGCTCAAGCTTGCGATAGAGATGGCGGTTTAATAGATGATTTTTGTATCAAAGAAGCTGAAGGAAGTATTCATGTTTTAAATGCACCATCTCCAGCGGCAACCAGTGCTTTGTCTATCGGGCAAGAAATTTGTGACTTGGCGTTGAAACGTTTCCAATGAAAGTAGACCAACTCCTTCATATTTTAAAAAAATACCTACCAGATGGTATGGAACACTATGCGGCTGAAATTTTGGTGCATTATAAAATTCAACTGCACATAAAAAATCCTAGATCAACTAAGTATGGTGACTACAGGGCCCCGTTGCCAGGAGAAAACCACAGAATTTCTCTTAACCGCGATTTGAATTCGTATGCATTTTTAATTACATTTATGCACGAAGTTGCCCATTTGTTGAATTTTGAAAAGTTTGGACATAAGGTAAATCCACACGGTGCGGAGTGGAAACAGTATTTTCAGTTGGTGAGCAAACCGGTTCTAGAGAAAAAAGTGTTGCCACACGATGTGGGCTATGCATTGAGCAAATATTTGATAAATCCTGCCGCTAGCAGTTGCAGTGATCCAATGTTGTTTAGAACTTTGCGGAAATACGATGCGGATTCTTCTTGGGTGCTTGTAGAAGAAATCCCCATGCACGCCCCGTTTGAGTTGCAAGACGGCAAACAATTTGTAAAAATAGAAAAAAATAGAACCCGCTATACTTGCAAAGAAATCCGAAGTGGTAGAATTTATTTGGTACCTGGTCTAGCCCAGTGCAAACCTATTCTGCCCAAATAGTTGACAATACAAAGGTTTTGGTTATGTTTTTTAGAAAACAACATATGTAAATCATGAAAACAACGGTTTGGTGGAATAGAGATTGTATTTTTGCCAATTATTTATAATTCAATGGGTAAACTTTCTATTATCATTCCTGCATACAACGAGGGTAAAACCATCCATCTCATTTTGGACAAAGTCCATGCTGTTGAGTTGGTTGGCAATATCGAAAAAGAAATTATCATTGTAAATGATTTCTCGTCAGACAACACATCCGCCGCGGTGAAGGGGTACATGGATGCAAATACAGGTCAAAATATCCGTTTTATTGAACATGAATTTAACCAGGGGAAAGGTGCAGCTTTGCACACGGGCATTCAACATGCCACCGGAGATTATCTTATCATTCAGGATGCCGATTTGGAATATGACCCAAGGGAATACAATATGTTATTGCAGCCCATATTGGATGGATTCGCCGATATCGTATATGGCAGCAGATTTATTGGTGGCAATCCACACAGAATATTGTTTTTTTGGCATTCCATCGGAAACAAGTTTCTAACTTCTTTATCGAACATGTTTACCAATTTAAATTTAACCGATATGGAAACCTGTTATAAATTATTTAGAACAGATATTATTCAAAATATTAAATTGAAAGAAAATCGTTTCGGTTTTGAACCAGAAGTTACAGCTAAAATAGCGCGGGTAAAAAACATTCGCGTTTATGAGGTGGGCATTAGTTACTATGGCAGAACCTACGAAGAGGGTAAAAAAATAGGATGGCGCGATGGATTTAGGGCTATTTATTGTATATTGAAATACAATTTATTTTCAAAATAATTAGCGGATCTTCATGAACAGGTCAAGACTTTATAAAGCCTTGGCAGTAATTATAAAACACCTGTTTTATTTTGCAAGTTATTTAAAAACTACTATTGGTAAATATCCAATAGTTATTAATTTACAAAATCCTCTACCGCGGTGGAGGAATCAAGCATTTTTAATAAAACTTAAAATTCTAAATTGGGTTATACAGACTTTATTTGGTTCTACCAATTACCCCTACAATTTGCCCGTTACTACAATATAAGGGCTAAACCATTTTGATTCAATGGGTGCAAGTTTAAAAAACACTTTTCCACCAAACCAAACTATTTTTTTAAACCATTTTATCCATAGCGGTTGTGTTTTTTCATTTTCTAACCAAATCCCGAATTTCGCAAAATAGCCGCCTTCAATATTTTTGAATCCCAATTCTGAAAAAATATTTTTTATTAATATTGGATCCATGCATTCTATGACGTGTTTTTTGTAATTTTCCATGTCAAATTTTCGCTGAAACCATCCATTGATTCCAGTAAAATTTGGTAAAATAATAACCAAATTTCCGCCAGGTTTTAAGTATTTTAAATGGAGGGAAATAATTTCTTTTGTATCCTCAAAATGTTCAATCAACCCTATGGAAAAAACCATATCGTACTTTTCATTCGGTATATCTATAAATATATCCGATTCAAATACATTCAAATCATTTTCATTCAATCCATTTGTATTTAAAAAGGCTTTGAATATGTCACCAGGGATAACATAGTCTACCAAAGTTGCATTTACGCCATATTTTCTTTTCAAATAAACCGAAAAAGAGCCTGGAAAACCACCCAGTTCGCAAGTAGTATGAATTTGATTGTCGGAAATAATTTGTTTAAACAGGGGGCTAAAAAGATTATTTTCTGCTACAGGAGTCATCACATCAGCGCGGTGATTTTCCCAATATTGCAGCCAAAATTCTCGTGTGGTTAATGCCATTTCTGTGCAAAAGTAAGTCGAAAAATATTATTTTAATTTGAGTATGGGAATCTTCTTCCATGTGCCTTCATTGCCAGCGAGCCAAAAGTATTTTTTCCCAAAGGCACAAACATTGAAGTTAGAATGTTCTAGCGTTTTCCAATCCTTTCCGCAATTATGGCTAATGTCTATGCCATTGGTGCCTGTGCATGCCCAGATTTTAGCATTTATATGGGCAGAAACGCAACTGCGATATCCATAAGGCATGGAATGGCTCAGATGCCAAGTTTTCCCAAAATCACCAGACCAAGCTGCAGTTGAATCTCGTTTGTCAGGTAAACTATAGTTGCCACCTACTGCGCAAAAATTTCCATTCGCATCCCCATAAAAGCTATAGATTCCACCAGCCTTCCCTTTTTGCAAGGGTACAGATATTTTGGTAACACCTTCTGAACTCCTAAATTGCGGATTATTGCCACCAGTTACAAACAAAGCTTTTCGTTTTTCTTGGCTCGTATCCGCCCATTTAATGATACTGCCACTTGCTGCAAACATCGATTCTGTGTTGTCCTCTGGAAAAACAAAATAGGACAATGGTTGCCAATATTCGCCTTTGTTTTCCGAAACAAGTATGAGAAATGCGGAACCACTATTTTGCAAATTAGACTTTGGGTCAAAGAATAACGTTCTGCGATAGGGGTCGGAAATGGCGATTCCCATGCCTCCTTTAAAGTCGAATGCATCGAAAAACACGCCAGAATCATTGTTTACATAGACTGTATGCCAAGAATGTCCGCCATCTGAGGTTTTTAAAAATACGGTACTGTCACCCGAGCTCATTACAATGGCTTCCTTCGAATTCCAGGCGTAAATATCTCTAAAATCTTTCATTGCATACTTTAGCGGATTTAAGGTATCCCAACTTTTGCCACCATCAATGGTTCGCAGCACAAAACCTTTGCTACCTGAAAGCCAAACTACCTTGTCTGAAACTGCAGACATGCCTCTATAATGTTGCCCTTTTGCAGGTTTCACCGCCACCAGTCCTAACAAGCAAAACCAAACCAAGGTTAGAAATTTCATCGACCACAAATTTAAGACCAATATGCGAAAAGCAATTTATTTGTTAAAACCGTTTTGAAAATGGTGTAAAATCGAAATTATTTACGTACTTCGAAAAAATAACTTCTACTGCCATGGAAACACGTATTACTAAAATTTTGGTCGGTTTCGACCATTCTGCCGCTAGCAATGTGGCGCTTGAAAAGGCAATTTTAATTGCACAGAAATTTGGATCCGCCATTCATGTGGTCTATGCAGAAGGGGGAGGGCATTTTTTAGATTGGGACTCCGTACACGATTATTTGGACGATTTGCGTTCCAAAACGGGAATTGCATTTCACATTCACCACCAGCATGGAAGAGCCTTTAAAGAAATTGTGCATGTAGAAAGAGATATCCATGCGGATTTGATTGTTTTGGGCACACACAGTCATAGTGGATTTATACAGTCATGGATAGGAAGTACCGCGTATCGCGTAGTGAGCAGCAGCCGTTGTCCGGTTATTACCGTGCAAGAGTCGTCCAAAGCTTCTAGTTTCAATAATCTAATTGTACCTATTGTAGATTCGGCAGAAAGCCGACAAAAATTAGGCCCAGCGGCGGCTTTTGCCGAAAAATTTGGCAGCACGGCCCATGTAATTTGTTTGTCTAAAGCTAAGGATGCACAAACTGAGCATGATTTGCTGGTTTATGCAAAGCAAGCCGTAGATTTCTTTAAAAGCAGAGATATTCCACATACTGTAGAAGCAAGAATTGGTGTGAATGTAGCGCAAACCGTTATTGACTATTCGGCTGAAAAAAATGGAGGTTTGATACTGATGATGACTGAAAAAGAAACGGGTGGAACGTTTATGGGCAACGTTGCACAACAATTGATTAACAATTCCCCGGTTCCGGTTATGGCTATTCACAATGTGCATTTAGAAGGCATGGCAGGAACTGGCTATTAGGTTCACCTTTTTGTCAAAAATTTAATCTGTGGTTAATTTTCTAAAATTTATCGAGGAAAATTGACGAATTATTGCCAAATTGCAAGTCGAAAAGGCTATGGTAAAAACCATTCAAGAGTTTATTGCTGAAGGAGAATCACCTGAGATTTTATTTTGGGTGGGATGCGCTGGCAGCTTCGATGAAAGGGCTCAAAGAGTTTCTAAGGCATTCTCTAACATTTTAGACAAGGCAGGGGTGAAATTTGCCATTTTAGGGGCAGAAGAAAATTGCACTGGCGATCCGGCAAAAAGAGCTGGAAATGAATTTCTATTTCAAATGCAAGCCATGCAAAATATTGCCGTTTTAAATGGATATGAAATTAAGCGAATTGTTACGGCGTGCCCGCATTGTTTTAATACCCTTAAAAATGAATATCCGCAATTGGGAGGGAATTATGACGTGGTGCATCACACCATGTTTATCAATGAATTGTTGGTTTCAGGCAGACTTGCCATCGAAGGCGGTGAATTTTCTGGAAAAAAAATAACCTACCACGACAGTTGTTATTTGGGCAGGTCTAATGGCGTCTACGAGGCACCGAGAATGATCATTGAAAAATTGGACGCAGATTTGGTAGAAATGAAGCGTTGCAAAACCAATGGTTTGTGCTGTGGTGCAGGGGGGGCACAAATGTTTAAAGAAGCCGAACCGGGAAATAAAGAAATTAATGTGGAACGCACAGAAGAAGCTTTGGCCACAGGCGCTGAAATTATTGTGGTAAATTGCCCATTTTGTATGACAATGATGCGAGATGGTACCAAAGTATTTGAAAAAGAAAACGAAGTGCAGGTGCTAGATATTGCAGAACTCATCGAAAAATCTTCAGGATCATGAGTTTAATAAATATGCCAGAACATTCCCGGGTATGGGTATTTCAGGCCAATAGACTTCTTTTGAACGCCGAAGAAGCTACACTAAACAGTGCATTGACGGAATTTGTAGCTGAATGGACGGCGCATGGTAAGGAATTATCCGCCGGATTTGAAATATACAAAAGTGCTGCCGTTTTTGTGGCAGTGGACGAGTCTGCTGAAGCACCCAGTGGCTGCAGCATAGACAAAGTATTTCGACTGTTGGCCGCCTTTGGAAACGACCATAATATGGATTTTTTGAATCGATTGTTAATCACAGTAGAGCTTGAAAGCGGTATTCAAATTTATTCACGAAAACAAGCTTTAGATGCTGTTCATGATAAGATCATTTTCTCTCAAACACCAACACTAAATTTACAAATTATCCAACTCTTTGAGTTGCAAAATTCGCCGTGGCTACCATTTGGGAATTCTTGGTTGGGTAAAACAATACCGAAAGATATTTTGGCTTAAAAAAGAGGCATTTATAATGCAAAAAAAATGCAAATTATATAAATAAAGCTAAAATAAATGCCTAATAAAATAAAAGTTCTACATTTAAATGCTTCTTCAGGTGGCGGTGCATTTGTGGTTGCACAAAGGCTTTCAGAGGCTTTGAATCAAACTGCAGAAATTGAATCAAAACACCTGGTATTTACTGGAAAACCTGGCAATTATATTTTATGGGCTGACAATTTTTGGCGTAAGAAGTTTGCTTTTTTTTTGCATGCCTTGGAAAAATTGGATTTCTTGCGATTTGAAAAAAACAAATCGGTGCGTTTTGCATTTTCTCATGGTAAAACAGGCATAAATATTGCACAAAACAAATATGTAAAAGAAGCAGATATTATCCATTTGCATTGGATTAATAAAGGCTTTATTTCTCTATCAGGATTAGAAAATGTGTTAAAATTGGGCAAACCCATGGTTTGGACCTGTCATGACCAGTGGCCCTTTACAGGAGGGTGTTATTATTCTGGGGATTGCAATCATTATTTACAGGGTTGTGGAAATTGTCCTATGCTAAAGAATCCGGCTGAAAAGGATTTGTCGAAACGGACTTTTCAGAGAAAAAAAAATAGTATTAACAAATACAATAATTTACATTTTATATCGCCGACAAGGTGGTTGGCCGACATCGGTGAAGCTTCTCATATGGCGATAGAGAAGGTGATTCATGTCGTACCAAATTGCATTGACGCAAATTTATTTTTCCCTGAAAACAGAAATGAAATTCGTGATCGTTCTGGTATTTCTAAGAAAAAATATGTAATCCTTTTTGCCGCCGTAAACATTGCAGATAAGCGCAAAGGGTTTAATGAATTTACTGAAACAATGCGCATATTGGCGACAGAAAAACCAAATACTTTTGAAGTGGTATTTGTAGGCGAAAATAAAGACGAAATTGCTGAGTCAGAAGGTTATTCGCAGAGATTTACGGGTTATATAGCTGATTCTAAAATTATGGCAGATTGGTACAAAACGGCAGATTTGTATGTAACCACGTCTAATGACGATAATTTGCCAACTACCATTATGGAAAGCATGGCATGTGGAACACCCGTTGCCGCTTTTAGCGTAGGAGGTATTCCCGAAATGGTTGAAAATGGAGAAACTGGAGTCTTGGTGGATGTATATGATTCAGAAGGGTTGGCAGCCGGTATTCTTAAATTGATGCGATTGAATTCAATTGAAATTGAAAAAATGCAAGAGAACTGTCGCAATAAAGTTTTACGTGATTATGCCAATGATATTGTAACAAAAAAGCACATAGAATTCTATAAGAATATTTTTGTAAGCAAACAATATTAACGCAACAAATGAAATGTACCCCCAAAACGGTACTTTTTACCCTTCATGTCCCAGGCATCTATATCGTAAGCATAAACACCATCCGGTGCTGGTTTTTCATTAAAAATGCCGTCCCAGAAATTTTGACAAGCGTTGCTATCAAACAATTTCTGTCCATAACGGTTATAAATTTTCATGTGGTATTTGTATATGTAAATAATATTTGGGGAAAAGCGTTCATTTAAATTATTCCCATCTGGAGTATATGGGTTGGGAATAAACAGTTTCATCTCAGGCACGAATGACGCCCAATTAGACTGTGAATGAACGATGTGTACAGAATCAGGGTATTTTGCGGGTTGATTTCTGATGGCTGTTACTCTGTAAATAAAATTTTTTTCACAAAAATGGGGAATATTACGGTCGGTAAATGTTGTGTCTTTTCCACTGAGCCTAGCCAATTCAAAGAATTTTAGATCTTTCCCCAATCTTTCTACAACATACTCTTCTATACCTTCATTCCAATGAATATAATGTGTCCAATACAATACAGGGTCTAAGCTAATGGGTTCTTGCCTAATTTTAAGCAAAATACTTCTTCCAGGATTACTAAATATGCTTTCAGTTTGACAAACATCGGTAGCTTTAACTGAGTAAGTATAATTTTGATTTTCAACCTGTGTTTTAAGGTCGTTATGGTAAATCAAACCGGTACCAGTAATAAAATTCTTTTCTAATTCCCATCTCGTGTTTTCCATACGATAGAGTGTATAATAACCAATTGGGAATTTGATTTTATTTACCATTTTCCATTCGGTGGTTGTGTATAGATTTGTATCAACAGTGGTTCGCCATAATTCTGGCGGTGGTAGGGGTAAAAAGTGAACAGGTTTGGCAAGGGCTGTATCGCTAAAGCTATTTTGCAAATTACCGGCCATTTCTATTTCCTCAATTTTATAGTCATAAATAACATGACAATAAACGGATGTGTCAGTATAATTCAATTGATTTCCAGCGACTGAATCCAATAAAACAAAAGTCAAATCTGTCTTCTTTTTTCTATAAATCCTATATTTTTTAGTGGCATTCCAGCCTCCATAAGCACTCCATTTTACATAAGCTTTGTTCGTGTCTCCAACAGCCTTGGTTTCAATAGTGCAATGCGGAATTACTGAAATTAAATCATTGGTTTTATTGCAAAAATTGGATTGTACAATTTTATGACAATAACTATTTTGTAAGGTATTTAAACCATTGATTTGCAAATTGGTTTCCGTTATATTGGAAGAAGTTTTGCCCAAATTCCATCCATTATTCCAACAATAAAGTTGATATTCTTTAAAATCATTTTCTAGCGTTTGCGAAAAACGGGTTTCGGTTATAAAATCATCTACAACAGTAGACCTTAGCATATTTAACGAAGGTGGTGGGAGAGTGTCACCTACTTTTAAAAAAGAAGCATCTATCAATGTGTCGCTGCATCCCAGAGCATCATTTATAATTAACTTCATGGGAACTAAACCTTTTCTATTTGCATAAAAGACAATCGGATTTTGAATCAAAACAGGGTCATTGTCAATCCACAATTCGCGCTTTGTAATGAATTTATCGGAAGTTGAAATTTCATTTAAACTTATTTTATTTCCCAAGCAATATTCATCGGCTGTTTTTGAAATAGTTGGCGTTATACCGTAGGATAGAAATGGTTTTTTAATACTATCAGCGCATGCATGTTGTGTTTGCACCCATAGTTCAATGAATTATTTACCCGGTTTCCCCAAAACAATATTTAAACTATCAGAATACGATAGGATTTTTCCGGCCATTCGCCATTTAATATTTTTTAATATGTCTACCGCCATTTCAGAACTATCACGAATTGTGGTAAGTACATTGTCACACACTATTTTGTTTTTGAAGTATGCTTTTGGTGTTGGATATACATGAATGGTATCGGAGGGTGGCGGTGAAAACCTGCATCCAGTTGTATCCGTTAGAATCAACCGGGGGATGTATTCTCCCGGAAGTTTGTAAATGTGCAATTTACCAGATGTGTCGAGCACTGTTCCGTCTCCCATATCAAATTCGAATTTTTTTATGGCACCAATGGTTTTGGTATTTAAATTTACATTAAGTGGTGTGCAACCATATTTCTTGTCGAAAGTATAAACCCCCCGAGGGCCTTTAACCACAACCAAGTTAGCGATTTTATCGGAGTCAGTACATCCTAGGGCGTTGGTTACGGTTAATGAAACGGCATATTTCCCAGAGTAAATATACAATTTGCTTGGATTTGTTTTGTTGGAATAAGTGCCATCTCCAAACGTCCAATATCGTTTTACAATGGGAAAATTACCCGCTGCAGTTGGGTCATAAAATGTTACATCTAAGGGAGGGCAAGTCGCGTTCGTATTGGTAGATCCTATGTGTGCTTTCGGAATTCTATTTTGTACATTTACTGAATAGATATCTTTACTTTCGCAACCGTGGTTATCTTTAATGGTTAATGTTACAGAAAAATGTTTCGGACCCAAAGATGGTTTCACCGGAGCAGATTTCTTTTTTATTTGCTGTTAAATCGGCAACCGGTGATTTAAAAGCGGCAATGAAATTTTTTAAAACCATTGTATCTGACTAACCGCTTGAATCCGTGGATATCAGGGTAACTGTGAATTTTTCTGGAGCATTCTCTACCGCTGACGGCGATTTTAACGTACTTTGATTTCCATTGCCAAAATTCCACAACCATCCGGTAGCATTCGTACTTTCATTTGCGAAATCAACTTTAAGAGGGTTGCAACCCTGCTTTGGGGTTGCTATAAATGAAGACTTAGGCTGCGCAATTAGCGGGGCCGCATAGAAAAATAATAATATATAGCATAAATCTGTGTATCGCAAAATCTGAACTTGGTTAAAAGTATGACTCTAAATTTGGCTGCGACGTTGCCCGTTATCAAAATAATGTAGGAAAATAACGTTGTAAATTATTTCCATCTTTGATGCTAAAAGGAAATGACTGCTAGGCTTAGGCGTTATATTTCATTCTTCAGGATTGGCGAATTGTTAAAAAAGAATCCAAAAATAGCGATGGTAGTTACCCTGAAATTTGGATTATGCTGAACCCCAATTATCAAATCAACCCAAATTTAGCAAAAAATTCATGGTGATCGTTAATTCGCCCCGCCGCGACAACTCTTGAACAAACAGTGCCTATGGTCAGACACGGTTTTTGCACGCAGGAATAGCATCTATATGTCTAATAAATAAACGCGTAATTGCCTGCTATGAAAGTGATTTATGGCCGTATTGAATTTCTCTGTCTCGCCCCGCCGCGGGTGCGGATTTTGGGATTAACTTTAATAAAAAAAGACCTCCCGCGCAGGGTAGGTCTTTTTTTATTCCGGAAGCCAATTTTAATCCACGTTGTCGTGAAGAAATTTATTTTTTTGTACCTGCATTTCGGTATCGTCTTTCAGCTCGGCAATTTGGTGTTTAGACACATTGTTGCTGCCGCTTAAGGGCGCTTGTGAAAGTTGAACATTGCGCCTTAAGTATGCAGGAATATTGATATTTTCTAAATCTTTTTCTCGGCCACTGCGTTTATTTTCCAATTGTGTTGCTCTGATTATTGAATTAAACGACTCTTCTGTAGTTTCGGTTTCGTACCCTGTAAAGGGTTCGGGTTGTCCAGCATGGTCTAATGCGTTCAAGGGCACTTCTGCAGAAACAACTACCACTTCGTCCACTATTGTTGCAACACCTAGGCCGTTTAAAATTTCAAAACCGGTTGCAATTACAGTTATGGCAATTTCTTCCCCCAACCTTTCATCGTGTGTAATTCCCATTTTTAGGTGGGCAGTATGACCGGCTTCATTTTGCAAGAATTTTTTCACCTTGCTTGTTTCTCCCAATGTGGGTTCCGCTGTACCGTAGGTAAAATTCACCAATACGTGTTTGGCTCCTTTTATACGAGTATTGTCCAGCAATGGGCTATCCAAAGCTTCACGTACAGCATTTTCCGCCCTTTCTGTGCCCGAAGATATACCTGTTCCCATGATAGCACGTCCGCTATTGGTCATTGCGGTTTGCACGTCCTTAAAATCCACATTCAGCATTCCTGCCTTGGTTATGATTTCTGCAATCCCTTTTGCGGCAGTGCACAGTATATCATCTGCTTTCGCAAAGGCCCGGGTGATAGGTAAATCTCCAAAAATATCTACAATTCGATCGTTGCAAATGGTTAATAAAGCATCTACATGCGGTTTTAAATCATTGACGCCTTTTTCGGCTTGTGCAATGCGGTCAGGACCTTCATCTTCAAAGGGAAGGGTTACAATACCTACTGTTAAAATACCCAATTCTTTGGCTATTTTGGCAACTACGGGTGCAGCACCAGTTCCGGTTCCACCACCCATACCTGCGGTTATAAAAACCATTTTGGTATTGTGGCGCAGCAAATCAGAAATTTGGCCAACGCTTTCCATGGCGGCTTTGCGCCCTTGTTCGGGTTCACTTCCTGCGCCCAACCCTTCCGTGAGCTGAATGCCCAGTTGAATACGGTTAGGCACCGGACTGTCGATCAAAGCTTGTGCGTCGGTATTACACACATAAAATTCAACCCCTTGTATTCCTTGGCGGAACATATGGTTTACGGCATTGCTTCCGCCTCCGCCGACACCGATTACTTTTATTATAGAACCTGTCATTTTAATCAAATCGGGTTCAAAATTGTTTGGCATATTCATATTTTTTATTGATTAATCTTCGTTGAAATCTTCACCATCTTTCATCCAATCTCCAATTACTTTTTGCAAACCCCACCTGCCCGTAAATAGATTTTTTGCAAAACCATTTTTTTCTTTCTCGTGCTCTGTTGCCAGTACTTTTTTCTTTTCTAAAACGGGTTCACTAATGGTTTCCTTTACCAGCAATTCGTTGCCTGGAATTTCTTGCCTTTCTGCAATTTCAAATCCTTTGAGTACCAATCCAATTCCTGTCGAGAACATAGGGTTTCTTACTTCCTCAATCATGCCTTTTCCAAGTTTTTGGCTAGGGAAACCAAGGTGGATTTCGAGCCCAGTATGGTAAGTAAAAAGTTGGGTTATATTTTGCATAGCAGAGCCACCGCCAGTGAGCACCATGCCCCCTCCCAATCGATGGCGCAAGGTCGAAAGTTCGATTTCGTAATCAACTTTTTCGAGGATATCCATCATACGCGCTTGAATAACTTGCGCAATGCTGTGCAAGCTTATTTCTTTGGGTTTTCTTCCGGGCAAACCAGGCACCACCACTACTTCATTCTTCATAGAATCTGTAGGGTAGCAGCTTCCGTAATTTACTTTTACGATTTCGGCTTGTTCTTTCATAATACCGAAAGCCTCTTGTATGTCTTTGGTAATGCGGTCTCCGCCAATAGGAATAATGGCGGTATGACGAATAAATCCATCTTCAAATATGCAAATATCCGTAGTTCCACCCCCAATATCCACCAAAGCAACACCAGCCTCTCTTTCAGCTTCGGAAATTACCGCAGCGGCCGAAGCATAAGGCTCCACAATCAAATCGGCTACTTCCAATCCTGCGCGTTTTACCGCCATTAGAATGTGTCTTGCTGCCTGGGTTTGTCCGGTTACGATATGGTAATTGCATTCCACTCGCACACCCATGCGGCCAACAGGGTCTTTTACCCCCTCTTCTTCATCAATACGGTATTCTTGGGGAAGCACGTGAATAATTTCTAATCCAGGCTCTAATGCTAGATTTTCCATGTCAGATTCCAATCGATCTAACTCTTCTTGGGTAATTTCTTCAAAAGCATTTTTGCGAGAGAGCATACCGCGGTGTTGCATACTTTTAATATGGTGTCCTGCAATGCCTACAAAAACGGTTTTAATGTCAACCTGGCTTTGTCTGCGAGCCTCCTCTACCGCTGCTCTAATCGCAGTTTCTGCACGGCTAATATTCGCTACCATTCCCCTAGAGACGCCGCCTTGGCTTGGGGCTTTCCCCATGCCCAGTACATTGATTTTGCCGTTTTCGGCCATTTGCCCTACAATTGCACATACCTTGGTTGTACCGATGTCGAGCCCTACAATAATATCGTTCTTTATAGCCATTTGTGGATGAATTTAGTTAGTGTTGTTGTTTTTGGACAGTTTTGGGTTTGGGTTGTATAGTTTCTTTGCCATCTTTGATTCCGACTACCTGTCCACGGTACCTTAGGTCTATGGTTTTGTATTTATCCCATCCAAGGTTCCGTAGCCCTTTTTCGTAGAAAATACGCAGGTTTTCGAACTTTTCTGGCAAGTTTTCTGAACTTCCTATTACAATGCTATGCCTGCCAACGCGAGGAATCAATATTATGTCGTTAAAGTTGTCGACATACAATTGTTCAAATTGTGCATTCCAGAATTTATCGTAATAAATAAATACCGCTATTTTTAACAATTCTGCGGCAATTGTAGATTTTATTTTTCCAGAATCTTTGAGCAATTCTGGGATATTTCCATTTGCTATAAGCACATCAGGTGCAAAATGGCCATGGTGGGGAATTTTAATTCCAGTAGAATCTAGGAAATAAATTTCCCCAGCCGAATTGTGAATCCGCAGTACGGGTATTCTTTGGGTAATGTTGATTTTTAATTTCCCATCCAAACCCACAAAAACCTGTGATCTGATAATGTACGGCAATCTTTTAAGTGTACTTTCTATTTTGGTTAAATTCAATTGACTGAATGATTGTCCTGTTGGATTACCCGCAACTTTATTTACAATATTGGAAACATCTTGGTTGTTTAAAAAATACACGCCAGTGTCTGGTTTAATGGTAATTTCCATTGCAGTTATTAACCTATTGGTGCCGGTAAAATTCATAGAAAACCAAATTGTTCCAATGAGTAAAACCAATACAATAAGTATCGTTATTAACCCTGTTCTAGACCGTGTAAAGGATTTAAACCCCATTGTAAATTGATCTTATTTTTGGAACAAGCCTATCAATATCCCCAGCGCCTAAAATGAGCAAAAGCTCTGGTTTTTCGTTTTTAATTTTTTCCAATATTGCTGTTTCTCCCAATACTGTTTTGTTTTTGCATTTAATTTTTTCCAACAGCCAGTGAGATGTAATCCCTTCAATGGGCTCTTCACGCGCTGGGTAAATGTCCATTAAAATTACTTCGTGAAGACCTGATAAACTATGGGCAAATCCATCGGAAAAATCTTTTGTTCTGCTAAATAAATGTGGCTGAAAAATACCGGTTATTTTCTTTTCCAAATACAAAGCTTGTACCGAGGTAATAATGGCAGACAATTCTTCGGGATGATGGGCATAATCGTCGATAACAATGTATTTTTGGGTGCGCACGATAAATTCAAACCTTCGTTTCACACCGCTAAAATTTTGCAATCCTTCGCGAATTTTTTTGCGATCCAAATCTAATAAATTCATACAAACACCTAGGGCGGCAGTCGCGTTCTCTATATTGTGAAACCCAGGCAATCCGCATTTTGCATCGTAAAGGTCGTAATGGTGCAAACCATTTTCCAATCGCATTATCCCTACATAATCAAATAGAAAAAAACCATCGAGAATGCCTTTAAATATCCCAACAAAATTACTATCTGGGTTTTCAGTTCCATAGGAATATGTTTTTATGTTTTCGGGCCATTTTTCCGTTAATTGATCGCTGTAAATAAGTGTCCCATTTTCTTTTATTTTGGAAGCAAATATTTTAAATGCTTCTAAAAATGCCTCGTTGGTTCCGTATATGTCTAAATGGTCTGGATCAATTGCAGTAATTACAGCTATATCAGGATTCAATTGGTGAAAACTTCGGTCAAATTCATCTGCCTCCAACACTACTATTCTTTGATTTGGATATAAATCAGTTCCTTCTTCAAAATGAATGTAATTGCTGTTATAGTTACTGCTAATGCCTCCAAGAAATGCGGTGAAATTAATATTTGCAACTTGCAACAAATGTGCAATCAAAGTGCTTGTGGTGGTTTTGCCGTGGGTTCCTGCAACTGCAATACAAAAAGCATCCCTGCTGATGATTCCCAATACTTCGCTTCGCTTATACAATGCTCGGCCTGTGTTCGCCAAGTGTTTTAAACCTTTATGGTCTGCTGGTATTGCGGGCGTGTAAACGAGCAGTGTATTTTCTGCTTTTTCAAACACAAAAGATGGGATTTTTTCTACCTCATCATTAAATTCGATAGCAATGCCTTCTTGCTGCAAATCTATGGTTAAGTCTGTAGGTGTTTTGTCATAACCTGCAACTTCAATTCCCCGAGAAAGGAAATACCTGGCAATTGCACTCATGCCTATTCCTCCGATACCAATAAAATAAGCATGTTTGATTTTATCTAAATTCATTTTGATATGATTTTAATGATTTCTTTAACAATATTTTCCGTTGCATTGGGTTTGGCGATTTGCTGTATATTTTTCCGCATTAATTGAAGTTTTTCTTTGTCTTTGATTAAGGCTATAGCTTGCTTTACTAGGGTTTTTCCAGCATCCGCATCCCGAATAAGCACAGCGGCTTTTATTTCAATTAATTTTAAAGCATTCTGCGTCTGATGGTCATCCGTAACGTTAGGGCTTGGTACCAAAATTGCCGCTTTGCCAGCCACAGCAATTTCAGCAATGCTTATCGCACCTGCTCTAGATATAACCAAATCTGCAGCCGCATAACCCATTTTCATTTCTCGTAAAAAAGGCATACATTTAATGCCATTTGTTTCAGGTATTGTTGCATCAAATGTTTTACCGGTTTGCCAAATTACTTGAACACCGGCTTCAGAAAAAAAGTGCAAACCTTCTTGGATGCAATTGTTTATGGTGCGGGCGCCCAAACTGCCACCAGTTATAAATAGCGTTTGTTTTTGAGGGTCTAAATCAAAAAAGGCACATCCAACTTCTTTATTTGGCACATTTAAAATTTCTTTTCTCACAGGATTTCCTGTAAATGCAATTTTATCTTTTGGGAAGAATTTTTCCATTCCAGGAAAACCTGTGCAAATGGTAGTTGCTTTTTTACCCAAAATCTTATTCGTTAGCCCTGCATGCCCATTGCCTTCCCAAATTACGGTTGGATTGCGGTTTTTACTTGCTGCATACAATACCGCCAAACTTGCATAGCCGCCAGTCCCAATTACACAATCTGGTTTTATTTTATTCAATATATATTTTGCTTTAAAATAGCTTTTGGTAAATTTAAAAATGACTGAAAAATTGGCTAAACTTAGCGAACGTTTTAAACCAGCTACATCCAATCCCACAATTTCAAAACCTTCTTGTGGAACTTTTTCCATTTCCATGCGGTTATTAGCCCCAATAAATAGTATTTCGCAATCAGGGTATTTTTCGCGAAGGCATTTGGCAATAGCCAATGCGGGAAAAATGTGTCCACCCGTGCCGCCGCCGGATAGGATAAATTTATGCGGCAATGGCTCCCTCCTTTTCATCTTCCTTGGGTTTGTTTTCCATGATTGTTCGGCTCACAGAAAGAATAACACCAAATGCGATGCTATTGAACACAATGCTTGTTCCGCCCATACTTACCAATGGGATAGTTAGGCCTGTAACGGGCAGCATGCCTACCGCTACCCCCATGTTGACAAAGGCTTGAAAACTCATACTAAAACACAGCCCAAGTGCCAACAATGCCCCGAAAGCTTTTGGACTTTGAATCACTATTTTTAAGCACCGAAAAATGAGTAGTAAAAACAAACCGGCAATTAATGCACCACCAAACCAACCGTATTCTTCGATAATAATAGCGTAAATAAAGTCTGAATAGGGGTGGGGCAAATAATTTCTTTGTTCACTTCGGCCTGGTCCTTTTCCAAAAAATCCACCGGTAGCCACGGCAATTTTTGATTGCAACTGCTGGTAATTTCCTTCCCCGCCATCATTGTTCGTAAACGTTTCAATTCGTTTTTTCCAGGTTGGAATTCGTGTATTGGTTAAATTCTCAGTTTTAATGTTTAATAGAATTACAACCAACATTGTAATTAAAAATATTCCAGCACCAGCAAGTAAAGCCAAGTATTTAAAATTAATTCTTCCAATGAAAAGGAGTAGACAGCAGGTAGTAAAAATAACAAGTGCTGTACTTAAGTTTTCTGGCGCAATCAGGGCTACGACAATAAGAATAACCAAGAGTATATTTCTAAATACTTTAAAGCTATTTATTTCTTCTTGATTTTTGCTTAAATACCGGGCAATATACATAATCAAAAACAATTTCGCCATGTCGGATGTTTGAAAAGTAATGCCCAATCCAGGTATCGGTAATACGCGAGTGGCATTGTTGATTTCTGAACCCATGGCCAATGTGACAATAAGTAAACCTATAGAAATCCATAAAAACAATTGTGATAATCGGGAAAAATACATGTAATTTACTAAGTGTGATAAATAGAGAAAAAACAATCCAATTAGTAAAAAGCCAGTATGCTTGAGGAAGTAAAATTCAGTATTTCCTCCTTGCTCTCTAAATGCGAGATTTACAGTAGAACTATACACTGCCAGTATCCCTATCATAGAAAGGATTATAACAATGGCCCAAATCCATGGATCACCTCTAAAAACTCGACTTAATTTAGAACTCATGGTTATTATAAATTACGTACGGCGTCTTTAAATTGTCTGCCACGGTCTTCGTAACTGTCAAATAAATCAAAACTGGCGCATGCAGGCGAGAGTAGAACCACATCGCCGCTTTCAGACAGCCTATTAGCAACATGCACTGCTTCCTTGGCACTAATTGTGTTCACAATCATATCTACATGCAGCTGGAATGCTTTATGTATTTTTCGATTGTCGATGCCCAAACAAATAATAAGTTTAACTTTTTCTTTTACTAAAGATTTTAACTCTTCGTAATTGTTGCCTTTGTCGACACCACCTGCAATCCAAATTACAGGCTTGTCCATACTTTCCAAAGCGTACCAAGCCGAATTTACATTCGTTGCTTTGCTGTCGTTAATATACTCCACTCCGTCTGTTTTTGCCACCAATTCTAGTCGGTGCTCGATGTTTTGAAAGTTGAGCAAACTTTCTCGAATGTTTTCTTTTTTAACTTCCAGCAATCCGGCGACAATTCCAGCGGCCATTGAGTTGTAGGTGTTGTGAATTCCTCGTAATGTTAGATCTTGCATAGGTATAGAGTATTTATTTTTTTCTAGGTTAAATTGTAAAATGCCATTTTTTGAATAGGCACCATAACTTTCAGTTTGTTGCACTGAAAAGGGCAACATTTTTGCAATCATTTTATTTTTTGCCAAATAAGATTTTGTAATTGGGTCGTCGGAACAATAGATGAAATAATCGTCCTTAGTTTGATTCAGCGAAAGCCTAAATTTACTTGCAACATATTTATGAATATCGAAGTCATACCGATCCAAATGGTCCGGTGTGATATTGGTTAAAACGGAAATATGGGATTTGAATTTGAAATTTCCATCCAATTGAAAACTACTTAATTCCAAAACATAATAATCGTATTTTTCCAAGGCAACTTGCCGTGCAAAACTGCGCCCAATATTTCCCCCCAATCCAACGTTTAAACCGGCATTTTTTAGGATATGATAAATTAAACTTGCAGTGGTTGTTTTGCCGTTGGTACCGGAAATTGAAATTATGGTGGCATGGGTATATCTGCCTGCAAATTCTATTTCAGAAATGATGGGAATACCAGTTTCTCTTGCGGCTCTTACAATTGGGGTTTTGTCTGGGATACCCGGACTTTTCACAATTTCAGCGGCATTTAAAATTTTACTTTCTGTATGTTTTTCTTCTTCCCAAGGAATAAGATTATCATCTAATTCTTTTTTATAATTTGGTTTTATTTTAGCCATATCAGAAACAAACACATCCCAGCCCTGGTGTTTACCCAAAACTGCAGTGCCTGTGCCACTTTCGCCCGCGCCCAATATGACCAATCTTTTACTCAACGCAATTTAAGAAGTGCAACGGTTGCCAAAACCAAAATAACTGTAATCAGCCAAAAACGGAGGGTAATTTTACTTTCTGGAATGTTTAATTTTTGAAAATGATGGTGTAACGGCGACATGAGAAATACGCGGCGACCTTCGCCATATTTTCTTTTGGTATATTTAAACCAGCCAACTTGAATAATTACAGAGAAACTTTCGGCAAAAAATACACCGCAAAGAATGGGAATAAGCAATTCCATTTTTATAATAATTGCAACAGCAGCCACTGCGCCGCCAAGGGCAAGGCTTCCAGTATCACCCATGAATACTTGTGCTGGATACCCATTGTACCATAAAAACCCCAAGCAAGCACCAATTACTGCGGCTAGAAATACCACAACCTCACCGCTGTTAGGTACATAAATAATGTGTAAATATTCGCTAAATTTTACATTCCCCGCAGCGTAGGCAAGTATTCCCAATCCAGCGCCAACAATGGCAGTGGTGCCTGCTGCCAACCCATCGATACCGTCTGTTAAGTTCACCGCATTGGTAACGGCCATGCAAATAAAAATGATAAAAGGGACGTAAATAAACCACGCATTGTGTGCCCCTGGAATTAAATCTGTATAACTAAATCTTAATTTGGTAATGGGCAAATTGGTTTCAAGCGGAAGGTTGCTTGCGCTATGTGCATAATCTATTGCCAGTGCAATGATAATTCCTAGCAGCAACTGACCAATTAACTTGGTAGTTGCCTTCATTCCTTCTTTGTTCTTTTTAAATACTTTTATATAATCATCGATAGCACCAATTGTTCCCATCCAAAGAGTACTTACTAGCATTAAAATTACATAAACATTGTTCAGTTTTGCAAATAGAAGTGTTGGAATGATAATACTAATTACTATGATTATTCCACCCATAGTTGGTGTACCTTTCTTTTGCATTTGGCCTTCAAGACCTAGTTCACGTATAGTTTCACCAATTTGTTTTAATTGCAGCCAACGTATAATTCTTTTACCCGCCCACAATGCAATGAGTAGGCTTAAAATACCAGCCAACGCTGCACGAAAAGTAATGTATTGGAATACCCCGGCTCCGGTGAAATTCATTTTTTCGAGGTACTGAAATAGGTAATATAGCATTAAATGAGTTGTTTAAATAATTCGGTGATGATTTTTTTATCATCAAATGAATGTTTGATCCCTTTTATTTCTTGGTAGGTTTCATGGCCTTTTCCTGCTATGAGTATTACATCTCCAGGTTCGGCAATCATACTTGCCGCTTTTATGGCCTCTTTTCTATCTGTAATGCGCAGTGTCTTTTTGTAGTATTGTCCTTCTACTCCCGCTTGCATTTGGTCTAATATCAATTCAGGATCTTCATTTCTTGGATTGTCACTCGTAAATATTACCCTATCGCTGAGCCTGCTCGCTATTTTTGCCATTTCGGGCCTCTTTTCCGCATCCCTATTTCCTCCGCATCCAACAATAGTAATTAAGCGAACGTTGTTTTTGCGAATGGCGTTGATGGTTTCTATAACATTTTGCAGTGCGTCTGGGGTGTGCGCATAATCTACGATCGCAGTAATTTTATTTGGACCTACAATGGTTTCAAAACGACCACTTACCCTAGGCAATGAACTTATCCTGACCGCTAAATCGTCTTCACCATCTGTTAATAAAAATGCAGCAGCATAAACCAAAATTAAATTGTACGCATTAAATTCACCTACCAATCCTACCCACACATCTTGATTGTTTATTTGTAAATGTGTGCCTTCGAAATCGCCTTCCAAAATACGCACGGTAAAATCTGCCGAACTGCGCAATGCATAAGTATACTTGGCGGCTTGCGTATTTTGAAGCATCACCATTCCATTTTTATCGTCTTTATTTGTAATTGCAAATGCGGCAGAAGGAAGGTTGTCAAAGAATTTTTTCTTGGCTTTGATGTAGTTGTCAAAAGTTCCATGATAATCCAAATGGTCATGCGTGATATTGGTAAATAATGCGCCGGCAAATTCAAGTCCAGCAATGCGCGATTGATGAATTGCGTGTGAACTTACTTCCATAAAGCAATAATCGCAGCCTGCTTCAACCATCTGGTCTAAAAGGCGGTATAGCGACACAATATCTGGCGTTGTATGGGTGCTAGGGAAAATATTTTCACCAATACGATTTTCGACTGTGGAGATTAAACCACAAGTATTTCCCATTCCGCTAAACAATGTAAATAGCAATGTGGATACCGTTGTTTTGCCATTCGTTCCAGTGGTTCCAATGAGTTTTAGTTGGCGGTCTGGATGGTCGAAAAAATTTCCGCAAATGTTTCCTAATGTTTGGATTACATTTTCTACGACAATGTAAACGATGTTTTCTTTTTCTGGTTGCGGAATGTGGGAGCACAAAATGGCAATAGCACCTTTTTCTATGGCTTGTTCTATGAAACCGTGTCCATCTACTTGCGTTCCTGAAAGCGCAGCATACACCCATCCATTTTCTACATTTCTGCTATCTATTGAAATACCATGCACATTACCCTCCAAATTGCCTACACTACCTACTATTCGGGCGTCAACATTTTCTACCAATTCACTTACTGTTTTCATTAGAATGGGTTCAGGTTAAGGTGAATGGACGCGCCTTTTGCCAGCGAAGAGCCAGCTTTTATACTTTGACTTGTAACCCTGCCGTACCCATCGAAAGTGACCGTTAATTTTCTATTTTCCAACAATTGTATGGCATCCCGCAGGCCCATTCCGGTTACATCGGGTATTATATTCGGGCTTGTTTTTACTCCAGACAAGGTTATGAAAAAATCGCTGGTTTTGGTTTTTACCCAAGGCATAGCAGTACTTCCTGTATCCATATGCGAGCTTATGCCTAGACTGTTCATCACAATTTTTGAAAAGAACAAGTTGCCATTTAACACAAAGGGCATTTTGGCAGCAGCCGAAATGGGAATACCTGGATGCAGTTTTACAGAACTGCTGTAGATATTGTCGGCAATGGCTTTGAAAACTGGGCCTGCAACTAAGGCACCATAATATTTACCTTTTCTAGGCTCATTGATAACTACAATTACGGTATACTGCGGATTGTTTGCTGGAAAATAACCAGCAAATGAGGCTTTGTAAGACCCTTCTTCGTATGTTTTACCCTTAGCAATTTTTGCGGTTCCTGTTTTTCCCGCAACTGTATAGTCGTCGTTCTTTATATTCGTTGCTGTTCCATGATCTACAACGCCTTCAAGCATACTTTGTAGTGCTTTTAAAGTTTCATCGCTGCAGATTTTCTCATTCATCACCGTCGTTTCAATTTTTTTCAGCAACATGCCATCTCGGTGAATTTCACTAACCATATAGGGTTTTACCATTTTACCACCGTTGGCAACTGCATTGTAAAGGGTTGCAATTTGAAGTGGAGATATTTGAGTTTCATAACCAATGCTCATCCAAGGCAAAGCAGTAAGCGACCAATCGGTGCTTTTTACAGTTTTAATGCGCGGATTACCGCTGCTGCGTACGTCGAAATTTGGCTTAATGTTTAAACCCAATCGAATCGAGTGGTCAATAAATTTTTGCGGGGATTTGGCATAATATTTTACCACAAATTTGCTGATACCCACATTGCTCGATTTTTCAAAAGATTCTTGAAGGTTTAATATTCGTTTATTTGGTTTAGAAGCATCTTCCATCACCTCTCCATAGAAATTGGTTTTCCCTCCGTTCACATCCACGCTGTCAGTAGGTTTGCAATGGCCATCTTCCAACAAGGCGAGCACAGAAACCAGTTTGAAAGTAGAGCCAGGTTCAGAAAATTCATCCACTGCGTAATTCTGCGCTTCTGTATAGTTTCCGTCTTTACCGCGTTTTAAGTTTGCCATGGCTTTAATAGCCCCAGTAGAAACTTCCATTACCACTGCGCACCCATGGTCTGCCTCATTTTCCGCCAACACTCTACCCAATGCGGCTTGTGCCACATCCTGTAAATTTATATTAAGTGTGGTTACGATATCTAAGCCATTAATTGGGTCCGAAAAATTGCCAACATGCACTGGGCGCCAAACGTTCCCTGGCATTCGCTGTTCCATTCTTTTGCCATCTTTCCCTTTTAAAAAACTATCCAAGGCTCCTTCCAATCCAATGTATACACCTTGCTTGCTATATCCTATGGTGCGTTTAGCCAACTCTCCCATAAAATACATTCGTTTGCCCTGTTCGTCATACCAAATGCCACTTTTAAATTTTCCCAAATTGATTAAAGGCCAAGTTTTCATGCGTTTCACCACATCATACCCCAGGTCTTTTGCTAGCATTGCGTATCTGCTTTTGCGGCGTCGCAACTCTGTAAAATAAATTTTCCACCCAGCGGCTGTTTTTTCCTTGAATTGGCTGGCCATCTTTATACTTAAGCTGTCAATCTTGTTTTTAAATAGTTCATTGGTCAGTCCATCCGCATTGGCGTCCAGAATCATGTTATAGCGCGGCACCGAAGTTGCCAACAAACTGCCATCTGAAGCATATATATTGCCGCGAATTGCAGGTATATCTTGTACCCTGCGGTTTTTTTCTCGCAAGGCTGCACTGAATTTTTTATCAGATCCCATTTGCAAACGAGCTGCGGCTAGAAGCACTGCCAAGCCAAAAATTAGTGCCAACCCAAAAACAAGGTATGCACGCAACAATATGGCGCGGCGGGTATTGACTTTATTTTTTTTCTTGTTGGTACTCAATTTTATAAGGGGGTTTTACAAGCTCTTTCACTCCAGTGCCTTCAAGTTTTTTTACCAATTCACTTTGTTTGCTTGAATTGGTAACCTCACTCTCAAGGCTAATTTTTTCACTGCGCAACTCTTTCAACTCTCGGGTCAATATTTCCTTTTTTCGAAGGGCTTTGTTTGCATGGTGTTGGTTGTATATATAAAAAAGCATTAAACAAAAGGCCACCAAACCAAACCGAACCCATACCCATGGACTTTGAACAATGGACATTTTGGGCATATTGTTTTGGCTGGCTTCTACCGGTTTTTTTGGCACAGCTTGCGTAGGATTCGGCTCGTTTATTTCGTTTTCCATGTGTTCCTTATCCCTACTCTCATTTTGGCACTTCTCGCCCTTTTGTTTTCCTTAATCTCTGCTTCACTAGGTGCTATGGCTTTGCTTGGTTTGGCATCAAAAGGTTTGTGAAGATTGCCATACATATCCGTAATTTTATCTCCATTAAAATTGCCGCTTTGTAAATAGTTTTTTACCATCCTATCCTCCAAACTGTGATAACTGATCATGACCAATTTGCCTTCTGGAATGATTAAGTCGGAGCTGTATTTTAATAAATTTTCAAGGGCTTTCATCTCTCCATTCACCTCAATTCTTATGGCTTGATATACTTGGCTTAAATATTTAGCAGGGGTTCCTTTGTTTACACAGTCTGATATTAAAGTTTTGAATTCTTCGGTTGTGTTTACTTGGCCACTTTTGCGACCGCTAACAATCGTTGCTGCCAATTTGTTTGAATTGGGTATTTCTCCGTATTTGTAGAAGAGGGTTTTTAGGGCGTCCTCAGAATAATTGTTAACTACGGTTTGGGCGCTTAACTTGGCATTGCGGTCCATCCGCATGTCTAAGGGTCCATCAAATCGGTGCGCAAATCCCCGGCTAGGTTCGTCTATCTGATGGCTACTGATTCCCAAATCGGCCAAAATGCCGTGCAAGGGTAGGCCATGATAGTATCTTATAAATTGTTTAATCCAAGCGAAATTGTGATTCACCAAGGTGAATCGCACATCATCGGGCACATTGCCTATGGCGTCGCTGTCGCGGTCAAAAGCGATTAAACGACCTTTTGCCGATAGTTTAGAAAGTATATGTCTTGTATGCCCGCCGCCACCAAAAGTTGCGTCTACGTATATCCCATCCGGATTCCAGACAAGCGCATCCACGCTTTCATTGAGCAAAACTGGGTTGTGGTATTCAGACATGTTGCATACGGTTCATATCATTACTCCTGGTTCTTTACACCACGCTGCTGTTGAAAAAAGTTTTGTGCCAATTGACTCATTTCGTCAGAATCGGCTGCAAGCTCTTTTTCATAGCTAGATTGACTCCAAATTTCTACCTTAGTGCCAAATGCATTGAGGATGACATCATCCTCTAGGCCAGCATACTCAAGTAGATTTTTTGGAATAAGAATCCGCTGAGCCCCGTCAATAGAAACCAAATTTGCCCCGTTGGTGAAAATTCGTTTGAATCTTCGAATTTCTGGGCTCATAAAGTCATCTACATCGCCAAGCTTGGCAGTTTCCTTTAACCAATCTTCTTTGGTGTACAGAACAAGGCATTTCTCAAATCCACGGTTTACCACAAGCTGATTGCCTGCACTTTCAGGAAATTGCGCACGCAACCTGGAAGGTAAAGTAAGTCTACCTTTCTCGTCCAGCCTGCAATTGTACTCCCCAATTAATCCGTTCATTTGGTAATGAAATTCCGTCTGCTAAATAAAAACCCATTTTCCCACTTTTACCCACATTCTCCCCTTTTTAGGCACCACTTTTCCACATTGGTGAATAAGTGCTTGTGGATAAAGGGTTTTTTCACGATATTGTGTCTTGGATTTTGGTTACAAAGATATCAAAATTATCTGTAAATACAAGTAAATTCAGGATTGTGGGAGAGAGTGGGTGTGATTGTTTCACATTCGACACTTGTTTAAACACAACCGACCAAAAATGATTACAGCTTTCGTGCGCCTATTTTATTTTTATCCCCCAAATAAAAAACTACGATATCGTTCCTTTTATTTAACTTTGAATTTCTGTTACGCCTATTTGTAATATTGCTTTTTTGTGCAATGGGAGGTCAAATTTTTGCCCAACAATCCAGCCTTAATATATATGGTATAGGGGTGAATAGATATGGCTTTGGAATCAATTACAAGTATAACCGCGCCAATAATTCAAACCAGCTTTGGACCAAGGGGGATTTGTTTTTTGAATTGGGAAATATTATACACCCCAGAGAAGTGGCATTGGTAAATCAAACACTTCAAAATTCCAGTATATATAAGTATGGTAAGATTAACTATGCTTGGACTTTGCGCAGCTATTACATGGTAAAACGCCAACTTTCGGCAAGGCAAGACCGAAAAAACATAGCTTTAAATGCCATTTGTGGACTGGGTTTGCCGGTAAGTTATTATTGGCCAGTTTATATTAATTATTTTGAACCCACAATTGGACCCAACGGCACAACCTCTCAAGTTCGCTACAATCCAGAAATCCACCAACAATCTCAAATTGTAGGTAGAACCAATTCGAGCAAAGGCATCAGTCAAGGCACACTTTTACCCGGAGCTGGTATGAATGCAGGGCTGGAATTTATTTGGGGCAATTACCGCAGTGATGTAAAAGTGCTTACTTTGGGCGCTAAACTGGAGGCATACAGCAAGGCTTTGCCTATTCTGTATAAGAATGATTTGAATTCGCGTTTGTTCTCCATGTTTTACGTTAATTTTGCACTCGGATTCGGGAAAAATTAAGTGCAAAAAGCTTTGGATATACTTATAAAAACGCAGGAAAGACGAGGAATACAAAAGCCCAATTGGTTGAAGATAGATTTGCCTACGGGTGAGAATTATACCAAGGTAAAAAGAATTGTAAAGGAAAACAAACTGCACACCATTTGCGAAAGTGGGCATTGCCCCAACATGGGCGAGTGCTGGGGTGCAGGCACAGCAACTTTTATGATTTTGGGAAACATTTGCACACGCAGTTGCAGTTTTTGCGCAGTTGCCACTGGGCGCCCCACCGAATACGACCTAGATGAGCCGCACCGGGTTGCAGAAGCCATAAAATTAATGGGGGTGAAGCATGCCGTAATTACCAGCGTAAACCGCGACGAACTGAAAGACAAAGGCGCTACGGTTTGGGCTCAAACCATTCGGGAAATAAAAAGACTCAATCCAGACACCACTATTGAAACCCTGATTCCGGATTTTAAAGCGCAATGGGATCTATTGTATATGGTGCTCGACGAAAAGCCAGAAGTGGTTAGCCACAATATGGAAACGGTAGAACGTTTGTATAAAACGATGCGTCCGCAAGCCAGATACGAAAGGAGCTTGGAGCAAATTAAAAGAACTGCTGAGTATGGCGTAAGAACCAAAAGTGGCGCCATGTTGGGTTGTGGCGAAACGGATGCGGAAATTGAAAAACTGATGGAAGATTTGCATACCCACAAATGCGACGTGCTTACGCTTGGGCAATATTTACAACCCACCAAAATGCACCACAACATTGCAGAATATGTGCACCCCGACAAATTTAAACATTGGGAAACATTGGGTTTAAATATGGGTTTTCGCTTTGTAGAAAGCGGAGCCATGGTAAGAAGTTCTTACCATGCAGAGAAGCACTTGCTGTAAATATTCTTTAGGGGATATTTCCATATGCAACAAATTTTATTTTTTTATTTTACAGCACTTCAAATTGTTGATTTTCAAAGCATTGCCATGGCGACAAAAAGGCATGAATCAACCTACACGCTGACTTTTTTACAGTGAAATGACTTGTTTAACCCCAATTTATGATTTTTTGACATTGAAAGTATATAACTCAACAAAACTTGCATTAAATTTGCCCGAACAAGTACAAAGAATAGGACTATGAGATTGAAGAGCATTATACTTCTGGCTACAACCGCCACCCTTGTGGGCGGCATTGGATTCATCAACAAGAACAGCGGTTTTGGCAAAAAGCCCGTTGGTATAACTGAAGAAGTTGAATCGGAGTGGGAAGAGGAAAATGGAGCACAAAGCATTTTAGGCGGCATGGAAGCCAAGTATAGTTTGCGCTTGAATGAAAAAACCCAAACTTTGGATCCAGCATGGGTTCAAGCTGCAATTGACCAAGCGGATAAATTGAGTTTGAATCGCAGGGCCTCTAATTTGCTTTGGGAAAATATGGGACCCGACAATCAAGGGGGACGGATTCGTGCCTTTTTGTTGCACAAAGACAGCTTAAACTTGATGTTTGCATCGGGTGTGAGTGGCGGGCTTTGGCGGTCAAACACATCTGGTCAGTCATGGATACCTGTGAATGACCATCAAGAAGACCTGAATGTAAATTGCATAGCACAAACCATTGATGGAACTATTTACTACGGTTCTGGCGAAGGTGGAATTCAAGGAGCAAGCGGTATAAAGTTCAATGGTATGTTCCCAGGAAGCGGAATTTATAAAAGCACCGATTCTAGAGGCACAAAGTTTACGTTAATAAATAGCACAAAAAATGGCCAATTCGATGCTTGTAATTCTATGGTTGCGCATCCTACGGTGAATAAAGTATTTGTAGCAACCGAAAATGGCGTATTTGCTTCTACCAACGGCACTACTTTTACATCCTTAAAAGGGGGTGCATTTAAAGAACTTGCCATAGACAAAGCAGGCATTTTATGGGCCGCTAACGGTTCGGGCACTATTTTTAAATCGGATGCAGCGGGATCCATCATCAATACTGCGGTGAACAACTCGGGAAATGGTTTCCCTCCATCTGGCGGTAGAACTACACTCGCAATCTCACCTCAGGATGACAACACCGCCTATGCAATGGCATCTTCTGGTGGAAAATTAACAGGGGTTTACCGCACATCCAACGGTGGACAAAGCTGGGAAAAAATAATCAATTCTGGCACTGTTACAGATCCATTTGGTAACAATAGCCAAGGTTGGTATGACAATGTAATAGCTGTAGATCCAAGCAATAAAAACAGGATCTATATGGGTGGTGTGGTTTTGGCCACTTGGGACAACATTGACGGATATAGAGAGATTGCCAGTGAAGCAGACGTAGCATGGAATTCGCAATATGTGCATGCAGATAAACACATCATACAATTTGATACTAGGGTTTCTCCTGAATTGATGATTGTGGGAACGGATGGTGGCTTATCCTTTAGCAGAGATAGAAACGCCTGGACCCGCCAAAGCCGCGGTTTAATCACGCTACAATTGTATACAGTTTGTGCAAATTCGCTTGGATATATGTTAGGTGGTGCCCAAGACAATGGATGCCAATTGATGAATTTTAATGGCAATGCCCAAAATGGACAATTGACAAAAAATACAATTTTAGTAAATGGTGGAGATGGATTTGATTGTGAATTTAGCAAAATATTTTCGAGCACATTGTTTGTCTCTTCTCAAAATGGAGCCATTCGCCGTTCTGGAAACTTAGGACAATCTGTTTCTAGTTTTTGGGATAAAAGAATAAAGGATAAAGATGCAGATCGTGACCCAACCCCACAATCAGATTTTTTTACCGTATTTAACCTTTGGGAAAGGGCTTCAGACTCTGCTTCTATGTTGTTTTATGCAAGACAGTCGGATATTTGGGTGGCTATCAACCCTACCAATTTTGCAAATCCTGTAAATTGGTTTAGAATTACCACAGGCATGGGCAACGGCCGCATTTCTGAAATGGATGCAACCAAAGACGGAGACCATTTGTTTGTGAGCAAAACTACAGACGCTTCCCTGTGGAGAGTTGACAACCTTCAATCGGCCAATTTTAGCATCACGGTTTACCCCACTGCTACCGATATTCCATCGCCCATTACCAAAACAAACATTACCCCCGCAGCCGCAGCAGGCAGGGCTATAGTGTCAGTACATATAGACCAAGCCAATGATAACCACGTTGTTATTACGCTAGGTGGTTACGGCAACACAACATTTTTATACGAAACCACAAATGCCTTGGCACCTACACCCACTTGGAAAAACATTACCGGAGATTTGCCACAATCGCCAGTTTATGATGCACTTATAGATATAGATAATCCCCTGCATATGTTAGCTGGAACTGACTTGGGTATTTGGGAAACTACAAATGGCGGGGTAAATTGGGTTGAGGCCAACAACGGAATGGCTCGTGTCCCAGTATATGAAATTCGCGGTTATGAATTTAAACCATGGGAAGGTATGTCTATTTACCTAGGCACGCATGGTAGAGGCTTTTTCCGTTCCCTTTCTTTGGTTACCAAAACCGACAAAGTGGTTAAAGACCAAATCAAATTGAATGCATATCCAAACCCTGCAAATAGCTTTGTAAATATTGGTTTTGACCTGGTTAAAACTGCAGCAGCTGTGGTTGAAATTTTCGGAATGGATGGTAGACTTTATCAAACGTTAAACATTCAGGGGCAAACTGGCAGCAACGCGGTTCCTGTTTCCGTAGCAAAACTTACCAATGGTTATTATTTTGCCAGGGTTACCTCAAACGGTAAAACAAATTCCATAAAGTTTTCTGTAAGTAAATAAAAGAAATTGATTTTTAAATAAGGCTATCTAACAGTGTTAGATAGCCTTATTCTATTAAAATCGACCTTTGTAAACAAATGTGGCTGGCCCGTCAAGAGTAACACCCTTAAAACCAAAATTCGATTTGTTCGAAAAAACCTGAAGATCACCACCCATTGTAAAAACGCGTACTTCTTTTTTTGCTAAATTTGTTTTCAATTGGTATGCAAGTGCTGCTGCGGTAACACCCGTGCCGCAACTGTATGTTTCATCTTCAACGCCCCTTTCGTAAGTCCGCATTTTAAGGGTATTTTCATCCACAATTTGAACTATATTCACATTGATCCCTTCAGCGTTGAACTCTGATCCATAACGTATAGATTTTGCATAGGCAAGTAGGTCAAAATCCGCAGGTTCCGTTTCGATAAATTTAACAAAATGTGGGGATCCGGTATTCAAAATAAAAACACCTTCAGTTCGTGTTTCATATTCAGCGACATCTTTCATGCCCAGTGCAACAGAATCCCCAGAAACTTGCGCTTCATGCGGGCCATCAATGGCTAAAAAGTGCAAATGGTTGTATTTTCCAATTCCTAGAGTGTGGGCAAATTTTACAATGCACCTTCCCCCATTGCCGCACATACTGCTTGGATTGCCGTCGCTATTGTAATAGATCATTTCAAAATCGTAACCAAGCTTGTCTTGTAAAAACATTAACCCATCCGCGCCAATGCCAAACCTACGATGGCAAAGTTGCTGAATATTCAAGTCGGGAATCGCTTGCCCTCTTATATCAATAAGAATAAAATCGTTTCCGGTTCCTTGGTATTTAAAAAAATCCATACCGTATCAATGATCGAGGGCCCTTAATAATAGCAAATCTGTCACGGGTGTAGCTTTCTGTTTGCCATTGTGATCCAAATCTATTTCATAATATTTTGTGCCAGTTTTCAAGTACATTTTACTTTTATAGGTAAGCAACAAGGGATTGTCATACGGCAAATTGAAAACCAAGATTTCTGTATTCAATGCATCTTTTTTAGTAGCTGCAATTTGGGGCGCTGCGTCTTTGCTGCTGTAAAAATTAAGTTTAAACTTTCCGTTGTTTTGACCGTCAATTTGGTCTTTGGCTAGGTCTCCCTTCTCTGCATCATAAGTACTATCTGGCTCATTTCCGGTTTTTCTTTTTACAGCGCCAATAGGGGCAGAGGGTTGGCGGTTTGACATGGTAGTGACTTTTTCAATGGGCGATTCTATCCTAATTGGAATGACCTGAATGTTGGAAGCTACCGTAATTATGTTGTCCTTATCTAATTCCACAATGGCCAAACCACCAGCATTTTCAGCCGCAGAAACTTCAGGCTTGGCATTTTCAATGGTTGCACCTTTATCTGCGCTTCCTAGAGGTTTTTCTGCAACAGGTTGCCGCAAATCGGGTGTTTCTGGAGCTTTTGGTATGCCATTTTGGGGCGGTGTTTGAGAAATCGTAGTTTCTTTGGCCACCGTATTCGACACTTGGTTGCTCTGTTTCATATTGAGTAAAACAACAATAGAACCTACCAAAACAAGCCCAACTGCGGCAGCGGCATAGTGCCAGCTCTTATAACCAATAAAAAGGCCACGTTTCTGTGTGGTTTTCTGTTTTAGATAATTCTTCAATTGAATGTTTCCATGATCTTGAATGCCTCGCACCAGCAATTCGCGGAATTCCATTTCTTTTTTCAAAGAAGGATCGGTAGTTAAGTTTTGTAGAAATGCATCTAGCTCTTTGCCATGCAATTCTCCCCGCAAATAGCGGTCAATTTTTTCGTTTTGAGGATCAAATGCGTCCATAAATATCTTTTTTTTTAACGCAAAAAGTCTGACATCTGGTACCGTTTTTTTACAATCTCTTCCAACTTTTTAAAACATTGGTACTTTTTTGCTTTGGCCGTATCAGAGTTGTTGAAACCCATAGCCTTTGCAATAGCATCCATGTCAAAGCCATCGAAATAAAACATTACCAATATGTTTTTGCAAGTGTCTCCCAACTCATTTAGGGCAGCATGAATCTTTTTCATATCCATATCTTTTCCCTCCTGCGGATTTTCACTATGCATTTGTGGTTTTATCAATTCCTCACCCATCATTCTTCCTGATTTGCTTAATTGTTTTAACCATAAATTTTTACATATTGCCATAATGTAGGTGCTGATCTTACTGGTAAGTTCAAATCCCGGTTTGCGGCAATTTTGCCACAATACAACCAATGCATCTTGCAACAAGTCTTCGGCATCTTCCACCACGCCATTGTTTTTTGCCACATGGTTTTTAACCATAGCAAAGTTGGCACGGTAGAGTTCCACCAAAACTTCTTGATCGCCTTTTTGCAATCGTTGGAGAAGTAACTGTTCAGCGTCGGTTTCAGTTCCAGACATTTCACGGACATTTATTACCTTTTAATCGAAAAGGTAAATGCATTCGCTACAAAATAAATGCTAATTGGTGTTTTTCCGTTGTATTTTCGGAACAAAATTTGAATACTTTGATAAAATATATGGAAAACATAGGGTTTAAAAGCAAATTTACAAGCCTATTGCTTGCCGGTTTTGTAGGCGGGGCTGTGTCTTTGGGTGGTTATGCGTTGTTGGTAAAAAAATCTTCTTTTTCTATAGAAGGCAAACAAGGCTCTTCTGCACAACTTGCCAGGTATGCCAGTCTGAAATCGGAACCTGCTTTCGATTTTAGCGGTGTTGCAGAAATTTCTACTCCGGCAGTAGTGCATATCAAAACTACCATTGGCAGCGCCACTCAGCAAGAAAATGGACGTAGGAATGGGGATGCTCCGGTAGACCCTTTTGAGTTTTTTAACAATCCCAATTTTCGCATGCCCAACCAAGGCCCTCAGCAAGCAAGTGGATCTGGTGTAATTTTAAGCGACGATGGATTTATTGTCACCAACAACCACGTGGTTGAAGGGGCAACTAAAATTGAAGTGGTATTAAATGACAAAAGGACCTATATGGCAGAAGTTGTAGGCACTGACAAAAATACAGATATTGCTGTCATTAGAATAAATGAAACGAACCTTCCATTTTTAAAACTAGGCAATAGTGACGCAATAAAAGTGGGCAATTGGGTTGTAGCTGTTGGCAATCCTTTTAACCTGAACAGCACTGTAACTATGGGTATAGTAAGCGCCGTGGGAAGGAATATTGATTTAATACGTGGAAAAGGAAATAAATACGCCATCGAAAATTTCATTCAAACCGATGCGGCTATCAATCCAGGCAATTCTGGCGGTGCTTTGGTCAATACCGCTGGCGAGTTGATAGGAATAAATACGGCCATAGCTTCAGAAACTGGATCTTATGCCGGATATGCTTTTGCAGTGCCAGTTAATTTGGTGCGTAAGGTCGTCAATGATTTGATGAAATATGGAAAAGTACAGCGTGGCTTGTTGGGTGTATCCATTCAAGAAATTAACCAACAACTTGCCGATGAAAAGAACCTTACAGATTTAAAAGGTGTTTTTGTTGCAGAGGTGATAGCGGGCGGTGCAGCGGAAAAAGCGGGCATTAAAAAGGGCGATGTGATTTTAAAAATTGACGCGGTTGACATCAATAGCAGCAGCCGATTGCAAGAGCAGGTGGGCAAAAACAAACCTGGCGATAAAATTGCCATCACCATTCGCCGAAAGGGAGAAAAAATGGAAATAGAAGCTACTTTATTAAGCGAAGATGGCAATACCAAATTGCAAACCGCTGAAAAGGTGGATACTGAAAAATACCTTGGTCTGGCACTTGAAGGCACAACAAGAGAGGAGAGGTTGAAAATTGGGGTAAAAAATGGGGTAAAAGTAAAAGAACTAAGCAAAGGCGTTTTTAAGGATGCTGGCGTACCCTCAGATTTTGTGATTACCCATATAAGCAATGAACCTGTGTATAGTCCGCAAGGTGCTATTGCTGCTTTAAAAGGCCTGAAAGGTGCCATTACCATTGAGGGCAAAACCAGTACTGGAATAGAAAAAGTATACGCAATCAAACTGCCGACAGAGGCTGAGTAATTGAATAAACAGTCTACAAAAACCGATTTCAAATCGGTTTTTGTACACGAAAATAAATCTATTTATATTCCTGTAATCAAAACGCATCTTTAAACAGTTGCTTTAATATCTCGCAATATTGTTTTTGAGGCAATTCAAGATTATCTTTGAATATTGTCTTGGACGATTGATAAACTTACCAAAGACGTTTAAAATAGTAAAGATATAATGAAATTTGTGTTTTCAGTCATATTGCTCCTGTGTATTTCAATACTATTAATAAGAGCATAATTTAGGTCTTATATGAAAAAAAGTTGCATATTTGTAAATGCAAAAGACAAGGGGTAGCAAAGAGGTTCAAGAATCGACACGATTGAAGGTATGCAGCTACCTAAAAAAGAAGTTAGGAACGCAA
>JBBQBB010000015.1:0-59186 GCA_038317095.1 Bacteroidia bacterium | reverse complement strand
TGGAAGGTTCTAACAAAAAAATGCCTTCAGAACTAAGTGGTGGAATGAAAAAACGTGTCGGAATAGCTCGAGCTATTGTGCTGAATCCTAAATACTTATTTTGTGACGAACCCAACTCTGGTCTTGATCCACAAACTTCGATTTTGATAGATGATCTGATTCACGAAATCACCAAAGAATACAACACTACAACCATTGTAGTAACACACGACATGAATTCGGTAATTACTATGGGCGAATACATCATGTTCTTATACAAAGGCAAAAAAATGTGGGAAGGCAATAGTCAGAATATTCTTGAAACAGAAGAAGAATCGTTGAATAGCTTTATTTATGCCAATAAGCTAATGAAAGATGCCAAAGAAATGCTGAAAAATAATTACACTAAATAAGGCGTGCTACTATTTGAAAATTCAACAAAAAGCGTACTTTTGCAACCCAATTCAAGTATGCGTAGCTCAATTGGATAGAGCACCTGACTACGGATCAGGAGGTTTGGGGTTCGAATCCCTACGCGTGCACGAATGAATGAACGACGCCTTTGCGATAGCAAAGGCGTTTTTATTTGCCCTTACCCATATCTGAGCTTGCTCAAGAGTGGGTAAGGGCAAATAAAAACAGCCATTTCCATGAAATGGCTTCGGACATTTTGACTTCTGCAAAGTCGGGGATCACCGCAGGTAATCCCTACGTGTGCGCCATACAGGAGAAAAAGCTTCAAGAGATGAAGCCTTTTCCTTTCTAAACATTTGTACAACAATTTACGTAACATTTTGTGTTGCACAACATTGGCTAGAGAATTTTCACTGCGATACCTTGACTTCTGATTCAGGAAGTTTGGGGCAAAGAAAGAAAGTCAATCTTCACCATTACCCCCCCTTATGATCCTACAACCGTTTTTCCGCATTCCACTCAAAAACCTGTATTTCCTTTTCTCGGCTGAATTTCGATGATATGACAATATGGTCAATGCATTCAGGAATATCTTGGGTAAGGTTTTTAATGCCGTTTTCTGTAAAAGACTATACCAAAGATTCACGCCCTGTTTTGGAAATATATTAATTGTCGCAAAAGCTGATTTTGAAATCACCTGAGATGCATAGGTTGTTATGGATACTGTATTTTTTAAAGTCCAAAAGCCGTTGTACATATCTTCATTAAAGTTGGGATGACGGTTTCCGTAGATGCCAATGATGTTTCCATAAGCCCTTAAATTGCCCATTAGCGTTTTTAATTCCGCGCACAAACAGTTGTATTTGTCATAGGTTATATATTGATTTACAATTTCATATTTGCTATAAATCGTAACCCTATTTTCGGTGACCTTATAATACCCTAGACGAATTCCACCCAACGAGGGAGTGGTTGCCTGAAAAGGGTATTGGGGTAAAAGAACTTGTGAATCTGTCTCCCTTAAAATGAGAATATCCGTATCTGTTTTATTTATATTCTCTACAATTTAGTGCAGTTTATTTTTATTTTTAGCGTTCAATATTCCAGTTGGCAATTTTCATGTGGGTGCATTATTTCTCAGCTACCTTTAGCGCATCATTTTTTATCTCTTCCTCCAGCCACTTTGGTTTTAATACTTTTACCCCGCTGCCATAGCCGCGAATGAGCATGGTGAGTTCGTAGGATGGGTGCAACATAAGTCCAATTTTCAAACCCTTCTCGTCATTTTTAAGTACGTTTTGGGTATGGTGTATGCGGTTGGATAGTATATAGGGAGCATCGTTTGGCGAAAATAGCAATTCTATGTCGGCAGGCTCTTCGCCATTGAAAACAGTGATGCCCAAAGAGTATTGGAAATAAGCATCTGCGTCAAATGATTCTGTGTGCTTTTCTTTCAAATCTTTGGCACTTGTAATTCTATCCAAACCATAGATACGAATCTCTTCAAAATTGGCATTTTGAGCCACCAAATACCATCGGTTTTTGTATTCTTTTAAAAGGTATGGATGAATTAAAAAGGGTTTACTTTCTTTTTTTCCAAAAGCCTGGTATCGAATCTGCACCACTCGTTTTTTGAGAATGGATTTGATGAACAATTCAAACATTTCCATATCGTGCATTTGTTCTGGCACTTCCAGTTGCACAATGCTGTTGTCAACCCATTGTCCTGTTGATTTCCCCACACGAATGATGCGGTCGAGTTGCTCTATTGGGCGATACAATTCTGCCAAGTAAGGCACGCCTTTAAAACGGGTGAATATTTTGGCTGCGAATTTTAATCTTTTTATGTCTTCTTCGCTGATGGGTATCCCCGTTATTGAATAATTGGCTTCGGTATAAAAATAGCCTTTTTTTATTTTGTCGAATTTTATGGGGGCAAAATAATTCAAACCCGAATCCTCACGCATGTCCTGCATGTCTTTTTCCAGCGTGCGATCGCCAATTTGAAACCCAGTATGATTTTCAATCAAATCAATCAATTCTTTTTTAGTAGGAAATTGCTTTTGCTTGTTGCGCAGGGCTTGGTCTATGATTCTGTAGCGGGAAAGGGCATCTTTATTGGCAGGCATGTGGCGAATATAGGTACGTTTGGTTACTTTTTGGCGCCCAAAAAGTAACCAAAAAAGCTTACAGATTTTATGGTGCTTTGCCACCTCACATCCTTTCCACACAGTCACTTCATTGACTGAGTTCCGCGCACTGCAAAATCCGCCAAGCGGGGTCGCAAGGCTTTTTTATAAATGTCAAATGTGCATGGGTTAAATCGTTTGCAGTTAAGCCAAAGTGATAATATAAAAAGCTATATTATCACTTTATCGAATAAATGATAATATGGAAGAAGAGTAGAGTTTGATTTACTCCGCAAATACCATGCGGTTTGAACAAGTTCATTTGCCGCATGGACAATCAAATAGACCGCAGTCGCATACATGTGTTGTTAAACGCACTGAACATTTTGGCAAATAAAGAATGGGGCTTTGAGGGTGATTTTGATCTGAAAATTGAAGCCACAAGTTTGGTAAAAGAAGTGGATGATTTGGGCTACCGAATTCTTTCCATTTATTCCTTGGAACAGGAAGACTTAAAACAGTTGCCTGCCGCTTCTGACGAACAAAACAAGACATTGTCAGCATGGATGGAACAGATCTTTAAAGACAATTTAACCGAAAAAGATATTTTTAAAATTCGCGCTGATATACGAAACATTGAAAAAGAAATTATGCATGCTTATGCTATCCGGAGAGATCAACACTTGTTCAATTTAATTAACCATTCTGACAGGCTGATTGTTTGGAACGAATCGCCTGGGCATCCCATGAACCAATTTGCCGAGAAACACCGCAAACACTGTATTTTGAAGCTACGAACCGAGTATGAATCAATCCTCTGGAGTTTTAAAATAAACAATGAAAACGCCAAAGACGAAAGCGGCATCATGCTGCTATTCATGCAAGATCGTTTGGTTCTATTGGCTAAACTGCACCTAGAGCTCATCAAAGTCTGCCTACCCGGCGCCAGTCTAGACCACGGATTCACTTCTTTCAACCGCATTTTTCAAATCATAAACACATACCTTTTGCAAGCCATGGAACTAAAGGACCCTGCTGTTTTCAGTAAAACAATTTTCTGGAGCATGGTGGATAGGGTGAAATGGGAAGTTGGAAATTTGAGGAAAATGTAAGATATTTGAAAATATCAATGGCAACAGAAGAGATTTAATTAAAACCAGATACTGTTCATTTTTAGAGCACTGTGCGATTCTTGGCTCAATGCAGGTGCTGAATATTGAATAAAGCATAATTTTCAAATATTCTATTTAAGAAGTCCCTAATAAATTTCAACTATTTTAGCCAATATTTTAATTCCATTGAAGTGTGCTTCCTGCAATTAAAAACGGTTTCAACTGCCTCTAATTCTTTATCTATTCTTATTGGCGTATTGGCATCCGTTTATACGAACCAAAAAATAGAAAAAGAATATATATTTCATCTCTTTTTTACTATTTTCGCATGATGAAAATATCCCCATTCCTTTGTTTTGCGTTAGCGTTATCCAGCCTATTTTCCTGCGGTCAAAAATCATCTTCCGCAGTTGTTAAAGGCACTGATAAAAACTGCAAAGACACCATGACAACTTTTGTTTTTGTGAACAAGGCCTCTATGGAAGTAAAATTGCACATGTTTATTCTCAATACGCATAGAGAGGGTAACATTATTATAAATACATGGTCCAAGTTTAAAAATTATACGGTAATTGCAGGCGATTCCTTTGGTCAACAATTAAACGTGAATCGCAAATACATGTATGATCTATACGGACCGGTGAGCACAAATGTTAATGGGGTAGGAATTGTATTTACAGAAAAACTCCTGCTTTTGCCCTGTAAAATATATACATCTATTTATAAAAAGCCCTAACCAGCATTTAAACTCTGTCTATTCGCCTATACATGTGCAAAAGACCCTTTAGAATTGGGTAAACTACAGGTTATTTTTGCAATTATGAAATTTTGGTGGATTCTGCCGTTGGCCTCTTTGGCATCATGTGTATCAATGAAGAAATTCAAGGAATTGGAAAGCGCAAAATCTGCTTCCGAAGCCAAGTTGAATGTTAAGCTATCCGATTGTGAATCTCGGAATACCACATTGCTATCCAATATTAATGAACTAGAAGGGAAAATAGCTGCACTAGACAAACGCATATCTTCTCTGTTAGATAGCTTAAATACTTGCTCCACTGAGTTGGCTGAAAACAAAGCTTATATTAAAAGTTTAGGCGATAAATTGGATGAACAAAAGAAAAAGTTGGCGGAAGAATTAGAGAATAAAAATAAAAGTTTGCAACAAAAAGAACTGGAATTAAATGACGCGATGGCGAAAGCAGAAAAAGAAAGAGCCAAAGTAGAATTGTTGCTGAAAGAATTAGAAAAAACCAGCGGTCGAGTGAAGCTTTTAGAATCCGAATTGAACCAAAAAGACAGTGCGGTGCGCGCATTAAAAGATGAAATAACAAATGCCTTGTCGGGTTTTGACAAACTGGATATTAAAGTAGAAAATCGCAATGGGAAAGTATATGTGAGCATGGCGGAAAAATTATTATTTAAAAGTGGGAGTACTGCTGTAGATCCGAAAGGAAGAGAAGCACTTTTAGTTCTTGCGGCTGCTTTAAATAAAAAAGCGGATGTTCAAGTTATGGTAGAAGGGCATACGGATAACAAACCCATGAATTCTGAAAAAATAAAAGACAATTGGGATTTAAGCGTATTGCGTGCAACGAGTATCGTAAGGTTATTAATGGACGATGGTAAAATGAATTCTAAGCGTCTGACCGCTACAGGCAAAGGAGAGACCCAACCTATTGCTGACAACAAAACTGCTGAAGGTCGTGCGCTTAATCGCCGCACAGAAATCATTCTTACACCCAATTTGGATAAAATTTTGGATATTCTCAACGGAAATTAATTTCAAAATATTTTACCCAATTGATTGTAATAGCCGCTATAGAAAATCACAAAGATTCTGAGATAGATTTACTATGTAAAAAATATTTGCAGCGGTTGGAAAAAATGCATCCTGTAAAATTGGAATTAATTCCAGCGGCTCGCGCAAAGGATAAATTGCAGCAAAAGGAAAAAGAATCTGCCGCCATTGAAAAACTATGCAAACCCAATGACCAACTTTTTTTATGCGATGAACATGGAAAAAATCACCATAGTTTAGAATTTGCACAAATGCTAGAAAAAGAATTGTCCCATTCTAGGGGAAGAATTATTATAGCCATTGGTGGTGCCTACGGATTTACTGAAGATATTTTAATAAAATACCGTAAAATCAGACTTAGTGATTTCACATTTCCCCACCATATAGCAAGATTGGTGTTGGTAGAACAAATTTATAGGGCATTTAGCATTATGCATGGAAGCGCCTATCATCACGAATAATTGTAGAATTAAAAATATTTTATTTATTTTTGATTTTTAAAATTCCTATGAAAACAGAAGAAATCAATCAAAAAGTAGTTTTTTATACTACACCAGAAAAGGTGTATAACGCCATAATGAATAGTGAGTTACATGGTAAATTTACTGGTTCTCCGGCTGAAATAGGCGAAAAACCAGGTGATGCCTACAGTGCATATGACGGCTATATCACAGGCGAAATTCTTCAATTGGAACCGTTTCATCGCATCATAAAAACATGGATTGCCCATGAAGATGGTTGGCCCGAAAATCATATATCAGTGGTTAATTTTGAATTTAACCCTATAGCATCAGGGACGGAAATGATATTTATACAAACCGGTGTGCCCGCTGAAAAAAAAGAATCTATAACCCAAGGATGGATTGATTTTTATTGGGAGCCCATGCAAGATATGTTTCTTGAAAAGGGAATAAATATTTAAGCAGTAAAGCAACGATAATCCAGTGGCCTATGTCAAAATATTGTCTATGAAAAACAAAATACTTTTTGCGTTGATTTCAACCTTGTGTTTTCCCATTTTTGGTCAACCCACGTCCTTTGAATCTCGTGGAATTGGCGGTGGTGGTGCTTTATTTTCACCTTCGATCAATCCGGCTAACCCCAATGAAATGTATGTGAGTTGTGATATGTCGCAAACTTTTCACACCACCGACCGGGGATTGCATTGGAATGAAATTCCATTTACCCAAATTCAAGGCGGGCATGATGGCTACGTTTCATTTACAAAAGATCCACTGATACGTTATACCTTGCACTATCAAAGTACCAACGGCAGCGATTTTATCAAACCCATGAAGAGTACAGATCAGGGCAAAACTTGGAAAGTACTTGCAAGTGATCCATTTTCCAGCAATCCTGGAGGCTATGTTTTAAGGCTTTTTGCCGACTATAACAATCCTGGACATATTGTTTTAGCGGATTATGGAACTATACAATATTCATCGGATGGGGGAGGCAGTTTTACAAAAATTCACACAAATATTAGCAGCGGCTCTGGAAACCATATCGCAGGTGTTTTTTTCGAAGGAAACAATATCTATATCGGCACAAATGATGGAATTATTTATTCTACAAATGGGGGTACAAACTTTAATACAATGACCGTCTCAGGATTGTCTGCTGGTGAGTATTTGCTCAGTTTTGCGGGTGGGAAAAAAGGGAGTTCGGTTAAATTCGTTTGTTTGACAACAACCAGTGTTTGGGCAGGATACCAATATGGAAGTAACTACCATTCGGCCGTTAAAGGAGTATACACTATGGACAATGCGAGTGGAACATGGACGTCCAAAACCTCCGGGATTGCCTTTGGCACAGATTACCCAGTATTTGTAGGCATGGCAACAAACTGTATAGATACCTTGTATTTGGCGGGTGGCAGTGCAAATTCTGCGCCAATTGTAATGCGGTCAAATGCAGGTGGCAGTTGGACCCATGTTTTTAAATCCGCTAACAATGTAAATATTGCTACAGGTTGGTCTGGCACTAGCGGCGACCATGGCTGGAGTTTTCCAGAAGCCCCTTTTGGCTTTGAGGTAGATGCATTGGATGCGAAAAGAGTTGTATTTTCTGATTACTCATGCGTTCATTTAACATCAAATGGGGGATCATCATGGCAACAGAGGTACACCGATAGCAATTCCCAAAATACTTCAGGGACCAATACACCCGTTGGCAAAAAGTACCAAGGCATAGGATTGGAAAACACCACAAACTGGCAGGTAATGTGGACAGATAGCACGCATTTGTTTTCAGTATTTTCCGACATCAATGGGGTGACGAGTGATGATAAAGGCAAAAGTTGGAAATTCATACCCAATTTAACCCAAAATAGTGTGTACCGAATTTTGAAACATACCGATGGTAATATATATGCAGCCACCAGCAGCGTGCATGATATGTATCAAACAACAAGAATTGGGGATGCCCAAATAAATCCAGGAAAAGGCGGAATTTGGATTTCAAAGAACAATGGTACATCCTTTCAATTATTGCATGATTTTGCCCACCCTGTAGTGTGGATTGCTATAGATCCTAGCAATACAGACAGGATGTATGCCTCAGTTTTACACAGCAACAAAACCAGTATTGGAGGAATTTGGGTAACAAGCAACCTAAGTGCCGGTGTAAATAGTGTATGGACAAAATTGGCAAATCCACCCAGAAGCAACGGACATCCTTACAATATAACTGTATTAAAATCGGGCAACTTGGTGGTGAGTTTTAGTGCACGAAAACCTGCAACCACATTTACGGATAGCAGCGGAGTGTATTATTATAATTTGGCACAAGCCAAATGGTATGACCGCAGCCATGGCAATATGAAATGGTATACCAAAGACGTTGTTGTAGACCCAAATGATCCTACCGAGGCTACCTGGTATGCCTGTGTTTTTAGTGCTTGGGGCAGCGGAGTTGCTGCAAATACAGGTGGCTTGTACAAAACTACGGATACTGGAAAAACTTGGAAACAAATATCAAATAGTTATCGGGTGGATGGTGTGACGGTGCAAAAAGGCAACGCGGATGTACTTTACTTCACCACCGAAACCGATGGATTGTTTTATTGCAAAAATGCAACTTCTGCGAGTCCTACGTTTTCTTTGGTTTCGGCCTATCCTTTTAGGCATCCAATGCGGGTATTTTTTAACCCTTGGAAAGCCAGTGAAATTTGGGTAACTTCTTTTGGAAGTGGGATGATGGTGAATAGCGGAAGTCAAACTAACAGTACCGAATATCTAAAAATTAAAAACAGCAATACCTTGCGAATACACCCCAATCCAAACACGGGAATATTTACAGTCACATACAATCAAATTCAAACAGAAATTTCGCAGTTCATTTTATTTGATTTAACTGGAAAAGAGATTTGGCACAGTTCAAAGGAACTATTCCCAGCAGGATCTTTTGAAAAATCAATAAAATTACCCAAGGAATTACATGGAGTATTTATTTTAAAATTTGGGAATTCTTCTGCTCGAATAGCCATTGAATAGTGCATTTGACTAGATAACCCTTTTTAGAAACCTAGTATATTGTGTATTTTTGCCCCAGAAATGGATATTGAAGGCGAAATAAAGAAGGGTATAAAAGCGGCAGTTTTGGAGCTATATGGCACAGAAAGCCATGAAGTAAAATTAGAATCTACAAACCCTGATTTTGAGGGAGATTATACCTATGTTGTATTCCCTTTATTGCGTGTTTCTAGAAAAAAACCAGAAGATACCGCTACCGATATTGGCAATTATTTAATTTCCCATAGCCCTGCCATCTCCAGTTTTAATGTAGTAAAAGGCTTTTTAAATTTGGTGGTACAATCCCAATTTTGGTCTGATTTTTTAGACAAAGAATGGGACAATATTTCCTACGGAATTCACACCTTGGACCAAGCAGAAAAAGTAATGGTTGAATACTCTTCACCCAATACCAACAAGCCTTTGCACTTGGGACATATTCGCAACAATCTTTTGGGTTTTAGCATAGCAGAAATCATAAAAGCCAATGGATTTGAGGTAATAAAAGCCAATTTAATCAACGATAGAGGAATCCATATTTGCAAAAGTATGTTGGCATGGAAACTATTTGGAAATGGAGAAACCCCACTTTCTTCAGGTTTAAAAGGTGATCATTTGGTGGGGAAATATTATGTAGCATTTGATAAAAAATACAAGCTTCAAATTGCCGAATTAATAGCCAATGGAGCAACCGAAGAAGATGCTGAAAAACAAGCACCCTTAATTCTGGAAACACAAGAAATGTTGCGCAAATGGGAAAGCGGAGATGCGGGAACGCTGGAGTTGTGGCGCACTATGAATGGATGGGTTTATGAAGGTTTTGAAAAAACATATACCAGGTTGGGTGTGGATTTTGATAAAAAATATTACGAAAGTGATACCTACAAATTGGGTAAAGATTTAATAGAAGAAGGTTTGGAATCTGGCGTGTTTTTTAAGAAAGAGGATGGCAGTGTTTGGATTGATTTGACAGAAGACGGGCTTGACCAAAAGTTGGTTTTAAGAAAAGACGGAACCTCAGTTTACATCACGCAGGATATAGGTACCGCCGATGAAAAATATAAAAATTTCGGCATGAATCGCAGTATTTATGTGGTAGGAAATGAACAAGATTATCATTTTAAAGTTTTATTTTTAATACTAAAAAAATTAGGTAAACCCTATGCAAGTGGATTGCATCATCTAAGTTACGGTATGGTGGATTTGCCGCAGGGCAAAATGAAAAGTAGAGAAGGAACAGTAGTAGACGCCGATGATTTAATGGATGAAATGTATGAAACAGCCCAACAAAAAACCATTGAGTTGGGAAAAACCGAAGGCTTGGCTGAAATTGAATTACACAATTTATACGAATCATTGGGGATGGCGGCGTTGAAATTTTTTATCCTAAAAGTTGATCCCAAAAAACGCATGCTTTTTAATCCGCAAGAGAGCATCGATTTTCAAGGAGATACGGGGCCATTTGTTTTGTACACCTACGCAAGAATTCAAAGTATGCTTCGAAAGTCCGGCGATAGTTGGCAACATGTTCCAACCGCTACCCAATTGCATAAAACAGAGAAAGAAGCCTTAGAAGTGTTGCATAAGTTTCCCAATGTTATGGCAGAAGCATGCCGAGAATTTACGCCCTCGGATATTTGCCATTATGCGTTGAATGTTTCAAAAGCATTTAACAGGGTCTACAATGAACTTACGTTTTTGCATGAAACGGATGCAACAAAGCGCGCCACAAGATTTAAATTGGCACATTTTACAGCAAATAATTTAAAAACAGCACTTGGCTTATTGGGCATAAAAGTAGTAGAAAGAATGTGAGATTTGCAACCTTTTGTTGTAGCGAACGTCTTATAAGTGAATTGCCGAAGAATTGGTATATTTGCTAAAAATGAGCTCATGAGAAAATTTGCACTATTCTTTACTTTAATGCTATGTTATATCTATGATTGCTACGCCCAAAAATCCATTCAGCTTTTTAACGTGAGTTTGGATGATAATACGGGTATGCCGCGATGGGCAGAATTAAAGCAAGATCAAAATATCTCTGAAAAAGTGTTTTTTGAATGGTTCAATGAAACCTATCAATTTAGCTCTGGAATTTCATTTAAACTCTTAAGATCAGACACAGACAATATTGGCTTTATTCACAATCGGTATAAACAATATTATAACAAAGCTGAAGTGGTAAACTCCATGCTTATTGTGCATATTAAGGGACGTTGGGTTGAATCATTTAATGGTGAATATTACAAGAATTTTAGCGAAAACAAAGTACTAATAAGTCCTTCATCGGCACGCGATAAATTGTTAGCTTCCTATGGAAATGTTTTGTTTCGTTGGCAAGTACCTGCCAATGAATCTGCTTTGAAAAACGTTACTGGGAATCTGGATGCTACTTGGTATCCAAACGTTATTCCATTGGTTTATGTGCTCGATAAAACTTCAAAAAAAAGTCATAATGTTATTCCTTGCTATGCCATTCATGTTGGCATTTCAAAGCCCAGACAAGATGTAATAGTATTGTTAGACGTTCGAAATGGAGATGCAGTTGCTAATTTCCCCCAAGAAGTTGACACTGATTCTTCAGGAAAGGCAAACACCTTCTATGAAGGTATTCGCAACATCACAACTGATTTTATCACAAAGGATAGTTTTCGTCTTCAAGAATCTGGGAAAAGGCATGTTTCTACTTCAAAATTAGCCGCAGGTGCAGATTTTTATGATAAAGATAACTATTGGAATAATGGCAGCGATAGAATTGCAGCAGATATTCATTGGGCTGGCGAGCTTGTTTCTGATTTTATGAAAAAATATTTTCAGAAAAATAGTTATGACGGTAAGGGTGGAACTATTAATATGATTACCTCAAGTGGAAGCGGGAATGCTTTTTGGAATTTGTCTTCAAATACGGCTACATTTTTGGTTGGATCTACGACTTCGGTTGGACCCTGCGCAGCGGTTGATGTTGTTGGGCACGAGATGGGCCACGGTATAGCGGATGAAATTTGCGGTTTGGTATACTCTGGAGAAGCATGTGCTTTGCATGAAAGTTTTGCAGATATTAATGGCCATATGACGGAAATTACAGCGGATTCTACAAAGGCCAATTGGTTGATAGGTGAAAAGGTATGGTCGCCAGGTGGTATAAGAAATATGCGCGATCCTTGGAAATTTTCAAACCCCAAAGCCTATGGCGGCAAGTTTTGGCCCAATGGATGCCATGGGAATGGTGGTGTTCAAAATTATTGGTATTATATTATGGTTAATGGAGATACCGCTACTAATGAGTATGGTTACGTTTACAAATTGGCTGGTCTGGGTCATTGGAAAGCTGCACAAATTCATTACCGCGGCTATTTTAGCTACATGGTGCCCAATGGAACCTTTAAAGATGCTTTAAAAGGAAGTATAAAAGCTGCAAAGGATTTGTATGGTAGTTGCTCAAATGAAATTGATTACACTTTTAAAGCATGGAAAGCCGTTAATGTTGAAGACACAACAATAAAGGCAGTCGACCTAAGTCATGGAATTAACACCGCCACTTTGCTTTGCAGCGGTATACCCGTAAATTCAACACTTACATGCTTTGGAGACATTAGCAGATCTGTTTTTTGGACATTGGATTATAAAGATACTTCTAGTAAAAAGACATTCGTGTATACATTCAAAACCACCGGAAAACATAATATTGTTTTAAAAACAAAAACTTGTGGTAAAACCTATTATGACAGCATGAAGGTGACGGTAAATTATAAACCTGATCCAAAATTTTCCAAACCATTTGATACAGCATGTGCTGGAAATAATTTAAACACTTTCAAAAACAACACAGTAAATGCGGATGTTACTTTGCCCCTAAAATATTATTGGTTTATTAATCCAGGAAATACTATTGATTCTACAAAAGATTTAAAAATTGCATTCCCCGATGGATTTGATTACGAGATACAATTAAAAGCCTATTATCAAGGCGGGTGCTGGGCTATTCAAAAACAAAATGTAAACATTATACCCAAACCACACCCTTCTTTTGAAGTGCTAAAAAATGTATGTCAAGGAAGAACGCTACGCTTAAAAAATACATCAGATACTAACATATTGCCTGTAAAATTTACATGGCAATTCCCAGATGCTACTTCATTTAAAGGATATGTTCCCACAACCAAAGTATTGGCCAATAGCGGCATATATTCAATTAATTTAACCGCAGATTATTTAAATGGAAAATGCACCGATACGGCCAATAGAGTGATTGAAATTTACAAAAACCCCATATTAGATATAAAATATCAAAACAATTGTAAAAATAAAATAATGACGCTTATTGGCAGTGGAAATTTTGCATCAACAAAGCAAAATAGCCAATGGCATTTTGGCACTTACAATCCAATAAATAAAGATACCTTTTTGCTTCAACTAACAGATTCTTCATCCCGCACAATTGGATACACTGCTTATGATGCTCGTGGCTGTTTTTCAACAGCCTACAAAACTATCAATATTGGATATGCCAAAGCATTAGGAACTGTTTCAAATGCATGCTTGGGAAACCTTACAATGATGAGTAATACCGGCGCTGCAGATGCCACCTTTGTCTCCAAATGGGAAATGGGAGATGGAAATACCATTAATAGCAATTCTGCAAATTATATTTACCCAAAGGCAGGAAAATTTAAAGTGAATTTAATCGTAAATACTGTTAGTTGCGCCGATACACAGAAAATTGAAGCCCTTGTTTGGCCTTTGCCAAATGCTAACTTTTCTGCCCAAAGTGTATGCGCCGACAAACAATCCGTATTTTATAATTTAACACCCAATAAGAACAAATTAAAGCATATATGGTATTTTGGAGACAATGATTCGTCTGAACTTTCAGACCCAACACATCTATATTCGATTGCCAAAACCACTACATATTTTGTAACTTTAAATAGCAAAGACAGCAATGGTTGTATAGGCTCAATAACAAAGCCTGCAACTATAAATGAATTGCCAAAATGCGATTATAACGTATCACTATTTCAAGGAAATCCGGCGGCTTTAACATTTAAAACTGTAGCTTCAAACACTGGCATTTATTCTTGGTACTTCGGTGATGGTGATTCATCAGCACTGTCAGAACCGCTTCACGTTTTTAAGACTTCTGGCAACTATACAACAATCCTAAAAATAAAAAATGCAAATGGCTGCGAATGCTTTTTTTCAAAATCAATTGCCAGTGGCACCAACGGAGTAAAAAATCAGTTTCCCTTAACAATAAAAATATATCCAAATCCAACAAATAGTTTTCTAAATATTGAATATGGAAATTCTATTTCCACAAATACAACTTTGATAAAAGCCAGCTTGGTGAATACGGTAAGTCAAATATTAATTTCAGAATTTATTGAAGTTGGGCATATTAAAAGGTGGAATGTGAGTGAAATCTCGAAAGGGATTTATTTTGTAAAAATTGATTTGAAAGATCAAACATATTTTCAGAAAATTGTAATAGAATAAGTAATTTTTTCAACCGATAGCGTTTGTCACTTAAAACTGTGTTTGGCAGAATGGTATTGATCATGGAACAATCTTTGGCGGTTGGGAAATTTCAGGTTTTCTAGCTTCAACTAGATCCAACAAATTAAGAATCTTTTGCAGATCGAAAGGTTCAGGCAAATTTAGGGGCATGTTTTGCTCGGTTATTATCTGCATCATAGCTTTTCCGTTGATGGTTCCATTGGCCACAACCAATAAATTGCTTTTAGGAGGAATTTGAGAGAAGGTAATTTTATTGTTTGATGCAATACTTTGCATACTTGCTCTTATATCAAGAAAAAAAGCTTGTGCTGCGTTCATTGAATCAGCCACCGTGTATGTGAAATTTTTAAGACTAAATTTGGAGGTAAAACGATCGCAATTGATATTGCCAAACTCATGTGATTCAATGGTGAAATATTTGCTACCATTGATCCCAGATTCAGTCTCCTTTAAAGTAGTGGTGTTTTTCAAATGCACAGTAGCGTGCAAATATCTTTCACCTGATATGTATTTATTCCAACTTATAGAATCGGCCACATCGCCGCCCAAATTCTTTAGTTCCCTTGAAAAACTCCGCAACATTCTCTTTGACTTGGCGTTCCCTTTTTTGTCGTAATCAAATCCCTGCAATACCCCATTCTGGTTGACAATATATCTAAACTGAAGACTATCGAGCTTTTTCTTAAACCTGACTTTAGCCTTGTCCGAAATACCGTTTAATCTTTCAAAATACGGGTTAAATATTTCAACCGTATCCAAATTGATTTTGCCTTTTCTGGTTGACCCTGTTTCATATCTAACCTGCGTAACGAAGAGCAATTTGGGTTTAAGCACAATTCTATCTATATTTTCAGACAATCGAATGGACTTCGCATTAGCAGTTGGAATCCAATTTATGGCTCCTGCACTATCTCTATGTCCCGCAAATGTTTGCATTTCTTGTGTAGATGAACTCCATGTATTGGGAAAATGCAGTTTGATATTTTTTCCTGGCGCTACGTTTGCCACTTCACCATTCTGGGCAGCACCAATCATGCAACTTCCGCCCGTTTCCAATAATTTTTTATTTGATGTAGTTGTCATCTTTCCACAATACAAATTGGCATAGGTTAAATACTCTTTGACCGAAATGGTAACCCATGACGTGGGCAAGCTGCCATCTGTCAATATTATTGAATTAGCAGTGATTTCTATTCCCAAACCGGCTTTACACCATAGGGTAGTATCTTTATTTGGGTTGACATAAAATACCTGTTCTTCAACATCATTCACAACAATTGTTTCACGCCTACTTATAGCCATCTGTTGTTGCTCAACAATTAAAGTATCTTTGTATTGAATTTGATGTCGATTGTCAAGTAGGGTATTTTGGGGCTCCATTATCGTAAGCGGAAATATTGGCGGTACCAAATGGCTTATTGCAATTTTTAAAGGCGGTTTTTGATCCAAATTATGGGTATCATTTTTAAAAATATTTTCTATTGAATCTGTTTTTTGTTTTGCTCCCAATTTTTTTTCTGTGGGCTGCTTTTTGTTTATTTTTTTGGCCACAGAATTGGATTTGTTTGTACCAAAACTCAGTGTAAATATTAGGCCCAAAAACAACACAAATGCAAACATATAATAGGAAAATCTGCGCAACGCAAATGTCTTTTTTGTGCTTTGCCAATCTTCTTTAATCCATTTTCGGTTTAGCACCTCTAAAGTCTGACTGTACTCATGCAAAAGCTTCCCCAGTGCTGGATCTGTGCGCATGTCTTCTTCCATATTTAGTCTTTCATCTAAGTTTGCCTGCCCAAGTAAATACAGCAGAATCTGATCCCTTTTTTCTTCGTTAAGTTTTTCCATTTTTTACCATTTCTCTCGCCTTTTCTAGGCATTTATATTTTGAAGCTTTTGCCACTTGTGCGCTTGCCAAATTTAACTGTATGGCAATTTCGTCCATCGATTTTCTGTTGTAATAGAATAACTTTAACAATATTTGGCATTTATTTCCTAAGGAAGAAAGAGTGGTTTCTAAAATGCGGTACATCTCTTCCCTGTGAATAGATTCTTCCTCCTCACTATTTTCATTTAATACTGCAAAACAATCTATTTCACAAATGAGTTTCCGTTTACGCAATTCCATAAACCAAATTTTTTGGCCTATGGAAAGAAACAAAGCTTCTAGCTTATGTTCCTTGTCTAAGCTGCTGTCTAGATACTTTTTGCAAACAATAACCGCTTCCTGTACGACATCTTCTGCATCCTCGCGACTTCCTGAGTTCTTTTGAACCCAATGTTGCAGCTTTTTACCACTGCGGTAAAGATTTGCATAGATATTGTGCTCGGTTTTGCGAAATAGTTCCAACATACAACAGAAGGATATTGCTTAAAACGCAAAAGGTAAACTTTTCTTGCGTAATTTTTTTTTGGAACACTAAATTTAACTTATTTCAACCGATCTGGATTGTCGCTTAAAAACTGTTTCCAGCCGCTTCCTTTGGTACTCTTTTTGCCAAACTCCTTGGGACTAAACTGAAAGAAATGACAAACTGCGGCGGCAACTCCGTCCGTTGCATCCAATGTTTCGGGTTTTTCTTCAAATTTCAACAAATTCATAAGCATGGCTGCAACTTGTTCTTTACTTGCGTTTCCGCTGCCCGTAATGCTTTGTTTGATTTTTCGAGGCACATATTCATATACTGGCAATTGTTTAGAAATAGCCGCCGCAATTGCTACCCCTTGTGCCCGGCCAAGTTTGAGCATGCTTTGCACATTCTTACCATAAAATGGCGCTTCTATAGCCACTTCGGTTGCCCCAAAACCTTCTATTAATCCTACAACTTTTTCAAAAATATGAAACAATTTTTTTCCGTGATCTTCATATTTATCCAATTTCACAATCCCTACCCCCAATAGTTTCATTTGGGATCCTTGGGTTTCAATGATGCCATATCCCAATAAATTGGTTCCAGGGTCAATGCCAAGTATAATTCTTTCAGGATTGTTACTCACTGCTGCAAAGGAAAAGAAAAAGGCTGATTGCAATATGCAAATCAGCCTTTTTATTATGATTAATTTTTAATTTATTGTTTAATCAACTTGGCCACATGTTTTTCTTTGGTCTCTGTGTCAAGCACAGTTACAAAATAAATACCATTGCTTACAGAACTTAAATCAAGTCTATAAACCCCCTCGCTAATTTTTAGCGTTGCAATACTTATTTTTTGTCCTGTTACATCGTGCAATGAAACTTCAGCATTTTGGGATCCGTTGATATAAAATTCCACGTTGGCATAATTTGTTGCCGGATTTGGAACCACTTTGATATATGGATCGTTGGATGTTGAAATTACACCAGGGCTAGCCGCTGCCGCAATGCCGCCAAATAAGTAATCGTTGTCACCAATTTCGGCATGCACCAAGTCGCGCGCTATCGGTGCCAATTCGCCTTTTGCTTGATCGATATTCTGCAAATTAGCAAGGGTTCCTGCATCTAATTTATTTCCATTTCCTCTGCCCCAATCTGCCAACAAAATCGTCTTTAAATCAGATTGTTCTTGGGTACTTGGTGTTAAACCTTGCATCATAGAAATTGCCATAGGCATACTTCCATTCATGGCCTGCCATTTTGCTTTTAAAATATCCAATGTGTAATTGTCCAAAGCGTTCTCAGCTTTCAATCTACCCATCCAAGTTTCGAAAACAGTTTTATTCTTCAAATAAATGGCTGCTTCGGCAATTCGCACTAGGCCTTGAGGTCCTATGACTCCTAAATTAACCGTGATAAGCTTGTGTGAATCGATAGTTACTTCTTTGCCATGGTCTATTAGAATAATAATGTCGAAGGATTTGCCTGTGAAATTATCACAAATATCCCATTTGTTTTGGGCATAATATTTTTGGGTATTGATTTGTTGACCGCAGGCTGCAGTGCTAGAGTACATAGTGGCAGGTGTACAAACGGTTGTAGTAACGCCTTGGTTTCCTATGATGCCAAAATTACACATTTCACTCACAGAGAAGGCAGGTGTGGCCCTGCAATCGCGGGCACCAAAACCGTTATTGTAATTGTTGCTTACAAATGTATTTCTGCCTGGCTGACCCGCAAAACCTATGCCTCCAACATGTCCTTGAGCTTCCACCCCAGAATACAAATAATTGTAAAGGTAATTGTTCACTACATTGGGTATAGAAACCGCCAACCCATCGCTTCTTAAGAATATAGCCCTGCGGGTATCAAATACACAATTGGTAAAAATATTGTTAGAGTTGTTGCCGGCTTGCATAAATATACCCACAGAATTGCACATAGCACCTGCTACTTTTCGGCAATCTTTTAGCCTCACAATATTGCAATTGATATCCAAACCACGACTTAGAGAATCCAAAATGCCAATGTCACCAGCCATGTCAATGTCATTTTCATTGATTATGGATTTGCTCAAACGGCGTGTCCAAATGCCTACATCAAAACCTTTGATATTGTTGTCGCGAATGTTTAAATTGGACATTCTTTCGGCAAAAATTCCTGTTGACCTGTTGTAAACATTATCGGAATTTCGAAGTTCGTTTGCAAAAACTAAAGCTGGCAAATCTCCGTTGCTAAGCCTGATTTGAACATCGCTGCCAAATTTCCCTTGGAATGTTTTTTCTATCTCATTGTTCTCAATATTCAATGGACCAGTATTGGTTGTAACATCAATACTGCGATACATATTCGTGAATTTGTTTTCGCTAATGCTGGCAGAAAAACGCAATGCATAGATTCCAAAATAACGGTTTGGCTGGCTGGCCTTATCGCTATTGCGGAAATCATTCTGACTGACAATTTCTTCCATTTTTACGCTTCGCAGAATAATTCCCCAATAATCATAGGTGGGGTATAAAAGTTTCTTGGTGAAATCGTAATTGGAAATAACAAATGAGTTGTGCGTGATACCTTGATTGTAGGAAAGTGAACTACGATCGATGCGAACCCCTATGTTACAATCGGTAAATGTGTTGTCGGTAATTTTTACTCCTTCGGGCCCAGTGGTTTTTACATCAATGGCATGTTTGGCATTTTTAAATGTATTGGTATGTATAAATCCACTTGAGCTATCTTTAAAGGTAAATCCTACCCAAACATCATGCATGTCGCAAGGGCGGAAAACGCTATTGTTGGCGCGAACAATGGAACTGTCTTCAAAAATAATTTCTCCGTCTCTGTCAAAAACAACATCGATTGTAGTCATATCCAAAACAGCCTTATTGCGAACGTAAACACGCCCTGCAACGTAGTATTTGCCATCCCACCATTGATTGGTAGTATAAACTGTGCTATCTTGTATTAAATGGAAGTTGGTGTCGTTCGTATTGAAACAACAATCCCCTTCATCTATCACAATTGTATCCCAGTCTTCACAGCAATGACTGCGGAATGCATGCAGTATATAAATACCCGGATTGCAAGCCAATGCGTTTGTACCGGTATTTAAATAGCTGTTATTCCACCACCAAGTATACAACACATTTACCTGAGGGTTTAATGCTGTCAAGGTAATACATGCTCCAGAACCTTTGCATATGGTTGGGTTTGGAGTTGGTGAACCAATATTGGCCGTAGCACCTGTAACAAACGTTACGCTGAAAACCTTACTTGTATCGGCGCAACCTGTAACCGTATTGATTACAATCAATTGATAGTTTCCATTGGCATTTAAAGTTATGCTTTGATTGGTCGAAACCGTAACATTGTTTAGCAACCAGTTGTAGCTAAAGACTTGCCCTGATAGAGGAATTGGTCCGCAGACTTTGGCCACACCCAATTGGTTTTTACAAAGTTCATAACAACCCCTTGGAATATTTCTTAAATCTGGCTTTGGATTGATAATCACATACCCGCTGCCTGAACCTTGACAACCATAAATATCAGTAGCTGTTAGGGTATAGTTGCCAGTGCTAAATACTTTTATTGGATTCACCACCTGCCCATTGCTCCATTGATATGAGACGTATGGTCCCACAATGGAACCCGCTAATGTCACCACATTGCCTTCACAAACTTGCGTAAACGACGGAGTAACTGTAACCACAGGCCCTTGCAGCAATTTGAGTTTCAAAGTGTCCTTGGCTATGCAACCAAATGAATTTGTGACGGTTAAAAATGCATTGTAATTGCCGACTGGAACTGAGAAAAATGCCCCTGGATTGGTGGTGGATGTGAAAGCACCGGGCATAATATTCCAACTGTAATTGTATCCCAATCCGTTTAAGGCGAGCAAGGTGAAATAAGAGGCCGAGCACATGCTGTCAGCGGACAGAATTGTAGCATTTGGATTTGGATTTACGATTACGGTAAAGGGTCCTAGTTTTTTGATACAACCACGATTGTTGGTTACATTTACCCAGTAAACCCCCGATTTTCGAATGGTATCCTTATTCCCAAACTTTCCATCATTCCAAGCATACGTATAACTAGCAGAAAATGGCGCCAAAGCTGAAACATAACCGCCTTCGCAAATACTAAATGTTGGCCCAGCCTGAGCCACACCGTTAACCGTATAAGTTAAGGCAGGCGGATTGAATGTAGTTGTATTTACTATATACGATGCAGTGTCTTTGCAACCTTGTTGATTTTGGATAATCAGTCGAACGGTATAACTTCCCACTGCATTATATATATGGAATGGACTTTGAAGATTTGAATTTGTGGCATCGCCAAATGTCCAACCCCAATGCACTATGGGCGACCAACTGGTACTTTGATCTACAAATTGTATGGATTGACCAATACAACCGCTGTCGCAGAAACCAAAATTTGCGTTAAAAGGCTTTATTACTACAGTGTCATAAACGGTTTTAATACAACCCAAACAACTCACCTGATGAATAATATAGTACGTCCCTGGTAAAGAGTAATTATGGGTTAATGGCAAAATGGTTGTTCCCAATGAGGATCCATCGCCCCAGTCGGTGGAATAAGTTACCACTTTCCCTTTAACAATTGATTGCGCTTTGTAGGATAGTTGTATGAAATTATAATTACAGGTAACTGGGAAAGTATGCCTAATTTTTGGCCTTAATATGTAAGGGACATAGGTCGGAACTTTTACCGTAATCCAACATCCTGAGGCGCAGAGCACAGATAGTGTCACATTGTTATAATAACCTGTATCTGCAAACCAATGTTGCGGGCTTGTTTGATTTGAATAATCGCCATCTGAAAAATTCCATAGCACCGTAGAATAAGGTTGTCCAGTTATTGACGCGGTATATTGTCCGAAGCAAGGGTCATAGGTTGCAGTAACCACCGGTGTGCAAACACAGCTAGCGCCCCCGCCATCTGTAATGGTGCAATTTTGGTTTAAAGTAACCGATGCGGTGTCTTTACATCCATTTTTGTCGGTAACAACAACGGTATGTGTACTGTTAAACACAGTAGAATAATGCTGGAAAGTTGTATCCGCAGTGCTAGGGATACTCGTTTGCGGGCTCCATTGGTAGGACCAAGTTGCATTCTGGGTGGCCTGCATATAATAGGGTACAGGCAAAGAAGGGGATGCCATACAATTCCAACTGATATTTACATTTGGTTTTGGTTTTTTAGGGAACGGATTTATGTTGTAACTAATACTGGTACTGCAACCACTTTGAATTAGAGTTAATGTATATGTGCCAGTGGTATTTACCAAAAGTGTTTGCGTAGTTGCACCACCAGGGCTCCAACTGTAAGCATATCCAGGAGGGCCAATCAAGCGAACGGTATCGCCCTTGCAGGAAGAATCACCAAGTGTAATAATACCCGTAGGTATTGCGTTGATGGTAACTAATTTGGTGCACAATTTCGGGCAAATGGTATTTTGAACAGAAACCTGGCCTTGGTTAATATTCCCCCAAGTTATGGTTAAAGAAGTCGGTGTTTGGGCTGTGATATTTCCACCAATGGCATTCCACTGCCAAATATTGGCTGGGTTGGATGGAATTGTGTAAGTAACAGAGTTGCCGATACAAGTGGTTGTTGGTCCAGTAATCGTTGGGCAAACAGTATCAATAACCAAAACTGTTAATTGCGACTGAGAATAGCATTTGAACTGCCAAGAATTATTATATTGTTGGTTGTAGTAGGTTGTTGTAATTGTGTATGTGCCGGGTGTAGTGAATGTCATTATATCCGTATTACCCGAAGGTGTATGGGTAATTGCAGGACTCACAGTCCATGTAGAACCTACAATGTTTGGCGTATTTGTATAGCTAAAAGTTGCCGTTGTGCCAACACAAACCACGGTGGGTCCGTTTATTGGAGGATTGGGTGGTAATGGCACCTTGTTGATTTGCACAGAAACGGTATTGGTACAAACCAAATTTGGATTTATTGCGGTAGCATAGATAACGCCAGTGCCCGCAGATCCCCAGGTTATGGTTATGGATGTTGGACTATTGGGTCCAATGGTTCCGCCCGAAACCAACCATGTGACAGGCACGTTGCTTGTATAAGTGACCGTAGAAAATTCGCATGTGGCTTGGGCTGTATCAATTTTAATTGACCCTTGCACCACAAACCACATGGTGTCTCTTCCATGGCAGCAAGTAATGTCATTTTGAACATCTGCAATCACAAAAAAGGTACCCAAGACGTTGTTAGGAATCGTAACATTTATAATATTGCCAGAATTGTTGGCGATATTGATGTTAGGGTTTGAAGGCTGCCAGCTGTAACAAGAACCTGGAATTAATGGCACTGAATACTGCACCGTAGAACCTTGACAAACTGTATCCGGTCCTGTAATTTGCAAATTGGCTGGAAAGATTGGAATATCGATGCTATTATAACCGCAAGTATAGGGTCCACCGACAACTGTTAGTGATATATTTCCCATAGGACCGTTCCCCCAAACCACACAAATGCTGTCTCCATTTACTGAAGGCGTTCCAATGCCACCGGTAATTACCCAATTGTAGGTTGCACCGGCAAAATAAGGGGTGTTGTAACAATGTTTGGTGTTATGGCAAACTGTTCCTGGACAATTGATTGGCGGAGGTGTTCCGTTGTTTACTTTTACTTTGATAATGGTATCATCGGTGCATCCACTGGCGTATTTTACCGTTAACTTTACATTGTAAACTCCTGCTAAAGCGTAGGTATGCGTTGTTGTAGATGTATTTGAGCTAAAAGTGGAGTAGTCTCCAAAATCCCAAGTGTAATTGGTGATTAGCGCATTGATGGTTGAGGCACCTGCATTGAAATGTGTTGTTCCAGTTAAGCATGCGGTATCTGCCTTAAAAGAGGCCTTTGGAGATGGACAAACATCAAAAATGCAAATTTGTGTATCTCGGCAACCAAAATCATTCCATGCCACCAATTGAACGGTTATTGTAGGTCCGGCGCCAACATTTAATTGTACAATATTGCTATTCCCTCCTGAATTTATAGAACCTCCGCTTAGAACCGTCCATTGAAAATTGTAGATTTGATTACTCATTAACTGATTGTTAATATCCAAAGCTTGCACGCTGGCGACATTCCATCTGCACAAACAAGTTCTTTTCTCGCCCTTATCTGGATTACCAGAAGTGCCTCGACTTAAATCACAAAAATTTCCAATTTGAGGCTGATTGGCCACCAAAACTTTAATTTTACCTGTATTTATACAACCGTGAATAGAAGTTTCTTTCACAGTGAGTAACCCAGTTCCTGGAACCGTCCAATGCACGAGAACAGATATACCCGTATTGCTTCCTACAATGGAACCGCCATTTATAGTCCAATAAAACGATGAACCTGCCAATCCGCTGGCTGTGTAAGTTTCATAAGCGCCTTCACAGACCGTATCGTTCCCTGTTACAACCGGGCTTGGCCTAGGCCAAACCGTGATTGTAGCTGTTGCGGTATAGGTATTTGGACCTAGAACATAGGTCATTGTTACCGTATATGAACCCGCATTTACAAAAGTATGCGTTGGGCTGCAAGCTAGGCTGGTGTTGTAAACCCCGCTGCTTGGATCTCCAAAATTCCAAGAATAGGTTCCATTCCCCACACTAGAGTTGTAAAAAGTGACCGTTAAGGGCGCACAACCGTTGTAGGTGCTAGCATTAAATGACGCTTGGGCCGAAAGATTAGGACTGGCACCCAAGAAGAGAAAAAACGCCAAAAGGCAATAAAGTTTGGTATTGATTTTTTTCATACGCGTAGTTTTTTTAAGGTTAAAGGTTCAATACAATTCGTAATGGTCATACCCCTATCCTAATTTTTCAAACTTACATTACTTTGACAATGTATACAAGAAAAAAAAACAAAACTGTTGAAAAAATTGATTTTTATATAAAAAAATTACAAATTATTCAATCCAACTATTCGGTATTCAAGGAAAAAGACGAAATTCGCAGCACAAATAAAACATGGCTTTCGATTTAAATTTAATCCGTTCAGTTTACGAGAAAATGCCCTCAAGGGTTCAGGCAGCGCGCCAATTGTTAGGCAAACCGCTAACCCTCACCGAAAAAATACTTTATAGCCACCTTTGGGATGGCAATTCCAATACCCCATTTGAAAGAGGCAAATCTTATGTAGATTTTGCGCCAGATAGAGTTGCCATGCAAGATGCAACAGCACAGATGGCGCTGTTGCAATTTATTCAAAGCGGTCGCACACAAGTGGCTGTGCCCAGCACAGTGCATTGCGACCATCTTATTCAAGCAAAAGTGGGTGCAGCAGAAGATTTGGCAACTGCAGTGGATAAAAACAAAGAAGTTTATGATTTTCTTGCCTCTGTAAGCAACAAATACGGAATTGGTTTTTGGAAACCCGGCGCAGGTATTATTCACCAAGTGGTATTGGAAAACTACGCATTCCCGGGTGGAATGATGATTGGTACGGATAGCCATACTGTAAATGCGGGTGGCTTAGGAATGGTTGCCATTGGTGTAGGCGGTGCCGATGCAAGCGATGTAATGGCAGGCTTTGCTTGGGAATTGCTTTTTCCAAAATTGATTGGTGTAAAACTAACTGGCAAAATGAATGGCTGGACCAGCGCCAAAGATGTAATTTTAAAAGTTGCAGGAATTCTTACTGTGAAAGGGGGAACCAATAAAATTGTTGAATATTTCGGCCCAGGTGCTGAAAGTATCAGTTGCACAGGAAAAGGCACCATTTGCAATATGGGTGCAGAAATAGGTGCAACAACATCCATTTTTGGGTACGATTTAAAAATGGCAGAATACCTTCGGGGAACTGACCGTTCGGATATCGCTAATCTTGCAGACCAAGTGAGTGATTGCTTAAATGGCGATGCTGAGGTTTACGCAAACCCCGAGAAGTATTTCGATGAAGTTATAGAAATTAATTTAAGTGAGCTTGAACCGCATATCAACGGACCGTTTACTCCAGATTTGGCATGGCCGATTGGTAAATTTGCCGCTGCTGTAAAGGAAAACGGATGGCCCCAAGAATTAAGTGTGGGTTTGATAGGCAGTTGCACAAATAGTTCTTACGAAGATATTAGCCGAGCTGCATCTTTGGCAAAACAAGCTACAGCAAAAGGATTGAAAGCAAAAAGTGAATTTACCATTACCCCAGGCAGTGAACAAGTAAGATTCACTGTTGAAAGAGATGGGTACTTGGCTGATTTTGACAAAATTGGAGGCATGGTTTTGGCGAATGCTTGCGGACCTTGCATAGGGCAATGGGCTAGGCATGGAGCAGAGTTGCAAGAAAGAAATAGCATTATTACTTCATTCAACCGTAATTTTAGCAAGCGTGCAGATGGCAACCCTAATACGCACAGTTTTGTGGCCTCGCCAGAGATTGTGACCGCCATGGCGATCGCTGGTAATTTAACTTTTAATCCATTGACTGATTATTTAACCAACGATAAAGGTGAGCAAGTAAAACTGGATGAGCCCACTGGCTTTGAAATGCCCGCTAATGGATACGCAGTTGATGATGCCGGTTACCAAGCGCCTGCTGAAGATGGCAGTGCAGTGGAGGTGGTTGTGAGCCCAACCAGCGATCGGCTGCAACTATTAGAACCCTTTGCTGCCTGGGAAGGAACTGATATTAAAGGTCTCCGGTTGCTAATAAAAGCAAAAGGAAAGTGCACAACAGACCATATTTCTATGGCGGGCCCATGGTTAAAATTCCGCGGACATCTAGACAATATTAGCAACAATATGCTTATTGGCGCAGTGAATGCATTTAACGACAAAACAGACAATGTATTGAACCAACTAACGGGTGAATATGGAAGTGTACCCGCTATGCAGCGCATATACAAAGGCGCAGGGGAGTTTAGCATTGTGGTTGGGGAAGAAAATTATGGCGAAGGAAGCAGCAGAGAGCATGCCGCAATGGAACCTCGTTTCTTGGGAGTGCGTGTTGTGTTAACCAAATCATTTGCCCGTATTCATGAAACAAACCTAAAAAAACAAGGCATGCTTGCGATTAATTTTGCGGACAAAGCCGATTACGAAAAAATTCAGGAATGGGATACAGTAGATGTAAATGGTTTGACGAATTTCTCGGAAGGACAACCCTTAAGTTTAACCCTGAACCACAAAGACGGTAGCAAAGACACCATTTCGGTAACGCATACATACAATGCGCAACAAATCGAGTGGTTTAAAGCCGGTGGCGCATTGAATCTTATCAGAAAAGGATTGTTATAAGGAAGTGATTTGACCAAGTTCAACTGGGTTTTGCATTGCGTTTCTAAGTCTGTTTTTTCTTGCAATACCTAAGAATGTGGCATTCAAATTTGCCTTAAATTTATTTAAAACCAATCCTCCGAATTGCAAGGCAGATTATTTTTTTTTGCTGAAATCGGTTGCAATATTGAAATCAGAATATAATTGACTGTATTTGTCATGTTTTTTCTTGTCAATATTGAAAACTTTAGGTCAAATATTGCTAGATGCAAGAACCTTTGAAGGTCTAATTGTTTCTGACTAATCTTATCCTCTTATATAAAATCACCCATTCCCATTTTCTCGTGCCTCCTTATCGCGCATCTGCGCGCTGGTTAGTCTACTCCCATCATGGCTCCAACCAGGCTTCCCAAAGGCATACATGAATTTATTTTTTAATCCCGGTGCGTTTTTAACATCTGCAAATAATTGTTGCCATTCTTTAAAAATAACCACCGAAGGGCTATGTGTTTCCAAGTTTTTGGTTAGTCCAAAACGCACCTTTTGGTAGTTGTCATCTTCATCTTCAAAAGTGCCAAACAATTTGTCCCAAAAAATAAAGATCATGCCCATGTTTTTGTCTAAATACCTAGGATTGGAACCATGATGCACTCGATGATGTGATGGAGTAACAAAAACAATTTCCCAAAATGGCATTCGTTTGATCAATTGGGTATGTACCAAACTGCCATAAAGCTGCTGAATGGCGAAAGCGAGCATCACATCCTCCGCCCTAAAACCCAAGAAACCCAAAGGAAGAAAAAAAACAAAGCGATACAGGGGTTCGAAAACGGAACTTCTAAAACCCACGGTAATGTTATAATTTTCACTGCTGTGGTGGACGGTATGTACCGCCCAAAAAAAACGCACCGTGTGGCTCAGCCAGTGCACAAACCAATAAACCAAATCTGTTAGAATTATAACCAAAACCCAATAATACCAGCTATCCTCGTTCAAGTGCACTGCTTTTAATCCGTATACAAATGCCATACAAATTAAAAACACAACCCGCATCAATACATCTAGGGAAGAATTAATAAGGGTCATTAAAAGGTTGTTTAAAGTATCCTTGAAGGAATAAAGTTTAGCCTGCACAATGTTTGAAACCACAATTTCCCCAAGTATGGCAACCGCATAAATTGGCACTGTAATTATGGTCATTGCACCTTCCCACCAGTAACTATTTGGAAAACCCATTCTCGCAAAAATAGCAATCTATTTTTATTATTAGAAGCATAAAATACCAACCATGGATTAATATTATGCAAATAAAAAAGATAATGCAACAATTGGTGCTATTTTTGAACTGGTTAACAGATAGTCTTATAAAATGAAAAAAGCATTAAAAATTACAGGCATTGCATTGGGTGCAATCCTAATACTCCTCTTGGTTGCGCCTTTTGTGTTTAAAGGAAAGATTGTACAAGCCATTAAGAACACCGCCAACAAGCAACTCAATGCGACATTAAACTTTGACAATAACATAGACCTAAGCTTTCTGCGTAGCTTTCCCAATGTGTCATTGGAAATCAAGAACCTTAGCATAGTTGGAAAAGATAGCTTTGTTGGGGACACTTTGGTCTATTTTCCTGAAATGCGCCTAACCCTAGATGTAATGAGTGCCATTAAAGGGGAAGAAATAAAAATTAAAAGGATATATCTTAAAGCACCAAAAATTGACATTGAAACAATGAAAAGTGGACGTGCAAATTGGGATATTGTAAAAACAGATACCACCAAAACCACCAAAGACACGGGTGGAAGCACTTTTAAAATGGCATTGAAATCACTAGAGATTGAAAAAGGGCACCTGATTTACGATGATAAAAGTTTAAATTTCTTTACAGAATTAAAAGAATTTGACCACACTTCTAGTGGAGACTTCACTACAGACAATTTTATGATGGAAACCAAAACCCAGGCTAAGTCTTTAACTTTAGGTTATGGCGGAGTTAATTGGTTATTCAATATCGGCACTGAAATTTTGGCAAACATTCAAATGGATTTAAAATCTTGGAAATTCAGTTTTGACAAAGGGAAAGTAAAGTTAAACGATTTAAACATAGAAAGCGATGGCTTTGTTGATTTAAATGACAACGATATCGATATGGATATTAAATTTAAGGCCCTCGAAAATACATTTAAGAGCTTTTTATCCTTGGTGCCTGGCATGTATCAAAACAATTTTAAAGATTTACAAGCTTCTGGCACAATGGGCTTTGGTGGGTTTATCAAAGGCAAAATGACAGATGATAAAATGCCTTCCACCGATGTTTCACTTAAAATAAACAATGGAGGATTTAAATACCCGTCCTTGCAATTTCCCGCAGACAATATCAACCTAGATTTGCATTTCACAAATCCAGATGGCACACCTGATAAAAGCATTGTTGATGTTCAAAAATTGAATTTATCCTTGGCTGGGGAACCCTTTGCCATGAAATTGTTATTAAAGACACCCGTTAGCGATCCTTATATAGACGGAAACGTAAAAGGCAAAATTGACCTTTCAAAAATAGTGGGTTTAATTCCATTGGAAAAAGGCACAAAATTGGCGGGTTTGATTGATGCAGATTTGAGTGCAAAGGGAAATTACAGCGCTGCAAATTCTAAAAATTATTCTAAATTAAATGCCGATGGAAAATTATTGGTAAAAAATCTAATTTATCAAGGTGCCAGTGATAAAGATGCCTATCAAATTGAAAATTTAGAATTGAATTTTACACCGCAGGCAGTAAAGATGCCTGTTTGTATTGCGCAGATAGGCAAAAATGATTTTAACGTAAAAGGCAAAATTGAAAATTTCTTGGGTTATGCATTTGCAGGAGAAACGTTAAAAGGGGAAGTTGATTTAGAAAGCAAGTATATAAATGCAAATAGTTTTTTAAGCGATAAACCCTCAGTTGAAGATCCGAAAGTTGCAGATACCGCTGCATTAACCATTGTAGAAATCCCTTCTAATTTGGATATTTCTTTAAATACCAAAATTAATAAATTGGTATATGATAACTATATATTGACCGATTTGGGAGGGCATACACGTATTCAAAACTCTCAATTAAACCTTGAAAATTTGCGCGCTAACCTATTGGGTGGTACTATAAAATTAGATGGCACGTATGACAGCAAAAATGCAAAAAATCCATTTACAAACATGTCTACTAAAATTGAGAGAATGAATTTTTCGCAAACGTTTGCTTATTTTCCCATGTTGTCAAAGTTTGCCCCAATTGCCAAAATGATAGATGGCCTTTTTAATGCAAATATTGATTTAAGCAGCATATTAAATGACAAAATGCAACTCAATTACAACAGCATGAATGTGAATGGAATGGTTAGTTTTACAGATGCTGCTGTGAAGAATTTAGATGTAGTAAAACAAATCGCATCTCAGTTAAAAATCAATTGGTTAGAAAATTTACAAATCAAAAATCAAACCGTTAAATTTCAAATCAAAGAGGGGATCTTTAAGTTATTAGATAGTTTCACCATTCCATTGGGTCAGGGAGCAGTAATGCGTTTGGCGGGCATGACCAAGTTAAATCAAACACTAAGTTATGGCGGATGGATAAAAATTCCCCGCAAAGCTATGGGTGCTGCCAATTCCGTTGTGGATGGCTGGGTAAAACAAGCTGCGACTAAGGGTTGGAAACTGGATGTGGCAGAAATGATACCAGTAGATTTAAATATAGGTGGGACAATATTAAAACCTTTGGTCAGCTTAGGTTTGAAAGGTTTCAAACAAAATATCGTAGACAATCTTAAAGACCAAGGCAAAGCGATAATTAAAGGAGAGGCAAATAAAAAACTTGCAGAAGGATTAAAAATTGCACAGGCTCAAGCGGATAAAATTAAAGCGGAAGCGAAGGACAAAGCGGACAAATTGCGGGCTGAAGGAATAAAAGCTGGAGACGCCATTCGCGCGGAATCCAAAAAGCGTTCGGGTCAAATTATGGATGAAGGAGACAAAGCCTACCAGAGGGTGATGGATGAAACCAATAAACAGGCGGACAATATTATTGCGTCTGCAAGCAATCCAATAGAAAAACAAGCCAAAAAAATTGCTGCAGATAAGTTGCGGAAAGAGGGGGCGAAAAAGGCAAATGACGGAAAAGCCGTGTTTTACAAACAAGCCGCTGCGGTTGAGGAAGAAGGGAACAAAAAAGCCGACCAAGTGGAATCTGAAGCGAATAAACGGGCTGATGAAGTGGAAAATGGTGCCAGCACTAGGGCAGATAAAATAATGAAAGACGCTGAGGCGAAGAGCAAATTATAGTGGATTGGAGAATTTATTAAATGAAAAAATCACCACAACAAGATATATGTCTATTTCGCCTTTGTTTTTAATACTTATTTTGCCCCTCTAAGTGCATTTGCATGCACCTTTCGTCAAAAATAGGTTTGCTCAGGTATATTGATTTCTCCGCGTTAGCGATTGCTTTTTATCAGGCTGGCAACATTTTGAACACTTGCCATAAATAACTGAAAATTTGTCAGTATAGTTTCAATTGGCATAAAAATGGGGAATGAGGAGGCACAAGCATAAGCTAAAAACAAATATATATATGTCAGTAAATGTAAAACCATTGGCAGACAGGGTTCTAGTAGAACCGCTGCCAGCAGAGAACAAAACTGCATCCGGAATTATTATTCCAGATACCGCTAAAGAAAAGCCTGTAAAAGGAACCGTAGTTGCTGCAGGTCCAGGAAAAGTAGATGAGCCTATGACTGTAAAGGTTGGGGACATGGTTCTGTATGGCAAATACGCTGGAACAGAATTGGCCGTTGACGGCAAAGATTATTTAATCATGCGCGAAAGCGACATTTTTGCAATCGTTTAAAATTAACAAAACAAAATGGCAAAGAAAATAGAATTTAATGTTGGCGCACGCGAAGGTTTGAAACGCGGTGTAGACGCTTTAGCAAACGCAGTTAAAGTAACACTTGGTCCAAAAGGACGCAATGTGGTTATTGATAAAAAATTCGGTGCTCCACAAGTAACCAAAGACGGAGTAACCGTTGCTAAGGAGATTGAATTGGCAGACCCTACCGAAAACATGGGCGCACAAATGTTGAAAGAAGTGGCTTCTAAAACTGCAGACATTGCAGGCGATGGAACTACAACAGCAACAGTTTTGGCTCAAATTATTGTAACCGCTGGATTGAAAAACGTAGCTGCAGGTGCAAACCCAATGGACTTGAAGCGTGGAATTGAAAAAGCCGTGAAAGTTGTGGTGGATGCCCTTGAAAAAATGGCACAACCTGTAGGTGACGACCACAGCAAAATTGAACAAATTGCTTCCATTAGCGCGAACAATGACAATACCATTGGTGCTTTGATTGCAGAAGCCATGAAGAAAGTGGGTAAAGACGGAGTAATCACCGTTGAAGAAGCAAAAGGAACGGATACCACTGTGGATATCGTAGAAGGTATGCAATTTGACAGAGGTTATCTTAGTCCTTATTTTGTTACCAACGCTGAAAAAATGGAAACCGAATTGGACAATCCATACATCCTTATTTATGACAAAAAAGTAAGCAATATGAAAGACTTGCTTCCAGTATTGGAAAAAGTTGTACAAACTGGCAAACCTCTTTTAATTATAGCTGAAGACGTGGAAGGTGAAGCACTTGCTACTTTGGTTGTAAACAAAATTCGCGGAGCCCTAAAAATTGCTGCTGTAAAAGCACCAGGTTTTGGAGATCGCAGAAAAGAAATGTTGCAAGACATTGCCATACTTACTGGCGGAGCTGTAATTAGCGAAGAGCAAGGTCGCAAATTGGAAGATGCTGAATTGGTAGATTTGGGTCGTGCTGAAAAAATAACCATTGACAAAGACAACACCATAGTTGTAAACGGAGCTGGAAGCAAAGACGATATAAAAGGCCGTATCAATCAAATTAAAGCACAAGTTGAAAGCACTACAAGTGATTACGACCGCGAAAAATTGCAAGAACGTCTTGCAAAATTAAGTGGTGGGGTTGCTGTATTGTATATAGGCGCTGCAACAGAGGTTGAATTGAAAGAGAAAAAAGACCGTGTAGACGATGCATTGCATGCAACACGCGCTGCGGTTGAAGAAGGCATCGTACCAGGTGGTGGCGTAAGCTTCATCCGCACAATTTCTGCTTTGGATAATTTGAAAGGCGAAAATGATGACGAAACTACCGGTATTCTAATTGTTCGTCGCGCGTTGGAAGAGCCTTTGCGTCAGATTGTCGCAAATGCAGGTGGAGAAGGCAGCATTGTGGTGCAAAAAGTAATGGAAGGTACAGGCGATTTTGGTTACAATGCCCGCACTGAAAAATACGAAAACCTAATTGCAGCTGGTGTAATTGATCCTAAGAAAGTAAGCCGTGTAGCGCTTGAAAATGCAGCATCTATTGGTGCAATGATTTTAACTACCGATTGCGTACTTAGCGAAATCAAAGAAGACGAAAAAGGTCACAGCCATGGCCCCGATATGGGTGGCATGGGTGGAATGATGTAAGCAGACCGTTGAACTTGCGAAGCAAGTTCTTACGGGTCGCTTATCCCGACATCGAAGGCCCCTGCCTGAGATCGTCTGGATACAATCAAATACTAAAAAGCCTCTGGGAAATCGGGGGCTTTTTTTTTGCGAATTTAAGATAGGTTAAGCTTTTTTATTAGCTAATATTCCTAATCCAAGTATTTTCATCTTTTGACAATTAGTTCTTACTAAATAAAATTTTGATTGTTACCTTAAAAACATTCTGTAAGTTTTTACATTCAAGCAATTTCGAGGGTAAAGGGAGTCATTTTAATGGTTTTTGCTAACTTTCTTCCCAGATATTTAGAAAATATTTTTCATCATATTGTATTAAATCTAGACTACCTGAAGTATGATTTAGATAAATCATGAATAGACTTTTAGAGCCATCTTTAAAAAATATGTGATCAAAAAGTTTGTATTTTGAAACGAACATATTGTTAATCCACATTTTGCTCTTTTCAAACTGCTTATTTTTATAAGACATAATATAGGATTCTTTGGGACCTATCTCCAAACCCCATAGCTCCTTTGACAAACCAATATATGCCAATAGTTCCATTTCCTCATTGGAAATAAAATTCATAAAAAAATTAATTTTCTCCGTTTTTTCTAGGTATGTTAAATTTTTGTTTGGTTGATTATTTATAAACCTGATTATATTATAAAATATTTTCAAATACGCACTCAGATAGTTGGATTTAGATTTTCCAAATTCGTATAATTCTACACCCTCTATATTTCTAAAATTGTTTATTGATGCATATTCAAATAATTTATCAAATGTCTGAGTATCAATATCTAAGTGCGATTCACCTCCTAAAAGACTATCATCCATCTCTATAGTTAAACCAGTGATTTTAGAAAATTTCGTTTTTACAAACGAATATAACTCGAATTTTTCGAATTTCACAAGCAATCCGTCAAACCATATTTCAGTAGATATATTTACAATTCCATACTGACAATTTGGCGAAAGTAAATTAAAGTCATTTGACAGATTGAATATTTTTTTTACTAGTTCAAAAATATATTTTTGTATAACCTTCAATTCGTGCAAATAAAGTCCGAATACAGGCTTTCCTGATTTACCTGAATTGGTTTGTTGCTCCTCTATTCGAAAATAACCTTTAAGTAAAAAGAAAAATCTAGACTCGATATCATTTTTAATTGTATCATTCTTTTGTTCTAAAATAAGTTTCAATTGTTGCTGATTTGCTTTAAATTGTTCACGGAATGAAAAATAAACTAAAACAGCCCCGATTAGATTAATCACCTGCCCAACAGTTCCGGCAATAAAATCGCCTATTGGCCCTCTTTTTTCAAGCACATCCCAATGGTTCTTACCATAATTTACTAGAAACCAACTAATAAATATACCAGAAAACATTAGAATTATTCCACTCAAAATTAAAGTTATACTTTTTTTCTTAATATTACCACCCATACTTAAACACTATTAATTATAGCAATTTCTTCTTCTGTAAACCCATATAATTTTGCAACATGCCCATTAATGCGTTCTTCTGTAAGCTCAATTTTATGAGATAGCGAATCAATTTTATCACTCAGTTTAGTTTCGACAATTTCTTGTTTAAATTTGATTGCTATTTCTACCAAATTAATGATATCTCTTTTAATTTCATCTTGTACTTTATTATATTTATCAATTTTAATTACAGGGAAATTTTTAAAGAAAATATAACTCGGTTCATAAAAACCACCCCTTAGTTTAGGTAAATATTTTTCAAACCAATAATGCATTAATTTGGAATTCAATATACCTAATAAATACTTATCATCTAAAGAAATAATAAAACACTTTTGATTGGCATACCAATATTTATCATCAAAAACAAATTCCGGCTTACTCAATATATTAGGGTAAATTATCTTCGGTTTCTCAAACTCTTCATAATAATCCACAGCATCCTGCAATTCATACCATTTATAAGATCCTGGCTTGCGCCCCGGCCATTTATCACCTTTAAAATCTTTTGGTTTTGGCAATAATTGTTCTTTAAAGCGTTCAAGATGTTTTAAAACCACTGGGTATTTTTCTATTTCAATTCCCCTTCGGGCAAATATCAAAAACCTTTCACTTTTCGGTGTTTGATACCTTTTAATATCCCGGCCTGCCAAAAAGGGTTTAATGATTTCTGCACTCTTTTTGTCTTCTTTTATCAATCTGTCGCGGGTGGTTTTGTCAATTACAAATGCCTCGTTTAGTCCTGTTAAAACGCCTCTATAAATTTTTCCATTGACATATTCGCCAAGTGGGATGCCCGCTTTTTCTATTTTTTTAAGTAAGTTTTGTTCTGCTTCCCCAGCAAGATTCCAGCCGCTATCATCTAAAGATTTTTTCGTAACTGATTTTGTATGTTCTAGCACGTAATCGGAAAGGCTGTGAAACTGCAGAGTTTTGGCTTGGGTTAGTTTAAATTTAACATTTTTCTTGTCTTCATTTCCAGCGATTATAATGCATGGGTATGTTGTAGCGGATTCAAATACGGGTAAATCGCCAAAATCAATAATTTCAAAAATGCTTTTTTCTTTTAAATATTTGCGTAAAGGTTCACCATAATTGGCGCGCATCCATTTGTTTGCAACAATTACTCCATAAAGTCCATTTGGCTTTAACAGTTTTATGCTTTTTTCAATAAAATAGCTATACAAATCGGCCATACCATGGTAAACTCTGTAATGATTTTGGAAATATACTTTTTGCTCACCCAACAACTCTTGCCGCACGTAAGGTGGGTTGCCAATAACCGCATCAAAACCCCCATTAATATTTCCATAACCTACAGGTGGCTCTTCTAAAGATTGCAGGTAATTATCCATTTTATTATCGAGGTCTTTTTGTGCTTCGGCAACAATAGCAGCCGAACGACGCAAAGAAGATAATTTATTAGTCTCTTTTGGAATTTGTATATTAAAAACAGAAGGAAATGCCCGTTGCCAATTGAACGGTTTTATTTTTCTTTCATCACCAAAATCAATCTGACCATCATAATAATCTATGTCGATTAAACTATTACCGCTTTTTATATTGTTATCTAGGGTAGGCAATGCTCTTTGGCCAAATTCTGCTTCACGTGTTATAGATGCACTGGTTTCCCCTTCCATGCATTTTATAAGCAAGCTTAATTTGGTAACTTCCACGGCGTTAATATCCAAATCAACACCATAAATATTATTAATTAGGATTTGTTTTTTGAGTGCAGTAGTCAAGTCCCCCGATGGGGTTAATGGTAATTTTTTTCTTACTTTTTCCGCATCACGACCGAATGTGTTGGTTTTTTGCTCAGAAATGATCTTTGTAAGTCTCTCAAATTCTGGTAAATAATGTCCCTTATACCAATTCAACAAATAACCATAAGCACCCAAAAGAAAACTTCCACTTCCACAAGCAGGGTCTACAATTTTAATTTCGCTAACTTCTTTAGGGGTTTTGCCTTTTACCAAATTGCCAACTGTATTTTCAACAATATAATCTACGATATATTGGGGGGTATAGTAAACTCCGCCAGCTTTTCTAACTTCCGGCTTTTCTTCAATTACAGCGCGGTGATAGGAATCCACCTTTATTTGTTTGCCTAAAAATTGCTCATACGCACTGCCTAAAATCTCGACGGCTAATATTGAAAATTCATAGGGAGATTCTGGATAATACAATTCGGTAACAATGGATTTAATTACTTTATTGTCTATTTTTAAATCCGAACTTATTTGGTCTTTTCTTAAATCAAATAATCCAGAATTATATTTGGCATCGGCTTTCTTAAATACTTCAAATAAATTTTGATACGAATCGCCCTTTTGAAGTGCTTCTTTTAAATTGCCATCGTCTTCTATTCCTCTAGCTTCCGCAATTCGCAGGAAAACAATTCGGTCTAAAGTCTGTTGAACTGCGAAATTAATTTCGTCTTCATTTAAATTTTTATTCTTTAAACTAATACTTGTAGCTAGATAGGTCCGCCAATTATCTAATGAAATTAGGAAATCTTTGTCAACAGAAATTGTTCCCTTTTTACTAACGTTGCTTTCTACATATTTGTCAAAACTGCCTTTTAAAACTTTTTCTTTCGAAAAGGTATCCCACAAAAAATCAAATTTTTCAATGTAATCCCTAAATGTGAAGTATTCAGTTCGGGCAATCCCAGCCTTATCCGATGGTTTCGGCTTTTTTGTACAATCATAAACCGCAAATTCTTCAAAATCAGTTACAATACTTATCGCCAGTTTCGCATTCCAACCGTATCTGCGCACTTGGTATGCTGGCACTGTGTCATTTTTAATTTGGATACTTGGTTTTTTTGCTTCAACAAAAAAGAGTCTTTTCCCACCAGCGAGTTTGAAGGAATAGTCTGGTGCCTTGGTCGCTTTACCGATTTTCACCCTATCTTCATGAATAACTTCACGATATGCTTCTGCATGACCTTGTTCATTGTCAATATCCCACCCTAATGCTTTAAAAAATGGATCGATAAAATCCCTCCTTGTTTGGGTTTCATTATAATCAGCTTTTAAATAAGACACATACTGCTCCTCAAAACGTTCTACAAGTTCTGTGATTTTCGCTAATGCTGATAATTTTGTTACCATTTCCAAAAATCCAAAATTAGCAAAATATTCAATCTTAGCAAAATTTGAATTTCAGGCATTTATCCACGAATTTAGGTCTCATTTCGAGCAAATAACCCCCACAATCTCCCCAACACTCCCTTTCTCAAACCATTTTGCTGGTTTCAAAACTATATTGGCCCAACAACCTGGGTTGGCAATTCTAGTTCCCAGTTTTGCGACATTTGCGTCTAAGTTAGAAATGTAAATTTTCTGGTCCATTGGGTTATTCATGGCAGCCAAATCTGTGGCCACTTTCCACGCCGCTTCGCGGGCCAAAACAATGGAAAAATTGGCGATTTTGCTATCCGTATTCCCCGCAATTTGATCTAGAAACCGCATAGGCCAGCTAATAGTACCTAGCTTTTGTTGTACATCACCCAACAAAGTATTAATTAAGTCATTGATTCGGTCGAAATCTGCGCGTAAATCCGAAATGGAATTGCCAGTTGAGGTTTGTGCTGCTGCAATGCCCAAATCGAGGTTTATATGCGCATTGATACCTCAAAGCAAATGCTGCAACACACTGATTTGATTTTTTTCGGTTTCAGAAAAAGTCGCTTTCCAGCTTTGGCTGCAAGTTTGGCTATCCCAAGCTTCGATTGCCTCAAAATAACGTGAAGCAAAAAGCACATCCAACTTTTCCATTCGCGCACCATTTTCAAAAGCACCATTGTTGATGCCTTCGGAAACCCGTTGGGTCATTTGCCGGTAAAGTTCAGCAAAATAACACCTTGAATCGTTGGCAGATTTGTATGATTCAACAATTGACTTTAAGCGCTGAAGGACCTCCTCAATGCTTTGCATTTGGCGAATATATGCCTATGTATTGTAATTTTTTTTCTAACCCTACAAATACAACGTATTATTGTTTTACTTTGTCTTAATTGTATATCCAAGCCTATTGAAACGAAACCTACTGTATATCATTTTATTAAGTTTCATTTTCTTTGCAAAAGCACAAGCTCTTTTTAAAGCAGATATGACGCGTGGCTGTGGTCCATTGTATGTGCAATTTACCGATTACACACCAAAAGCAGCCACATGGGCTTGGGATTTTGGCAATGGCAATATAGGCAACACCAAAAAACCCACCGCAATTTATACAACTGCGGGAAGCTACACCATTTCTCTAAAGGTCACAGACAGCAATGGCATTGTCTATAATTTAAAAAAATCAGCTCACATAAAGGTATTTAAAGATCCTATGGCTGCCTTTTCTGGGTCTTTAAAAAAAGTATGTCCCAACGATTCGATGAAACTATCCGAATCCTGTATCTTGGGAGATACAAGTTTGAAAAAATATGGGTGGGATTTTGGGGATGGCACCACTTCTTCGGTTAAGAATCCTAGCCATGCATGGACCGTTCCGGGTTACAAAAACATTTCTTTGGTAGTTACAGACAATCATGGATGCAGCAATCAAGTTGTTTACAATGCAATTATCCGTGTATTAACACCGCCCGTTGCTAATTTTTTTCAAGATTCCACGTTTTCTTGTGCAAAAGGATTAAAAGTTTCATTTAGCAACAATTCATCTCCTCCGGGCTTTAGCAGCCAATGGGATTTTGGAGATGGATCGGCCTATTCAAATACAACAGATCCTATATACAATTTTAAGAAATTCGGGAAATACAATGTCACACTTAAAGTTTGGGATAAAAATACTGGATGCTACAATTCTAATACTGTTTTTCAATCTGTAATTATTGATAGTTTAACTGTAGATTTTGATGCAAAAAATAAAATTATTTGTGATAAAACAAATCCTGTAAATTTTATCAATTTGGTAACAAATTTTCCAGATTACAAGGCAGTTTGGAAATTTGGCGATGGCACCACATCTTCGGATTGGCTTGGCAATTACATCTATTCAAATTACGGAACTTATTCAGTAACCCTCGAAATAAAAGGGAGCCGTTGTTTTGCAAAAAAAACCATTCCCAATTTTATCAAAGTAAATCCCATTCCCAAAACGACAATACGGATGAACGATACGGGAGTTTGTGGCACTCCATTTACCATGAAGTTGATTGCAAAGGCGCCTTCTACTTCCACAATTTCTTGGGATTTTGGAGATACCAAAAGTGGCACTGGAAATATAGTTTCACATCTTTACACCAAACCCGATTCGTTTTACGTTACTGCATTTACCACTGACAAATCTACTTGTAGAGATACGCAACATCTATGGGTGAAAACAAATGAATTAAGCGTTTACGCAGCTGGACAATTGGAAGGGTGCATTCCTCTTTATTCCAATATGCATTTGATTACCTATAAAAATACTGCATCAACCAAAAGAATAGAATGGTTTTATAAAAATATACGCATAGATTCTGGCACTATTTGTAAGTACAAATTTACCGATACTGGTATATATAAAATACGATTAAAAATACTGAATTCTAAAGCCTGCATTGACACTCCAGATGTAGTCATAAAAGCTGGAATTAAAGTAAAACCTTCTTTTAAAGTAAATAAAAACAAGGTTTGTTTGAATGACTCTGTGATTTTCACAAATACCACGCTGCGTAAATCGCCTGTTGCCCACGAATTTGAATGGTTTTTGGGTGAAGGAGACGTTATCAAAGGAAATCCCGTTTCCATGACATACAAGACAACGCAAGGCAATGCGCAAATTATATTAAGATCCAAGCATTTTGGTTGTGTAGATACAGCAAGTTCTTTGGACAGTGTATTTGTAAAAACACCAAGAGTGGCTTATAAATTACCCAAGCTGGGTTGTACGCTACCCAATCCATTAATCATCATTAACGAAACCAGTACATATACCAATTTCAAGTGGTTTACCATTCCCACAGAGCAAAGAAAAAACAACGATACCATTTTTATCAATACCAGTAAAAATGCAAAATTCGAGCTGCACATGGTTGCCGTAAATGACACCAACAATTGCGCAGATTCTGCCAAATATGGATTTAATTTTTTAGGCAATTTACCACATGCTAATGCCAATTACAAAATTGTAAAACCCTGCCCACCCGCTGAAATTTTATTCAAAGACTCTTCCTCTATAGGTGGGCAAACTTATTGGAAAATGCCCAATGGCGATACAATTGCAAATGCACTTTTAGTCAATTATACAATCGCCAATTACGGTAACTATTATTGCACACGGTATGCGGTAAATCAATATCCTTATCAAACATGTATAGATTCAATGCGGATGAAAATTGTTATCCCGAAACCAGATGCCCGATTCTCCTTAACGCCTTCTACAGGTTGCACCCCATTGCTTGCTAGTTTTTCTGATTCCGGCTATTTTAAGAAAAAAAAAGGGAATTGGAAATTTGGCGATACCCAATTAACTACGACAGGAAGTTCAAATCCATTTGCGTTTATGCATCCCTTCGATTCACTAAAAACAAAAGTAATTTTCACCGCATGGGACAGTCTGCAAAGGTGCACAGCAACAAGCACACAAACGGTGCAATTGTCTGGACCAAAGGCTTCTATAAATGCGGGTTATTTCTATACTTGCAAAATCACAAAATTGCAATTGGGATTTAATGCATTGTCTAAAGGCATAAGAAGTTGGGAATGGTTTGCGGATGATACCGCACTAGGCAATTCTACCAATCCAGAATTTATTGTTTATGTTGCTAGAAATGTAAAAGTAGAATTGCGGTTAATAGATTCTTTCGGTTGCAAATCAAGCTATATTCTTAACTATTTTGTTAGGGTTTATAAACCCGATGTAAAAATTGCCAGTGATACTGCCGGCGCTTTATGTCCGCCCTTGATAGTGCGTTTCTTTGATAAATCTACCAGCTTTAATAACCCTGTTGAAACATGGTTGTGGGACTTTGGAGACGGGAGTGGCAGCACCCTTAAAAATCCAGCACATACTTTTTTAAATTCGGGGATTTTCAATATTAAATTAACCGTTAAAAATTTTGTAGGTTGCTATGCAACCAAAACTTTTCCTGTTTATATTCATATCTTCGGTCCTAAAGGAAAAATTGTCTGTAATATTGACTCAGGATGCACACCATTAATTGTGGGATTTAGCAGCACCAATGCAATACTTAAAACCATTCATTGGGATTTTGGCGATGGCAATGAAGCACGTTCCCCAAAAATAAACTATGTCTATAAAAATGAAGGTATTTATACTCCATCGGCCATATTGGAAGACAGCAATGGCTGCACTTTGGGCGTGCAAGCATCTTTTAAAATTAGAACTATTCAATCTAGTTTTGCCGCTATTAAACAATTAAATTATTGCGACAATGCCATATTAAATTTTGCCGACAGCTCAGACTATTTTAATTCGTTGCCAAAAAATGTCTGGAGCCATGGTTCAAGTGCTTCTTCGGGAAATAATTTTACGTTTAAATCTACAATTGGACAGCGGGATTCATTGCATTTCATTGCTTTTGGAAATCTAGGTTGCAACGATACAATTCATTTTCGTCCGCGAAAAAGTTCGGTACAAACAGCTATGAATGTTTCGGGTAAAACTGCTTGTGTTGGGGAACAGATTACGCTTGGTGATAAAAGCATTTCCGACACCCAAATTGTTTGCGTAAAATGGACTTGGGAGAATGCCGATTACCCCGGCAAATCTGTTTTGGTTGTTGCCACCACAAAAGGGTATCAACCCATTAAACTTTGGGCACAAAATGCCCTAGGGTGCCTCGATAGTTCAACCCAGATCAGCGCAATTTTTGTTGGCGATTCTGCCACTCCAAAAGCCCCGTTGTTGCATGCCGTTACTGTTACAGGCGACGTGAGTCAACAAATTTTATTTAAACCAGAAAATACGCCCGATTGGTCAAAATATATGCTGTATCATACAAATACATTGCCCTATTTGGTGTTACAAAATTCTACAAACATAAATACCAGCAATTTTGATGTAAACGGGATAATTTCGCTTCTGAATCCGCAATGTTTTACAATGAGCAATACAAATATTTGTTTCAAAGAATCCAATTTAAATGCTAGTATAATCCATTGTACCGTAGAATTAAAAACCAAATCAGATACCAATAAAATCATTTTAAATTGGACACCCTATGTTGGAGAAAATGTGGCAAAATATATTATTACACGTGCAGATTTTCCTTCTGCGAATTTTAAAAATCTAGATTCTGTAGCTGGTAGTGAAACAAGCTATGTTGATACTTGGGTGCAATGCACCAACAAATATTCCTACCGAATTATTGCCCAATTGAATAGTCTTTTTAGCAGCTATAGCGATACTACCATTGCCCAACCCATTTACAAATCGAGAAGTCTTAAGCCTTGGATTCATAAGGTAACCGTTGACGAGGACAAATCCATTCACCTCGAATTTGAACCCATACAATTTGCATTTCCTGCAATATCTTCCTACAACATTCAACGCCGAACAATCTCTTCATTTGTATATACAAAGATACAAGATATTCAAGCTGTTGGACCCTATTTGTATTCTGATAAAAATGTAGATTCTGATAATAAATTGTATTACTACATTCTAAATACCGAAGATATTTGCGGAGGAAATGGAAATAATTCTGCCACTTCCAGTAATATTTTATTGCAATTTGGAAGCAATACAGCTGGCGATGTAAATTTGGTTTGGAATCCATATAAATTTTGGCCAGGTGGGGTCAATCAATATGAAATGCAACAAAAGGGTGAAGACCAAATATACAGAACTGTGCAGGTTTCCAACGACACTTTTATTCATTTAAAACAGCCTGGCGCTAGATGTGGCTCTCTGCCTTGGTTTAGAATTAAAGCCATTAGCAATGTTAACCGAGGGCTTTTAGATTCAATGCCAACCTATAGTTATAGCAATGAGATTGTGCTTTCAGACAAACCTGTTTATTTTATCCCTAATGTTTTTACACCGAATAACGATGCGTTGAACCCAACTTTTAAACCATCCCTTTACTGGGCAAAAGATTTAGAAATGGAAATTTTCAACCGTTGGGGTCAAAAAATATTTGAGGTAAAATCTTGCGATGCATCTTGGAACGGAGATTTTCAAGGAATGCCAGCGCCAGAAGGCACTTATGCCTATCGTCTTAAAATAACTGGAATCAATGGAAAAAGCTATTACCTTAGCGGTGTTATGCAACTTTTACGTTAATTTTATTTGCTAAATATATCTTTAAATAAGTCGCCAAGCCACATGTTGCAAGACCTAAAAAACACACTCAAAAGCAAAGAATCTATCGTTTTGCTCTATACTGCATTTGCTTTAGTGTGTATACATTTTATTGGGGATATACGTAAAATACAAATCACTGATTTTCGCATGTGGATGGCAGAGGGCGTGTCTGCTGAATTTAAACAATTGGCATGGTGGACTTCTATAAATTTGGTATTTTATTTGATATTGCCTATCTTAATTGTTCATTTTGTTTTTAAGGAACATTTGCTAAATTACGGTTTCAAATTTTCAAAATACGGTAGCAACAAAATTTATTTACTATTCTTTGTTGGGATGGTTCCTTTGGTATTTTTGGCATCTAAAACGGCAGGTTTTCAGTTGAAATATCCATTTTACCATCTTAATATTGGGGAAAAGCTTTGGCCATGGTTTGTGTTTTGGGAAATTTTATACTTTTTTCAATTCTTAGGACTCGAATTCTTTTTTAGGGGATTTATGGTTTTGGGACTTAAAGAAAAAATGGGAATGCAATCTATCCTTATTATGACCGTACCTTACTGCATGGTGCATTTTACCAAGCCAATGCCAGAAGCGGTTGCCAGTATATTTGCGGGCCTTGCACTGGGTTATCTCAGTTATAAAAAAGGCTCCATTATTCCTGGAGCAATATTGCATTTTGGCGTTGCACTCACCATGGATTTAATGTCTCTTTGGCAAAAGGGTCTTCTTTGAATTACACTTCGATAGCAATTGCATCGTAAATTTGCAACAAAATGGGCAGAATTTTGGCTTTTGATTATGGAACAAAACGAACTGGGCTGGCAGCCACAGACCCACTGCAAATGATTGCCATTCCCTTAGGCGCCGAGGACACATCCAATCTTGCCATTTGGTTGAAAGGCTATTTGGAAAATGAAAGCGTGGAAGTATTTGTTGTAGGCTTGCCTTCCCGATTTTCTGGAGAAGACACCCACGCCACGCAGCCTGTGCTGCAATTTATAGAAAAACTGAAATTGCTTTATCCTGAAATACCTGTAAAAACGATGGATGAAAGGCTTAGCAGCAGGGAGGCAAGGAATTCTATGGTACTCAGTGGCCAGAAAAAAAGCATTCGAAAGGACAAAAAAATGTTAGATACTGTGAGTGCAACCTTAATTTTGCAAACTTATTTGCAACTGATTTCATGATACTTCCAATATATGCATATGGCAGCCCAGTTCTAAGAAAAAAAGCAGCTGAAATTGACCCTGATTTTCCAAATCTTCATGGTTTAATAGAACAAATGTTTGAAACCATGTACGATAGCAATGGTATAGGATTGGCAGCACCCCAGATAGGTCATAGCATCCGTTTGTTTGTCGTAGATGGTACAGAAATCGAGGATGAATCTACAACTGATTTTAAAAAAGTATTCATAAATCCAGAAATTATCGAAGAATTCGATGAAAAATGGGATTACGAAGAAGGCTGTTTAAGCATACCCAATGTTAGAGCTGATGTGCATAGACATAGTAAATTGCGCATCTACTATCAAGATGAAAATTTTCATGATTTCGAAGAAGAATTTGAAGGTATGGCTGCGCGCATTATCCAACATGAATACGATCATTTGGAGGGTATTTTATTTACGGATAGAATAACACCCTTAAAAAGAACTATGCTCAAAGCCAAATTGAATAACATTTCCATGGGTAGGGTAAATGTGAGTTACAAAATGAAGTTTCCTAAAAAATAATCCAAATTTGGAAGCATGAAAAAGTTAAAATACTATTGGACCTTATTGAGACCTGTCAATTTGGGCATAATTGCACTTACCCAATTCGTATTCATTTTGCATGGTTCGGGATATACTTGGGCAAATATTCGTTTTCCTGAAATTATTTGGATGGTGCTTTCAGTAATATTTTCCGCAGCCGCAGGCTTTGTAATCAATGATATTTTCGACATAGAGGAAGACCAAATTAATGAACCTGCGCTGCGCATTGTAGCACGACATATTTCGCTTACAAAGAGCAGAATATTTTATTTTCTCCTTCTTACCTTAAGTCTATTCTTTGGATTTTTAAGCAGCTATTCCATGGGTTTTTTATGCCTTGCCATAGGGATTATGCTTTTTTACTATTCTTCTGATTTAAAAGGAACCAATTTATGGGGCAATTTATTGGTATCTTTTGTTACTGGTGCCGTTGTATTTACTGCCGCTAGAGCCGTCATCACTTTGCATAACGGGTATTTTGCCGAGTATGCGCTACTCTCTTTTTTAATTTCTATGCCCCGTGAAATTACAAAGGACATTGAAGATATAGTAGGGGATAAAGCCCAGGAATATGAAACTTTTCCCATTGTAATGGGGGTGAAAAAGGCCGTATTGTTATCACAATTTTTCCTAGGATTGGTATTTTTAAGTATTCTTTATTTAATGGTATTTCATGGCAATGTAGGGTACAATATATTTTGCACATTGGCAATTCTAATACCCATCTTCATTCTTTTTTGGAGAATGCAAAAGGCCCTTGAAAAAAAACATTTTTCTCAAATTTCACTCTATCTTAAATTGTTGATGATTTCAGGAATCTGTTCTGTTTTCTTTTTATAACATCAAGGATTTTCATTCCAAGCTGCCGCCACTTCTTCTAGCTCTTGATACCATTTTGGACCCATTTTTCGGGTGAGTGCTTCCTTTAAAAAAACATGTACGGGCATTTGTGAGGATTCCCCTGCTTTACACGCGGGTGCGCAGATATCCCAATTGTGGTAGTTCATAGCCACATAATCGCCATATTTTTTGGCCCTAATTGGATAAAGATGACAACTTAATGGCTTTTTAAACCACGTTTTCCCTGCGTAATAGGCCGACTCAATTCCACATTTGGCAATATTATTTGTATATACAACAAAAACACATTCACCTGTTGTCTCGCAAAGGGTTCCCAATTCTCCATCCGAATCTAAGGCTGAAAATCCCACCTTGTCGATTAATTCCAATCTTTTGGAATCTAAAAAAGGACGAATGTTGTCAAGCTCATTTGAAATGATTTTTACTTCTTCGTCTTCCAAGGGCGCCCCTGCATCTCCACCCACACAGCAACCGCCTTTGCACGCACTCAATTGACAAGCAAATTTTCTTTCTAAAATATCTTCAGAGACCAAGGCATTGCCAACAATAATCATAATTTTGGTTTATTTTTTCATTATTTGTACATACAAATAATGATATATTATTTATAAAAAGTCCGTTTTATTTTGGTAATCCTCAAAGCCTACTTTTTCAAGTCTGGCTGCCTTTTCCTCAACTTCTTGCTTAATTCGCAGTTTATAATCTTTAACTTTTTGGGCCAAATTTTCATCCTGCGCCGCCAAAATCTGCAAAGCATAAATTCCAGCATTCCTAGCACCGTTAATTGCCATTGTCCCCACTGGAACACCGGGAGGCATTTGAACGATTGAATATAAGCTGTCGAGCCCATTCAAATTGTTGGATTTAACTGGGACACCAATAACCGGCAAATGCGTAACTGCGGCAACCATGCCTGGCAAATGGGCCGCACCGCCTGCACCTGCAATAATCACTCGAATGCCGCGTTCGTGTGCTTTTGAAGCATAATCCATTAATCTTTCTGGGGTTCTGTGGGCAGATACGATAGTTAACTCAAAAGTAATTTCAAAATACTCCAATATGCGGGCTGCTTCTTGCATTACTTCAAGATCAGAATCGCTACCCATTATTATTCCTATTTTAGCCATGTGCGTTTATTTTTGCTGCAAAGTTCGTAAATATAGAGAACAAAACATAAACTGCATAAACAAGTGGCAAAGAATCGAAACGGAAAAATGCTACAAGCCCCAATGAAATGGCAATAAGTAACACCTTGTAAATAAACAGTGGATCTCCTTTTTTGAATTTTAATGCCAGCATAGGCAATTCGCTAACCATTAAAAATGCCATCAGCATGGGCATTCCTTTCAATACATAAAAATTTGTATAAAAATGCGAAAGCATACTTGCAGAATCTACTGAAATAGCAATGGATGCGAGAGCTAACCCAGATATTGGAATAGGTACGCCCAAAAAACCAGACGATTGCCTTGTGTCGATGTTAAATTTTGCAAGCCTCCATGCGCCGGCAAGAGGAAATATCAACCAAACATAACGGTTTATACAAAATTGACCTGCGGGGCAGTATCCATTTTTTTCCATAAGGTTCCAAATGATGAGACCTGGCAACACGCCAAATGAAACCAGGTCTGCCAAAGAATCCAATTGTTTGCCCATTTCTCCGCTTGCGTTTAGCAATCGAGCTAAAAAACCATCAAAAAAATCGAGAATGGCTGCTGCGACAATGAACCAAAAAGCAAGTTCAGGTCTGTTATCATACACCTGCATAATCCCAAGTAGACCACAGGCTAAATTGCCCAATGTGAGCATGTTTGGCAAATTCGAAATAATTTCTTTCATATATCTTTAATAATCCAATATGGCTATGCCCAAGTTTATTCCTAAAAAGTAATTTTCCAAGCCCTTTGTAACCGTATTTTCCGATCCATATTTCTGCGTCGATTTTGAATAATACCATTGGTTTTTGGATAGATCAAAACTTCGCGACAATTCCGTAGAAACATAAATATATTCGGTCAATCTAGCTTGCACGCGAACAACGGGAGCAACAACCCCAATAGGGTTATGGAAATTCTGAATGCTGCTAATTCTTGTAAAATCCATGTTCTTGGGAATCCATTCCACCTTTTCGCGGCCAAGCCCTAATTGTATTCCGGCACAAACTTGAAGATTTTTATACTGAAACGGATGGGCAAGTATTTTAAAGTTAAATAAATTTGCGCCATATTTTAAAATCCCCGAATCTGTGGAATAAACCTGGTTCATACCCATAAAGGCGTAGCCAAAGTTCACTGTTATATCTTCGCTTACAATATTCCAATCTACCGATATCCAGGAACCTCTTTTCAATTCCGAAGCAAACCCATTTGCACTTACATGTTGGTTAAATACATTGTCCGTGTTCAATACTGAAAATAGGCCAAACCCAATGGCTGTATAGGGGATAAATTCTGATTTGCTGGATGACCGTTTTTCCTCAATTTCACTTGCTACAGAATCTTTTTCTGCATCAATGATGAACTTGTTATCAATGATAACAAATGAAAATTTATTTTTCAATTGCGTCATTTTTTCAGCCTCATTTAAATTGAAAAGGGAAACGGTATGGCTCTTGGTTTCATCAGCAAGGGTTGTTATCTCTTTATTCAAATCTTCTCTATTTTCCACATCCGAAAAATTGGCATTGTCACTGTTGCCACGGTAAAATATGCCTATAGATAAAACCGCGTTTTTATCCTTGTAATATCGAGTACGCAATTTGTTTACCACGCTATGGTAACCATACCAACTGCAATCTCCGTTCTGTTCTTCGTATGCAATATGGCATCTGCCAAACTGCCCGTAATATTTTTCATTGGGATTGTTGTCTAACAATTGAACCAAATTTTTGTATATATTTTCTTCACGCCAAATGTATTGGTAGGTGGTGTTCTCGTACTTTTTCCATTGCAAATATTGTTTTAACCAGTTTACGGCGATTTCAGTTTCCATATACTTATTGCCCAACCAAATTCGAATATCAGGATTTAAACTATCCCAGAACCGAACGATGTCTTTTACTGTTGGATTGATATAGAAATATTGATATTCTTTGTTGCTGCTAGCCTTCAATGGGCTTTTGGCTTGTTCATAATCCGCCAATCCGAATTTTCGTAAATAAGTTGCGGTTCCTTTAACAGTTTCTGCCAAAGATTTTAAGTTTTGAGGCACATTTTCAACCTCCATCAATTCAGCCAATCTCATTAAAGGAAGGTCGTAAAACCTTTCAACATCAATACCATGTATATTTACCTTTAAACTGTCAGGTAAGCTTAAATTATATTTTCTTATCCTTTTAAAAAGATCCATATACCGGGGAGATGTTGTAGCTTTTAAATTCTTTTCGGCAAATGAATCTGCATTATTTATATAGCGGTTTAAATAATGCGCACGAGCCTCCCCAAGCTCAATGATAAAGTTTTTTAGGCCTACTTTTTGATTTAACAAACGCAGCATTTTCATTTCCAAATGTCCATTAAAATTCACATAGGTATGATTTTCCCCGGTCATTATAATTCTGGCATTTTTAATGCTTGAGTCCAACATTTGAAATCCTGTAAAATCATTGTTATTGTGTACATCAATTAAGGTAGCCTTGGGTGCTACTTGGCCTTTCAACACAAGGGCAAAAAACAAGAATATAGCCAAAACAATATATTTCATAAATCCAGCCACTCCATTTTTAATGCGATTCCAAATCCAAAACCGTAGCCCCAGGAAGTATTCGAAAGTTTGCCATTTGTGCCAGTCTTGCTGCCATTGATTGTCCACCGCGAATCCCCCAAATCATAAATTCTACCAATATCGGCTGTGGCATAAAAAGGGCCATATTCTACGTATAGTTGTGAGCTTGCCCCTATAAAGAAAGCAGGATTTACGATAACTATTGGTGGTTTATAGGCTGGAAAAAATGTGGACGGCAAATTTCCTTTGCTCAGTGTTAATTTATGCCGCACAAACCCCAAGGTAGAATTAACAGACCATTTTATATGCTTCGTATACAAAAAATTACTCCCCCAATCCAAGCAAATGCGGTAATTGGAATAATCCAAATTCGCTTTAGATTGGGTAAATTGGAGGCGAACCAAAGACTTATCTGCAGAAGCAAAACACAAATTAACACCCATACTATTTAAGCTTGAAATCCCGTTGTACCCATTTGCAATGAGCACAGCGTTCATTTTACCTATATTAATATCTGTCCGATACAACTGGAAACCCAAATATACCCTAGCCTTGTCATAGTCATCCAGCCAAGAGGATTTTCCTTTGGAACGGAACTTTAAAATTGCAGAATCTGCTTCGGTGCTGTCTCCAGAAATTGTATTTGTTGGGTAATTTTTGTTTAGCAAAACTATATCAAAATGTGAATTTACCAGCGAATCTTTGACATTGTTTTTAGTAAGTGAAAAAAACCGTGCTTCACCTTCCGGAATGCTATCAAAATAGGAAACCAACGGTTTGTTTAGCAAGGAATGCATGGCATCTTGGCCTTCACGATCCATTTTTCCAAAATAGTCTTTTTCGGAATCCGTGTCTCTTTCATACATAATACCAAGGTTGAAAATATCTTTTTTCAACATAGGGTTTACCAACAACATTCTATTCACAATGCCCGAATAGTTGTAAAAGTTGCAGCCTTTTTCTAGAATGGATTTGGAAATACGGCAAAGTTCAAATTGGCCAAAATATTTCTCATTGGGATATTTCAACACCAATTGATTGATTCTAGATACTGTAATTTCTTCGCGAAGTGCGTATTTGAAAGCAGAGTAGTGGTATTTTTCCCATTCCTTATTTTCTTTAAGCCACTCAATCGCTGTTTCCAAATCGGCATATTTTAATCCGAGCCACAATTTAAAATCATTTTTAAGTGTATCAAAATTTGAGACGAAAACATTCATTGTTTCATCAATTGAAAATGCGCCTGGATTGTAATAATAACTGTTTTCAGTTTTTCCGTTTAACTCGTTCTCATAATTTTCCAAACCTTTGGAAATAATATACTTCGCGGCACCTTCTGCGGCCTCAACAGATATTCTCAGTCTATCTGGAATAGAATCATCCGGCAACAATTGTGATATGCGCACCAAGGGCAATGACTTATATCTTTCAATATCAATGCCAAATGCCCGAATTTTTAGGGAATCTGCCAATGAAACATTGAGTTTTTTCAAACTTTTGTATAATTTCATTGCGTTTACCGTGCATACAGATTGAAGTAATTTTTCAACCGTTGAGTCATTGGAGTTGATATATTGATTTACCAAAAAGGCTTTGGCCGGACCCATTTCCAATAATAAGTTTCGCACACCTTCCGTTTTATTTAAATATTTGAATAATTTAAATTCAAACTTTCCATTAAATACGCCATAATCACTGATAGCTCCGGAGAAAATCAAACGTTTGTATTTAATTTGGTTTTGTAGGGTTTCGAATCCTGAAAAATCATCATTGTTTCCAATATTAATGGATTTTGAAAAAGAATCCTTTTGCGCAAAAACACATTCAAATTGAAAAGTGAGCAAACAAAATAAGACAAATAATTTATTGAAAATCTTCATGACTTTTACAACTCTTTGAATCTAAAACAATTTTGAAGATGGTCATTTACCATTCCTGTGGCTTGCATATGGGCATAACAAACCGTACTACCCACAAATTTAAATCCGAGAGATTTGAGTTCCTTACTCATTGCGTCACTTTCTGCAGTTATTGCTTTTAATTCGGATAGATTTAAAACCTTATTTACCTTGGTTATTCCGTTGGTAAACTTCCATAAAAAATCACTAAATGCCGATTTTCCGTCGCTGATTTCTAAGAATAGTTTTGCATTGGAAATGGTAGCTCTAATTTTTGCTTGGTTCCGAATTATGCCATTGTTGTTTAATAAATTGGCAATATCTGCTTCATTCATTTTGGCTATTTTTTCTGCGTCGAATTGAAAAAATGCTTGGCGAAAATTTTCACGCTTTGCCAAAACCGTATACCAACTTAAGCCTGCCTGAAAAGTCTCTAAAGTTAAAAATTCGAACATTTTTTGATCCTCTCGCACCGGAACGCCCCATTCCTCATCGTGATATCGAATATACAACTCGTCTTTTAAACACCAATGACAGCGGGCCTTCTCCATTTAAATTAAACTATATTCAATACCTGTTCCTTAATTTGTTCAAGCTTTTCTTTCATAATTACAACCGCTTGTTGCATTTGAAAATGATTGCTTTTAACCCCCATGGTATTCATTTCTCTGCCCATTTCTTGTGCAATGAAATTTAATTTTCTGCCCAGTGGTTCTTGAATCAAGCACTCTTCAAAATAGTCCAAATGCTGTTTTAGCCTTTGTTTTTCTTCTACTATATCCCATTTTTCCAAATACAAAAGCAGCTCTTGTTCAAACCTAGATGCGTCAACATTGCTTTCCTTTAAATGTTCAGCAAGATTAGAATAAATGCGTTCTCTAAGCGAAGCTCGGCGTGGCTCTTCAGCTTCCTCTACCACCGCTAGCTGGGTGCGAATTGCAGCTGCCGCTGCAAAAAGCTTTTCGCCTGTATTTTTACCTTCCTCTTTTCTAAATTCAACCAAATGTTCAGCAGCCAGTGCCGTTACATCTTTAATCAACTGCTTGGTTTCAGCAGATATTTTTTTGTCGGCTGAATTGATTACGTCTGGAATTTTAATGATTTCTCTGAAAGGGTCTTTAAATTCCAGTCCAAGTTCTGTGCTTAATTCATTGAGTTTGTTCAAATAGGCTTTTGCCAATGAAGTATTCAATTCTATTTCATTTGCATTGCTAGCTTCCTTTGAAAATGTGATGTTATAAACCACCGAAACACTTCCTCGTTCCAGCTTGTCAGTTAATATTCGGCGAATATCTGGATCTAACTCATACATAAATCTTGGGAGCCTTAAATCCACTTCCAAATAACGACCGTTTAGACTTTTGATTTCACAGGTTGCTTTCACCCCGTTAGATTCGCCTTCAGCTCTGCCGAAACCGGTCATGCTCTGAATTGTTTTTCTTTGTGTCAATTGCAGCGAAAATACGCACGCATCGGTGGAATGACAAAACACTATTTGCATAAAACCCTTAATTTTGCAAGAATATGAGAAATTTTGGAGTGGTTTTAACCCTGTTCATTGCATTGATTTTGTCCTGTGGCAGTTGTGGCAACGGCGATTCTGATGTGGTTATCGATACGGCTGCAGAAACAAATATTATTTCCAATAAATTTCCAGAATTTAATGCAGACACTGCATTTTACTTTATTCAGAAACAATTGTCATTCGGTTTTAGAATTCCAGGCACTGCTGCTCAAAAAAATTGTGCAGATTGGCTTTTTTCGGAACTGAAGAAGTATTGCGACACGGTTTATTACCAAAAAGGCAAAGCCATTACCTACGATAAAAAGACAATTCCAGTGTTTAATATTGTGGGTTCATTTAATCCCTCAAAGGTGCAAAGGGGAATGTTGTCTTCTCACTGGGATTCTAGGCCTTGGGGCGATGCAGACACCATAAACAGAGACAAACCTATTGCTGCGGCAAATGACGGAGCCAGTGGAGTAGCGGTACTGCTAGAATTGGCGCGAAACATGAAGAAAAACAAACCCAATTATGGCGTTGATTTGGTGCTCTTTGACGCTGAAGATTATGGGAAATCCGAATTTGAAAATTCCTTTTGTTTGGGGAGTCAGTATTGGGGGAAAAATACGCATATCCCCAATTATAGAGCCCAATTTGGAGTTTTATTGGATATGGTCGGGGGTAAAAATGCCCAATTTGCAAAAGAAGCTTATAGCACAGAAACCGCAGGATGGGTACAAAACCATTTTTGGAATATTGCCGCAGAACTCGGCTTTGGTTCTATGTTTATTCAAGAATCAATGGGGCCGATTATTGATGACCATAAATATGTTTACGAAGCCACTAAAATTCCAACGATTGACATCATTCAATACGACGCAGCAAATCATAGCTTTGCCCCATACTGGCATACCCACAATGACAATCTGGAAAGCATTGACAAAAGCACCCTAAAAGCAGTGGGTTCTGCATTAACTGCCTTTGTTTTCAACCCACCCATTCAAATTTTACCCTAAAATGGCAGATATTCTTGCAATAGCCGCGCATCCCGATGATGCAGAATTGGCCGCATCTGGAACCTTACTGGCACACAAAGCGTTGGGTTATTCCATCGCGATAGTCGATTTAACACGCGGGGAGTTGGGAACCAGAGGCTCCGCAGATTTAAGGGATTTAGAAGCTTTAAAAAGTGCTCAAATTCTTGGACTTACAGAAAGAATGAATTTGGCTTTGCAAGATGGTTTCTTCGAATCGGACCAAGCCAGTTTGTTGAAATTGATAGCAGCCATTCGGTATTTTAAACCCACCATTGTGTTGGCAAACGCAGTCTATGATAGACATCCAGACCATGGCCGATCAGGTTCCTTCATTTCACGTGCTTGTTTTCTGGCTGGATTGCCAAAAGTAGAAACGGAATATTTGGGTCAAATACAGGTTGCCCATCGCCCAAAATCTGTTTTTCACTATATTCAAGACCGCTACATCACACCCGATTTTGTGGTAGACATTACCCCGCATTTTGAAACCAAAATGGCCGCAATTCAGGCTTTTGGATCTCAATTCTTTAATCCAGAGAACACAGAACCTATGACACCCATTTCTTCTGCAGAATTTCTTCAGTTTTTAGATGGCCGGGCGCGGGATATGGGCCGCCTTATTGGTGTCACCTACGGTGAAGGTTTCACGGTGGAAAGGCCACCCGGTGTTTCAAATATGATGGATTTGGTATAAAATTTGGCCATTCATGGAATATTTGACACCAATTTCAGTTATACTCTAAAGGTTTCTGGTTTTTTGTTAACTTAAACTATGCGCAATTCCATATTTGTACTTTGCATTGTATTTGCGCAATATTTGCATGCACAGAATAGCAGATTTCAAGAATTAATGAATCTTAAACCTGAGGGCATTTCAAAAATTAAAATAGATTCCAATACTGCCATTTACTTGCGAATGCCTTTTTCCAATGCCTTTTTTTCAGACATTTCACAACTCCGCTTTTTGCCCAATATCGATGCAATTTATGGCATCGATTTGGTTTATACTAGATACAAAGATGTCGATACTTTTAACCAGCCTAAACTTAATTTTCGGCGATATCAAGAACTCTTCAAAAAAATACCCAACGCTTTTTCCAAAACAGAAATTCGATGGCGCGTAATAGAACAAAACGAGTCCCGAACCAAAGAAGCAGCGGAGAAATGTTTCCATGGATTTGTTATTTATTTAAAAAATGACGTGCCAGATACCATGGCAAAAAAAGAAATTTTAACCATTACCAAAATTCTAGAATCCTATAAAGACACAATGGTATTTATACCCGTTAAAATTGATTGGAAGATTAAAAAAACCAAAATTGCAACGGGTAAATATTTGCCCAACAATAAAAACAAAAGAAAACAAGGCATCACTTACAACTCACGTGGGCTTGGCTTTAGAGATCCACAATACAAAATTCACAGAGACAGTACAGTGCGCAAAAAAACAGGTGGGGTATATAAAAAAGTTTTCTTTTTTGATACCACTTTATTTAAAAATACCAATGAATTTAAACTCTTAACCAAGAGAAAATGGAGCAATCAAATGGCTGTGGTGGCAGACGTTACAGGCAGTATGACTCCGTTTTCTACCCAAGTACTTCTATGGATTAAATACAATCCTGAAGCCCTTCAATTTGGCAAGTTTGCTTTTTTTAACGATGGCAACAATACACCTGACGCCTTTAAAAAAATAGGAAACACAGGGGGTATTTATTTTGCAGATAGCAAAAATTTTGATTCCGTTTTTAATGTCATGACAAGAACCATGTCTTTGGGGTTAGGTGGCGATTTGCCCGAAAACAATTTAGAAGCAGTTAAAGCCGCATTGAAAAGATGGCCGGATACGGATACCGTGCTAATGATTGCCGACAACAATGCGCCGGTAAAAGATATGCTGCTGCTGAGTGGAATAGGAAAACCCGTATCTGTTCTTGCCTGCGGTGTAACCAATCGAATTCACCCAGATTACATTAAAATTGTGACCACAACCGGCGGCAAATTGTTTGTTTTGGACAAAGAGATTCAAAATTTAAAAGGGCTGAAAAATGGGAATCGAATCAACATAGGTTCGTCTGTGTTTGAATACCAAAAAGGAGCACTTTTTAAGGTAAAATAAGATGCAATTCAGTTGAATCATTTATTCTATCCAAAAGTGCGCGAAAAACACCGTCTTGGGCTTTCAATATTTTGTTAATTGTATCTAAAAACATAGAATTATCTTTGGCAATTGTGCGCACTTTTCTCCCTAGATAGTGGGTTGCCACGCATTGTTGCTAATCCATATAATTTGTGTCATAATCATTTAATAATTTATGGGCATTCTCATAAATTTCATCCATTGAAACACAAAATAAGTTCATTTGAACCTACTTTTTAACATTTAGTCAACGAGCAAACCTATAAACCCTCAAAACAATTTGGCGGCCTATTAATTTGCATAGCTCCCCATACTGGCAAATAGATGGGGCTTTTGCGTAGGTTGCAGACTTTGCAACTTTGCTATTTTTCTTAGTAAGTACTTTCTTTTCTTATATTTGCCAATATTTGACAAGTCAATATTAAAACGATGAATAGCCAATTTGGGGAGAGAGTAAGGACACTTAGGGAGAAGCAAAATTTGTATTTGCGACAGGTTGCACCATTGCTTGAAATGGACACGGCTCAACTGAGTAAAATTGAAAAAGGATTGCGGCAACTCAAACGGGAACGGATACCCATTTTGTCGGAAATCCTGAAAGCTGATAAAGACGAATTGCTGATCCTTTGGTTAGCAGATCAATTGTATGATGTTGTCAAAGATGAAAAGTTTGCGAATGAAGCGATGCAGGTAGCAGACAAGAAAATAAATCTTAAAAAAAGTAGAAAGAAATAAATGGCAATTAAAAAATCAGAATTATACAGTTCCCTTTGGGCGAGTTGTGATGAGTTAAGAGGTGGAATGGATCCAAGCCAATACAAAGATTATATTCTTGTGTTGTTGTTTGTAAAATATGTTTCCGACAAATATGCCGGCGATGAAGATGCTATTATTGAAATACCCAAAGGTGGTAGTTTCAAAGATATGCAAGCCCTGAAAGGCAATAAGGATATTGGAAATCAAATCAATATTATAATTGGAGTGTTGGCTGGTGCAAATGACCTAAAGGGTGTAATTGATGTTGCTGACTTTGCCGATGATGATAAACTGGGTAAAGGCAAAGAAAAGGTTGACAAGCTCACTAACTTGATTGCCATTTTTGAAAATCCTGCATTGGATTTTAGTAAAAATCGTGCAGGTGGCGATGATATTCTTGGCGATGCTTTTGAATACCTGATGAAAAACTTTGCGACTGAAAGCGGAAAAAGCAAAGGACAATTTTACACGCCAAGCGAGGTAAGCCGTGTAATGGCAAAAGTGCTGAGCATACACGACGCCACCAACAAAACTACTTTTTATGACCCCACCTGTGGTTCGGGTTCTTTACTTTTAAAAGCATTGGACGAAGCCGATGGCAAAGGCACTATTTACGGTCAAGAGAAAGATGTGGCAACTGCTGCCCTTGCTCGTATGAATATGATTTTGCACGGACAAGAAGCTATTGAAATACATCGTGGACAAAGCACTCTTTCAGACCCGTTTTTTAAAGATAACAATGGACATTTAAAAACATTCGACTTTGTGGTTGCCAACCCACCTTTTTCTTCGGTGAATTGGGCTACAGGTTTTAATCCGCAAGATGACCTTTATGGACGCTTTGAGAAAGATGAAACGGAAAGCAACAAAACAGGCAAAGCCATCTATAAAACACCACCCGATAAAAATGGAGATTATGCATTTTTGCTGCATATTCTTAAATCATTAAAAAGTAAAGGAAAAGGTGCTTGCATTTTACCTCACGGAGTTTTGTTTTGAGGAAATGCCGAAGCTGAAATTCGCAAAAGCATTATAGAACGTGGTTATATCAAAGGCATTATTGGTTTGCCTGCTAACTTGTTTTACGGCACTGGTATTCCTGCATGCATTATTGTTATGGACAAAGAAGGTGCT